>FR879548.1:27804-29265 GCA_000434475.1 Dialister sp. CAG:486
ACCGCTCTTCTCGATGGCATCGACCATCTTACGGCAGGTGTCACGCTCCTTCGAGAGGACGACATGCGCCTCGACATGGGAGGCGCGCGCGAGGTGGGCGACGCCGACCGCCGATCCCAAGGCATCGAAGTCTTCATGATTATGCCCCATGACGAGCACCATATCTGCGTCTTCGATGATCTCCTTCAGCGCCTGTGCGACGACGCGGACGCGCACACGGGTGGAGGAGACGGACGTCGGCGATTTCCCGCCGAAGGCCTTCACTTCCTTCCCGAGGCGGACGATGACCTGATCCCCGCCGCGTCCAAGGGCGAGGTCAAGGGAGACTTGCGCCTCTTCGAACTGTTTCATGAAGGAATCGCTGCTCTGGACGATGCCGATAGAGAGCGTGACCGGGATGCGGTTCACCGTATGAATCGCGCGGACTGCATCGAGGATCTCGAAATTGCTCTCCATCATTTCCGCAAGTGCCTTGTGTGAAATGCACGCCACGAAATCATTCGTCGAGTACTGCTTGATGAAGCCCTCTTTCGCATTGAAGGAGGAGAGGACCTTCTCCGTGACATCCGAGAGCAGGGCCGAGCGCTCGACATCAGTGAGGTCCGCGGTGACCTCCGGCACATTGTCGATACGGATGAGGCAGAAGACCGGCCGCGCTTCATCGCACGCCTTCACCGCTTTTTCGACATCCGTGCGGTCCATGAAGTAGAATACCATGAAGTGCGTATCGTTCTTCTCTCCGGTGTCCAGAAATTTGTAGAAAACACGGAAGAAGGACTCGCCCGCATGGCACTCGAACCACCCGGTCTTGCCCCAGATCTTGGAAATCTTCTGCCCGGTGATGAGATCCTGAAAACGGACTCCGACCTCAGCTCCCTCGCCGAGCCAGCCGCGGAAGACATTGTTCGCCCAGACCAGCTCTTTCTTCTCATCCATCATCGCGATGCCGACAGGGAGGTTCTTCACCGCATACACCGTACCGGCCGAAACGCCCGAGGACAGGTCATCCAGATAGCGCAGGAGCTTCTTTTCCTGCCCGTAGTCGGAGCGTTTCACGTAGACGATGACCCCGGCCACGATGATAAAGAAGAGCAGCCCCAGCGGCCAATTCTGCGTAGCAAGCAACAGTGCGGCCAGGAGCAGGAGGCCGATCATGAGCTTCGCGGTCCTCGTATATACCCATATATCGCTCAGCATAGTTGTCTCCTTTGTTCGTTACGAAATCGGGAGGCGGCCTGTCTCACGGGCAGCACCCGCCGATTTTTTCGACGATTCTTACTCTTTATCGTACTCGAAACAGGAGAAGAATGCAAGGGGCAGAGGGGAGGCTCTCCCCCATCGCCCTTTCGGGCAATGGATCTTTGAGATCCATCGCAGACAGCCTTGAGGATAAAAGGTCTGTCCTCAAACGTCGCCCCTCATGCCACTAATGAGGAACGCGCAGCGATAGCTAAAAGCTCG
>FR879548.1:29365-35497 GCA_000434475.1 Dialister sp. CAG:486
TCTATCCCGCCTCACAAAGAAAAAAAGTCCCATAAAAAGGAGCCCTCCTCTGCCTAAGATTCTTTGTTTATCGGTGATCGCACGGGAATGGGAAAAAGGGTCCAGGCTATATCAATACGTACTTGTGGCAAGACCTATTTCATCGCAGAAACCGGTCTTGCCTGTATTTTCATGCACCGCTTCGTCATCTTTCTTCTTACAAGCCCGTTATCCGCGTCAGATGATCCCCTGTCCCCTGATCGCCAGTTTCGTCAATTTTTCGAGTACGCTTTCCAGCGAACCCTCATTCACCACGATCTCGTCTGCTGCCTTGCGATAGAGAGTGATGCGCTCATGGTAAAGCGTGTAGACTTTCCCGCTGCCTTCGGCAAGGAGGGGGCGGGTGCTGACCTCTACATCGCCTGCGATGTCTTCGGGGCGGCGGTCGATGAAATAAATGGTGCCGGTCTTTTTCAGTCGCTCGATATTGACAGCGCGCTTCACGACGCCGCCGCCGGTCGCAATGACGAGGCTTTCCCTCTTTGCGAGGGCTTCGATGGTGCGTTCTTCGGCATCACGGAAGCAGTCCTCGCTCACGGCGAAGAGCTCGGGGATGCTCTTTCCTTCTTTTTCTTCCAAATAGGTGTCGGCATCCACGAAAGAGTGGTGCAGGGCTTCGGCCAGTCGCCGCCCCAATGTGGATTTCCCGCAGCCGGGCATGCCGATCAGGATGATATTTTTCATGAATGCTCCTTTGGGAAAATGGGCTAAGGATTAGCCTCTCGGGGCGTGCTGCCCCTTTGATTGCGAATGAAAAAGGTTCAGCGGGTTCTATAGGTTCAAGAGGTTCAAAGGGGCTGGTGCGGCGCATAAAAATATAGAAGCGCCGCGGAGGTTTGAAACCAGCGGTTTTCTCGTATCGCAAACCTAATCCCTAGCTACCAATCCCTAGTCACTCATTCCTGCCTTCAAACTTGTAGTGGCGGCTTCGCCGCCATGTTAGATGATGGTATTCTCGTATCGTCAGCCTTCCCCTCGAGGGGAAGGTGCCCCGAAGGGGCGGATAGGGCACAGGAGGCATGAAAGACAAATGAGAAAGAATGCCACCCAGTCTCTTAGTCTCTAGTCTCTAGCCGCTAGCCCCCCATCTCTTCTGCGATCTCTTCTGCAATGCGATCGGGGATCTCTCTTTCCAGCCAGATCTCTTCTGCCGCGATGGCCTGCATGACGAGCATGTACATGCCATTGGCCTTGTCCGCATGCGAAGCGTCATGGAGAAGGCGGGTCTCCTTCGGGTTGTAGATGATGTCGATGACCTTGGAGAAATGCCGGGCGGCCTCTTTGGAGATCGGTGAAACGCCGACCTTGGGATACATACCGACCGGGGTGGCGTTCACGAGAAGTGCGCCTTCTACCTCTCTTTCAAAAGCGGCGTAGTCCATGAGACGGACGCGGCGCTCTTCTGCAAAGGAGCGGAGATCGGAGTCCACCTTCTCCGGATGGCGGGAGATGACGCGGATCTCTGCTGCGCCTTCATCATAAAGGCACTGGATGATGGCGCGCGACGCACCGCCGTGACCGAGGACGACGGCGACCTTTCCATTGACCTTGGCATCGATCTTTCGGAGCGTTCTTTGGAAGCCGAAGTAGTCGGTGTTGTATCCCACGAGCTTCCCGTCCGTCTTGGCGATGGTATTCACCGCACCGATGGTCTTTGCTTCCGGGGAAATGTCATCCAGAAAGGGGATGACATCGAGCTTGTAGGGGATGGTCACATTCAGCCCGTCACGGGCGGTGAGGGTATCCCTCAGTACTTCACCGAAGTGGTCCCTAGGGATCTCGATGAGGTCGTAGCGCCCGGGGATGGACAGCTTGTGAAATAGTTTTTCGTGAATTACAGGAGAAAGGCTGTGTCCGAGCACTTCTCCGATCAGTCCGAGTTTCATAAAAATCTCCTTGGGGTTAGCAGGTTCTACGGGGGGCAACAGGTTCAATGGGAAGGCGGCGGCTTCACCGAGATCCTTCGGCTCAGTACTCCACATTCCGCACACGACTTTTCTAACAAACGACATTTGACTCCGCTCAGGATGACGAAAAGGGTCGAGGCCCGAAGATCTGAGAGGCATCGGGTTTCCTGTTTGAGGCTTCCCCATCGGCCGCCTGCCCGCGAATGACAAAGATTTCTCGCTTCGCTCGAAATGACAATGCGAGGTGAAGATGACGTCTCCCAGCCACTATCTCTTACACGACGGATAGTTTCCCAGGATCTTGAAGTACGTACACATGGAGGCGAGACCGTGGAGGGTCTGTGCGTTGGATGGGTCGTGGATGCGGCCTTTGACGTCGATGTGGAAGAAGTACTCGAAGGGATGGCCTTCCATGGGACGGGACTCGAGGTGCGTCATATTCATGCCGCCGTAGAAGAAGTAGCCTAGGACGTGGTAGAGCGCGCCCGGCTCATGCTTGACGGAGATGACGAGGGTGATCTTGTCAGCGTCTTCGGTGATCTCCATCTTCGGGGCGATGATGAAGAAGCGGGTGTAGTTGCTCTGATTGAAATAAATATTTTCCGCGAGGACGGAGAGCCCGTAGAGGCGGGCTGCGGTGCGGCTGGCGACTGCGGCCTGGTTCTTCCTGCCGTCTTCGGCGACGCGCGCTGCGCTCCGAGACGTGGAGAAATACGGCTCGAGCGTCCAGTCTCTGTGCTCATTGAAGAAGGGGCGGCACTGGCGGAAGCCCTGCGGATGGGAATAGACGGTGTCGATGTCGTCCAAGGTCGCGCCGGGAATGCCAAGAAGGTTGTGCTCGATCTTCACCAGCTGCTCTCCGACGACGGCGCAGTCGTATTTCTGAATGAGGTCGTAAACTTCGGTGATGCCGCCGGTCGAGGAATTCTCGATGGGCAGGACCCCGTAGTCGATGGTGCCGTCTTTCACAGCTTTCACGACGTCTTCAAATAAAGGAAAATAGGATTCTTCCCGTTCCTTGCCGGCGAATTGCTGCTCCATGGCCTCGTAGGTGTAAGAGCCTTTCGCGCCATAGCAGCCGACTTTGAGTGTATGTGTCATAGGATGTCTCCCAAAAAAGGTGCTGTCTTCAGGGTTAGCCCGTGGGGCGTGGTGCCCTTTGATTGCGGGTGAAAGCTTCGCTTGAATGAGAAATGGTGGTGCGGCGCATAAAAATTAAAAGTGCTGCGGAATTTACGCGCCGTTGTCATCAGAAGCGTAGCCGAGGGTCTTTCCTGGCACTGCGGTCAGTATCACATAAGAACTGGCAGGGAAACGACGCCTTGGTATACGTATTTCTGCTTTCGCAGATGCATCGTTTATCGGTCTGCAGGAAAGATTTCTCGCTTCGCTCGAAATGACGATGCGAGAGGGACTGTTGTTCCCCAGTCACTAGTCACTAGTCACCAGTCACTAGTCACCAGTCACCAATATCTCATCCAAGATGACAAGTGCCGCGGCGGTCTCGATGACAGGAATCGCGCGAGGGATGATGCAGGGGTCGTGACGGCCGCCGATGGTGAGGAGGGTGTCCTTCCTTTCGGCGAGGTTCACGGTGAGCTGAGGTTTTCCGATCGAGGCGGTCGGCTTGATGGCGAGGCGGAAGATCACGGGAGTGCCGCCGGAAATACCGCCCAAGATGCCGCCATTGTGGTTGGTCTTTGTTTCCACCTTCCCCTCCGCCCAGTGCATGGCATCATTCGCCGCCGAGCCTTTCATCGCCGCAAGGGCGAAGCCGTCTCCAAATTCGATGCCCTTCACGGCGGGGATGGAGAACATCATGTGGGACAGCTCGCTCTCCAGCGAATCAAAGAAGGGATCGCCAAGCCCTACGGGAAGGCCGGTCACCATACATTCGACGATGCCGCCGACGGAGTCCCCCTCCGCCTTGGCATCGAGGATGGCGGCTTCCATCTTCTCGCCGATATCCTTGGTGAGGACGGGGAGCGTCTCTTCACGAAGAGAAGCGAAGGTCGCCTCGCTCTCTCCCAAAGGATCGAAGCGGCGGTCCTCGATCCCCGCGATGCGGGTAACATGCGCGCCGATATGGATGCCTTTGGCAGAGAGTACCTGCCTGGCAATGGAGCCCGCAAAGGTCAGGGGCGCGGTGATGCGGCCGGAGAAATGGCCGCCGCCGCGGTAGTCATTGTATCCGCCATACTTCACATGACCGGTGTAGTCTGCATGTCCAGGGCGCATACAGTCTTTCAGAATGCCATAGTCCTTCGAATGCTGATCGCCATTTCTGATCTCCATCGCGAGCGGTGTCCCCGTCGTGTGGTCATTGAAATAGCCGGAGAGGATCTCAAAAGCGTCCTTCTCCCTGCGCGGGGTCGCCAGTGCGCTGCTGCCCGGAGCGCGGCGCGCCATATCCCGGCGCACGGCGTCCCAGTCGATAGAGATCCCTGCGGGAAGTCCGTCGATGATGCAGCCGATGGCAGTGCCATGGGATTCTCCAAAAATGGTGACTTTCAGTTTTTGTCCGAATGTATTGCTCATAGAATATGTCCTTTGATGGGTTCAAGTTTCAGGGTTCAGGGTTCGGGGTACAGGGTTCGGGGTTGTGGCGGCTTCGCCGCAATTTTTAGACTATGATGTTCTCGTATCGTCATTTCGAGCGTAGCCGAGAAATCTCTATTGCAGTACGGAAACCAGCATGTATGCGCCATTCAATAAACGAAGTTTTGGTGCTACGTTGTTCTGCTATCTCGTACTTACTGCTTACCGATCTGCAAGAAAGATTTCTCGCTTCGCTCGAAATGACGATACAGGAGTCTGAAGTCTTCCAGTCCCCAGTCACTAATCACCAGTCAGAAGCCGTCCCCCGACCCGCTTGAAATCCTCCCAGAATGTCGGGTACGATTTCCGGACGCTTTCCGCGCCTTCGACGGTCAGAGGCGCACTGCATTTCGCAGAGACGGCGGCGAGGGCCATGGCGATGCGATGGTCGTTCCATGAGGAGACGGCGCCGCCTGTGAGGTGGTCCCGCCCGCGGATCAAGAGGCCGTCGGGCTTTTCTTCGATGTCCGCGCCGAGCTTCGTGAGCTCGACAGCCATGGCATGGAGACGGTCACATTCCTTCAGGCGCACGCGAGAGGCATGAATGATCTCGGTCGTGCCTTCACTGACAGCGGCAAGGGCGGCGAGCGCCGGCACGAGGTCAGGGCAGTCTTCGGCATCGATCACGGTCCCCCGTGTCTTCGATGGCTTGGCAGCGATCATGCCGTCCTCTTCGCGGATGTCTCCGCCCATCTTGCTAAGGATGGTAAGGATCGCTTTGTCCCCTTGCTTTGAGTCAAGGAAAAGTCCCTGCAGCGTGATGCCCGCTCCCGTGAGACCGCTGACTAGCCAGAAGGCGGCCTGCGAGTAGTCCCCTTCCACGGCAAATGCGCCCGCCTTGTAGGACTGCCCGCCCGGAATCTCGTAATGCTCGGGGCTTTTCTCATGGATGGTGATGCCATGACGGGCAAGCGTATCCAGCGTCATATCGACATAGCTCTTCGACTCCAGCGTGGTCGTGCTGATAAGTACGGAGTCATCCCCGGAAAGCGGCAGTGCAAAGAGGAGGCCGGTGAAGAACTGCGAGCTGACATCTCCGGGAAGCGCATAGCGCCCGCCGGGAAGCTGCCCTTTGACCGTAAGAGGAAGACCGTCCCGGTTGTCGAAGGAAATGCCCTTCTCATCAAAGATCCCATAGTACGGTGTCAGCGGGCGCTCCGAGAGGCGGCCATGCCCCACATAGCGGATGACATTCCCTGAAATAAGACCGAGCGGGATAAGGAAACGCAGTGTCGAGCCGGACTCTCCTGCATCGGCTTCGAGCCGTCCTTTCTGCGGGGAAAGGCCGCCGGAAATATGGAAGGTGAGGCCGTCTTCGGTAGCCTCTTCTGTAAAATGCGCGCCCATCAGCGAAAGGATGCGGACTGTGGCTTCGATGTCCTGTGACGGGGTCACGCCGGAGAGTGTCGTTTCCCCCTTGGCAAGCGCAGCGGCGATCAGCTCGCGATGCGTCATGCTTTTCGAGGACGGCACGCGGAGCACGCCGGAAAGCGGCGCGGGGGTGATGGTGATATGCATAGTGGTACTCCTTTGGGAAAGGGTTCGTGGTTCGGGGCTAGCCCCGGGGCGTGCCGCCCCTTGATTGGGG
>FR879549.1 GCA_000434475.1 Dialister sp. CAG:486
TACGACGTTTCTCACCGCTCAGGATGACGAAACGGGGCGATGTCCGAAGGATGGATGATAGAAGTCCTGATATCTGATGTCTCCCGGTCTCCTAGTCTAAATCCCTAGCTGCTTATCCCTAGTCACCAGTTACCAGTCACCGGCTGCAAGCAAAAAGCGCCTCCGTGAGTCGGAGGCGCTTTTCTTAGCTTTCGCGGAGGGCGCGTTTCAGGATCTTGCCGGTGGCATTTTTCGGAAGTGCGTCCATGGGGATGAAGCGTTTCGGGATCTTGTAGCTGGCGATATTTTTCATCATGTATTTGCGGATCTTGTTTTCGTCGAAGGTGTAGCCTTCTTTCATGACGACGTAGGCCCAGACGACTTGGCCGCGGAGGGCATCGGGCTGGCCGACGACGGCGCATTCTCCGACGCCTTCGACTTCGTAGATGCAGTCTTCGACTTCGCCGGGGTAGATGTTTTCGCCGTTCACGATGATGAGGTCTTTCAGGCGGTCTACGATGTAGATGTAGCGGTCTTCGTCCATGTAGGCGAGGTCGCCGGTGTGGAGCCAGCCGTCTTCGGTGAGGACTTTCTTGGTTTCTTCCGGTTTGTTCCAGTAGCCCTTCATGACGTTGTCGCCGCGGACGAGGAGCTCGCCGACGGTGCCGGGGACGTAGGGGCCGTTCATTTCGACGGAGATCATGGCTTCGACGCCGGGGATGGCGGGACCGCTGGTCAGGTACTTGGGCTTTGCGGTCGGCAGGACGCAGACGACGGGGGAGGCTTCGGTGAGGCCGTAGCCTTCCTGTACGGGGTGCTTGTATCGCATGAAGAAGGCCTGCGCTACGGGCTGCGGGATGGAGGCGCCTCCGGAGATGAAGGTGTGAACGGTCTTCATGAGGGAGGGGTCGCCCTTGCGTGCGAGGAGGTTGTACATCGGGGGGACCATGATGGCGATGGTGACGTCGTATTTCACGATGGTATTGATGATCTCTGATGGTGTGCGCGAGCGCAGGATGACGATGGTCGAGTGGGCGTAGAGGCTGCCGTGGACGATGGTGGTCATGCCGTAGCAGTGGAACATCGGGAGGACGCAGAGGACTTTGTCTTCCGGCTTGAAGATGATCCGCGCGGTGAATTGTTCTACGTTTCTGACGAGGTTTTTGTGTGTCAGCATGGCGCCTTTGGGGCTGCCGGTGGTGCCGGAGGTGTAGATCAGGGCGCATACGTCGTCTTCGGTGAGGGATGCCGGGAAATCAGGGGCTTCGGGGAGCGGTTCGCGTGATTTCTCATCCAGCTCTTCGATGGAAATCGAAGGGACGGAGACGTCCATGGGGGTGTCTGTGATGAGGAGGGTGCTTCCCGAGTCTTTCAGGATGTAGTCGACTTCGCGGTCTACGAGGGAGTTGTTCACGGGGACGATGATCGCGCCGAGGCTTACGACGGCCATGAAGGCGTAGACGAATTCTGCACGGTTCGCGGAGTAGAGGCTGACGCGCTCGCCTTCGCGGACGCCCAGTGCGTAAATGGCATTCCGGTAGCGGTGGATGGCGTCTTCGAGTGCGCCATAGGTGACGTCGACTTCTCCGGTGAAGGCCAGATGGGATGGATCGGCGCCTTTCATGATTTCATGTAGGAACATAGGGGGGACCTTTCTGTGTGTGAAATGTGACTGGTGGCTAGTGGCTGGTGACTAGTCACGGGAAATGGTGGCTATGGTTAGCCCTTGGGCCGTGCAGCCCTTTGATGGCGAATGAAAGCTCTGCCCGAAGGAGAAATGGTGGTACGGCGCAAAAATCGAGGGCGCATGCCTCATTTGTTCTGGCAAACACAGCCTGACAAGCGACGTTTTCCGTCGGGTGCAAGGCGTGATGCGCATAGGCGTTTTTCAAAACGTCAAACCGGAGGGAGCCTTCTTCGGCAACATTTTTATTATGAATATTATCTTATCTATTGTAACAGATAACGCATGATGGGTTCAAGGTGGGATGCGGCACGCCCGTGGGGCGTGCTTCTTGATGGCGGATGAAGGCTCGGCTCGAATGAGGAATTAGAAATGAGAAATGCGAAATGGTGGTGCGGCGCATAAAAATATAGAAGCGCCGCGGAGTAAAATAATGGCGATGCCCGAAGGGAAGTGGATAGCAGGTTTCCTGTTTGGAATTTCCAAACGTTGACCGCCAGAACGCGAATGACAAAGATTTCTCGCTGGCGCTCGAAATGACGATATGAGGGTCTGACGGCTGATGTCTCCTAATCCCTAGCCACTCATCCCTAGTCACCAGTCACCAGTCACCAGCCACTTCTAATTCCTCATTCCTCATTTCTTCCCCTATATGATATAATAAGAATGTAATTGTGCGAAAAAATGTAAAACGTACAGATTTTGATTTCCTCTCTCATCTGTCTGAGGAAAAAATTCCGTCACAGGAAGGAAGAATGAATCATGGCAACAGCAATGGTAATTGGTGCCCAGTGGGGCGATGAAGGTAAAGGCAAGATCGTAGACTATCTTGCGGCGAAAGCAGATGTAGTCGTCCGTTCCCAGGGCGGAAATAATGCGGGTCACACGGTTGTGACCGGAGGCAAAGCGTATCCGCTGCGTCTCATGCCGAGCGGCATCATGTATCCCGGTACCATCTGCATCGTAGGCACCGGTGTCGTCGTGGACCCGAAGAGCCTTTTGGAGGAAATGGAAAATCTGGAAAAGCAGGGGATCGATGCGAAGCACCTGCAGATCTCCACTCGTGCGCAGGTGGTCTTCCCATACCATATCCGTCTCGATGAAGCGGAGGAGTCCAGAAAAGGCAGCCGCAAGATCGGCACCACGAAGAATGGCATCGGACCGTGCTATGCCGACAAGATCAACCGCATCGGCATCCGCATTTGTGACCTGATGGATAAGGAAACGTTTGCAGAAAAGCTGAAATATAATGTCGATCAGAAGAATATGCTTCTCGAAAAGCTCTACGGCGTGAAAGGCTTCGACTATGAGCAGATGCTTGCTGACTATCTCGGCTATGCGGAAAAGCTCCGCCCTTATGTCAAGGATACGAACTACACCGTGCAGAAGCTGGTGAAGGAAGGCAAGAATGTCCTCTTCGAAGGCGCGCAGGCATCCATGCTTGACTGCGATAACGGGACTTACCCATTCGTCACCTCTTCCCACCCGACGGCAGGCGGCGCTTGCATCGGCGCGGGCATCGGACCGCACAACATGCAGAATATCTTCGGTGTCGTGAAGGCGTACAGCACCCGCGTCGGTCAGGGCCCGTTCCCGACGGAGCTGCTCGATGAGACAGGCGACTATCTCAGAAATACCGCACATGAATTCGGCACTGTCACCGGCCGTCCGCGCCGTATCGGCTGGCTCGATACCCGCGCTGTCCGTTATGCGGCAGAGCTGAACTCTTTCGATTACCTCGCGATCACCCGTCTGGATATTCTGGATGATATGGAAGAGATCAAGGTCTGCACGGGCTACGAATATGAAGGAAAGGAAATCGAAGAATATCCGGCTGACCTGAAATTCCTTGAAAAGATCACCCCGGTCTATAAGACCTTCAAAGGCTGGAAGCAGAAGATCTCCGATATCAGAAGCTATGATGAGCTTCCGGCTCTCTGCAAGGAATACCTCGAAGGCATCTCCAAGCTCATCGGTGTACCGATCGGCATCGTATCTGTCGGCCCGAGCCGTGAGCAGACCATCGTCATCAAAGAAGTATTCTAAGGATCTAAGAATGAAATGCAAAAGAGGCTGTGAAGAAATGAATCCTCATTTCTT
>FR879550.1:0-938 GCA_000434475.1 Dialister sp. CAG:486
TCGGGCATCGCCCCGTTTCGTCATCCTGAGCGGCGAGAAACGCCGTATGTGAGATGACGAATGCCAGAACAGCTGCGATCTGAGTCGAAGGATCTCGTCGAAACCGCCACCTTCATTCCTAATTCGAGCAAAGATCTCATTCCCCATCAAGGGGCAGCACGCCCTCGGGACTAACCTTGAACCCTAACCCCTGAACCCTGAACCCCAAAATTATATCTCATCCTCGTCCTGAATATGCAGTTTCTTTCTCCAGTATCTCGAGTAGATCGCCCCCAGCGGATTGTGCGCAAGAAGTCTGTCTTTCACGACAAGAGATGTGACGGGGCCTATCGCATTCGAGGTGAAGATCGTGTCATGTCCCACGCAAAGGCCGCAGATGATATTGAGATCCACGCCTTTTTCTGCCAGAAACCTTGCCTGATACTTCGGATTGCACATCGCTTCATGCTCCGCTTCCGGATGCACCTGCTTTAAGCCGAAGTTTTTCTTCGCAAAGGAACAGTTCTTGCAGCAGAGGGAGTAGACCTCGAAGCCCTGCTGTCGGAAGTATTTCACGATGTACCTGGCTTCTTCATGAAGACCGATGCAGAAGGCCAATCCGAGCTTCTTGTAGCCCATCCGTTTGGCAAATTCAGCGGTCTCCTGCAGACGGCAGATGTCGCTGTAGTATGTCCCTTCGACATAGGCCGCCGCCTCCATGATTTTCCGTTCTTCTTCGGTATAGGCCTTACGAATCTCCTCTTCTTTCACACCCGTACAATTCGCCCCACGGGTATAGCAGGCATGATGCGGGCAGTTTGCACAATCAGCTTTCATGATGGTTCCTCCTTTTGTTTTTACACCTGTCTTTATTATAGCGCAAAAAAGAAATGTAGGGATTGGGGCGTGAATGGTGAATGGTAACTGGTGACTAGGGACTTGTGACTAGGGGGATGGAA
>FR879550.1:1004-2965 GCA_000434475.1 Dialister sp. CAG:486
TTTGGAAGGGGCAGTCGAGCGCAGCGAGACGGGGTTGGTCGCGCGCTTGTTGAAAATACGGTTTCTCCGTGTCGTCATCCCAAGAAAACAACACTTGTGTGCTGCCTCTTTCTACTTTCGCGCGTCCTTTATCGGTCTGCAAGGAGGATTTCTCGACTTCGCTCGAAATGACGATGCACATGAAACGGCTTCCACCATTGTTCTTTCTCTTCCTTTCCGATACAATAAAGAAAATCGATTTTCCACTTGTTGTAAAAGGAGACCGCCTATGACTTCTTTCCTGCTCTTGACGGCCATTGTGATCTTTGCCTGTGTATTTTTGAACCGTGTATCGGACAAGCTCGGCATCCCTGTGCTTCTCGCCTTTATCCTGCTCGGTATGTTTTTCGGCTCGGATGGTCCCGTCAATATTGCTTTTGAAAACTACAACTTTGCCGAAGAGATCTGCTCGACCGCACTCATCTTTATCATGTTCTACGGGGGATTTGGGACAAACTGGTCTATGGCAAAGCCTGTCGCCGCCCCTGCGATCGTACTTTCGAGTGCGGGCGTCGTCGTGACAGCCCTTTTGACAGGCGGATTCATCCACTTCATCCTAGGCGAACCATGGCTCCTGAGCTTCCTCATGGGGTCGGTCATCGCCTCGACTGACGCTGCATCCGTCTTCTCCATCCTCCGTGCGAAAAGGCTGAATCTCAAGTATCACACTGCCTCGCTCCTGGAAGTAGAGAGCGGCAGTAACGATCCCGCCGCTTACATGATGACGATCATCTGCATTTCTCTCATGCATGGTTCCGCCGACCTTTGGGGGACGCTCATGCTTCTCGCAGCACAGATCGTTTTCGGGCTTGCCTTCGGCTTCGGCATCGCAGCCATCTCGAAGTGGGCGCTGAAAAAGACCGACTATCTCGCAGGCGGCTTCGACATGGTGCTTTTGACCGCCATCGCTATCTTTGCCTATGCCGCTCCCGCGATGCTGGATGGAAATGGCTACCTCTCCGCCTATATTGCCGGCATCATTTTAGGAAACAGCGATTTTCCCGGAAAACGCTCTATCGTTCATTTCTTCAATGGCGCAACGAATCTCCTCTCCATGATGATCTTCTTCCTGCTTGGGCTTCTCTCCACGCCATCGAAGCTCCCTGAGATCGCATGGCCCGCTTTCCTCATCGCGCTCTTCCTGACCTTCGTAGCAAGGCCTCTCGGCGTCTTCGCTCTCCTTGCCCCTTTCAAAACACCCGCTGCCGCAAGCGCTCTGATCTCCTTCGCAGGCCTTCGCGGCGCCTCTGCCATCGTCTTTGCCATCGTCGCTTATACGCAGGCGCCGGTGAATGACATCGTCTTCCATGTCACCTTCTTCATCGTTCTTCTTTCCATCCTCTTTCAGGGCGCGCTTCTGCCGCTCGCAGCGAAGAAGCTCTCTATGATCGATCATGAGAGCGATGTCATGAAATCCTTCACCGACTACACGGAAGAGATGCCGGTACAATTCATCCAGTTCACCCTGCCCGCGGGGCATGCGTGGTGCGGGCAGGCGCTCTCGGAGATCGCATTCCCTCCTGAGACGCTCGCCATTCTTCTTTCCCGCGGCGCCGAGAAGATCATCCCGAATGGCGACACGAGGCTCTCTGCCGGAGATACGCTCGTTCTTTCCGCTTTGAGCGTCGCTCCTGTCACAGGCCTTGCCCTCTCGGAGATCCATGTCACGAAGAAGAGCCGCTATTACCAGAGGAGCCTCTCCTCTCTCCACCTCCCCCACGGTCATCTTGTCGTCCTCATCCTAAGACAGGGAGAAGTCATCATCCCGAAAGGAGATACCGTACTCGAAGCGGGAGACGTGATGGTGATGAATGGAAAAAATTAGGGACTAGGGATTAGGAAATCCTCACCAACTGAGCAGACCCCTGGAGAGTAATGCAATTAAGTTAAGCGGCAGAACATTCTTGGCTCCCCATCGGGGG
>FR879551.1 GCA_000434475.1 Dialister sp. CAG:486
CCTTTTCTTAGCGCGCAAAGACCGCAGCGGCATCGCCGCTGCGGTCTTTTATTCCTACTCCCTTATTCCTAATCCCTAGTCCCTAGCCACTAGTCACCAGTCCCTAGTCACTTCTTATGCTTCACGATATACTCTTTCAGATCCGCATGGAGGATCTTCTTATAACTCTCCACCCCCGGCTGGTCATAGGCATTGACGCCCGCAAGCGCCCCCTCGTAGGCGATCGTGAGGAAGAGAAAATACATGAGCGCCCCCACATGGAAAGGCGTACACCTTCTCATGATGAGATCACAGCTCATGCGGCCATCATGCGCGAGCGCCTCCTCATCCGAGCGCTGCGCCGCAGAAAGCATGTAGGAAAGCGGGACCGGGCCGCGCTCTTCCCCCTCATCACAGAGGATGGCCGCGTCTTCCCTCGATTCCCTGACCGAGATGAACTGCACGAGCTTATTCCGTTTCCCCTCCTGATGCTCCTGCGTCAACGAATGCATATCCGTCGTCCCCACCGCCGCGACAGGGATACGGCCATAGTGGATCTCTTCCCCGGAGACCGTGAGCGCCTTGCCCAAAGACTCACCCAGAAGCTGCGCATACCACCAGCCGAGCGAGCGGAGACTGTCCCCATACGGCATGATGATCTCCGCATCGACACCATGATTTTCCCGCGCCAGATACTTACGGACCGCCAGCTGCAGCGCCGGATTCTCCGAAAGCGAAAGACTGCGGCAAGCCTCTTCCGTCATCCTCGCCCCCGCGAGGAAATCACGGATATCTATCCCCGAAAGCATCGCAAAGACCAGCCCCACCTGAGAGAAAACGCTGAAACGTCCGCCGATGCCGTCCGGCACCGTGAAGCACGGCCAGCCATTCTTCTCCGCCAGAGGACGCAGCGCCCCCTTCTCCTTGTCCGTCACCGCGATGACGCTCACCTCGCAGAACTTTCCCAGCATCTCACGCAGCGCCCGCTCTGCCATGACCGGCTCCAAAGTCGTCCCGGACTTCGAATTCACGACCAGCAGCACCTTGTGCTTCCACCACGCTGTCTGCGAGCTCTGCCGGATACGGTCCACCAGCGAGAGAAGACTCACCGGATCCAGATTTTGCCCCGCAAAGTACAGCTGCGGATATCCGTGGCGCTCCTCCTTCGTCAACAGATTCCAGTACTGTCCGCAGAACAGATCAAAAAGCACCTGATTTCCAAGATACGAGCCCCCGATACCGATCGACACCACGATATCCTGCTCCTTCGCCAGCTTCGAGAGCGCGAGCAGCCTCTCCCTCTCCTCTTTGGAGATCAGGATCTCTTCCTCCAGAAGATACGGCAGATGCGGGAAAAGCACGAGACTGCCGTCCGGCCCCTTCCCGCTCTTCCGAAGCCGCTCCACAGAAAGCGCCGCCTCACGGATGCGCTCCTTGCAGGCATCGATCTCCTCCTCCGTGATCCCCCAGCCCTCGCCGGAAAAATGCGTCATATCGATGGTCAATTCATCCTGAAAATGCATACATATACCCCTCTTCACCGGGCAGCCCATAGCTGCTGTCATTTATCGACAATTATTATATCATGTTTTTGTCCTGCACGGGAATATATTACGCCAAAAGGTAAGTGACATCCTTATCCGATATCACGCTTGTTTATCCATAG
>FR879552.1 GCA_000434475.1 Dialister sp. CAG:486
GGGGGGGACGCCTGCCTTTGCCGAAGAAGTGGCTACCTATGAGCTGAATCCGGTGCTTGTCACCGCCCAGCGCAGTGTGACGAAGGATATGGAGACGCCGGCGGCGATCGAGGTCCTTCATGCGGATGACCTGCAGAAGACAGGGGCGACCAGTGTACAGGAAGCGCTGAAATTCTCTACGGGCATCATTACCCACGGACAGGGACCACGTAATATTTCTCAAGGCACCATGACCAGCAAGGCTGTCATCCGTGGTGTCGAAAAAGGGACACTAGTGCTCGTAGATGGTGTGCCGATCAATCAGGGCGGTCGTTATAACCTCGAGGATATCCCGGTCGAATCGATTGACCGTGTGGAAGTCGTCCGAGGCGGGGGTGCTGTCCTGTATGGCTCGGAGGCAAATGGCGGCGTCATCAATATCATCACCAAGGGCAAGCGTGCGAATATGGTCAAGGCCGGATTTGGCAATTATGGCATCCAGAATTATGCGGCTTCCTTCCAGGCAGGGAAGCTGGGATTCACTGCTGCATATGATCATACGGGGAAGATCGATCATATTTCTGCGCCCACAGAAACGACTAGTAAAAGAAGCGGGGCGCCGAGAGGCTTGTATTACAATATCAAACGCGGGGAGCATGCGAATTTCAATGCCCGCTATGATTTCAATGATGACCTGTATGTCACCCATACCTATGGAAGAAACAGCGATCACTACGTGTACAAGTACACCGGCATTGACAATCCGGCCAATGCAGGAAAAGAATATAAAAATGTGATTCACAGCACAGAAGAAAATCTGACGGCTCTTCATTATACGAAAAATAATTTCTCGGCAAATGCCTTTTATAACAGACGGGATCAGGAAACCAAAAATGCTTCCGCCAAGATCAATACAAAAAAACCTGAAAACTTCGATCCATCTCCATCAAGCATTTCTCATGATAAGACCAGTTATCTTGACCAGACCATAGGGATCAACTTCCAGAATCGTTGGGATTTCCACAAGGGCTCTTTCATGCTCGGATATGAATTCCAAAGGGATATGCAGGATAAAACGATCAACAAAGGCACATCTGTCACAGGAAAATTCTATGATAGAAATGTGCATTCTTTATTCGGACAGGTGGCGTATGATTTCACCCAAGCGACCCAGGCGAATCTGAATTTCCGCCAGACCTGGACCGAAGCCGATGATGCAGGCAATAAATATGATAAATTCACGCCGGAATTCGTTCTGATGCATCACTTTGACGAAAACACCATGGTGTATGGGAAAGTCGGTCAATCCTTCATGCTTCCGACATTCACCCAGCTCTATGGCGGGGGTAACATTCATGGTGTCCCTGGGCTGAAACCGGAAAAAGGGATACACTATGAATTGGGCGCCAAGAAATCCATCGGTAAGAATGCATACCGTGTAGCTCTCTATTCTTACAAGATCGAAGACTTCATTGATGCTAATACCAAGAAGTGGCCAGATATCACCTACCAAAACAGCGACGTCAAGAATACAGGGATCGAAATCGACTGGACCAGAAATCAAAATGAAAATCTTTCCTACCGTCTTGGACTGACATACAGCCACCCACAGAAGCAAGAAGGCAAAATCGATAAGCACGGTGTGGAAACCAAAGGGGAATGGCACGATTACTACGGCAAATTGGGCTTCAACGCAGGGATCGACTATACACGTGGTAAGCTGACCACGGCATTTAACATCAGCTACCTGGGTGATAGAATCCGTGATGACGAGCCTTATGCATCTATGAAATCGCAGGTATTCTCTGATCTCAACTTCTCGTACAAGGCCAATGAAAATGCACGCTTCTTCCTGAACATTGACAACCTTTTTAACCGTCACGACATCATTTCTTCGTCGACCTCCAGTTTCTACAACTTGGGCAGAAACTTTATGGCAGGAGTAGAATATAAATTTTAATAGCCTCTTCCAGGCAAAGTAAAAGCACCCCGCGCCTTCCGTCAAGGGAAAGCGTGGGGCGCTTTTGTCGTCGCAGCACTAGAGGGCGTCAGCCAGATCGCCAGTCGCCACCGTGCGGATGCTCGAAAGCGGACGCGACTGCTGCGCAGCGATCGCAGGAGAAGGGCCGCGCCAAAGGGAGAGGATAGAGTGCCTCGAAGAGGCACCACCCGCCGGAGCGGTCTTCCCGACAACAGCGCGAAGGCATTTTTCCCCTCGTCATCCCGAGCGAAGCCGAGGGATCTTCATGGCAGGAGGGAAAATGGTGAGTGTGAGATCGCATGGAAAA
>FR879553.1 GCA_000434475.1 Dialister sp. CAG:486
TCGCTGCGCTCGCCTGCCCCTTCCAAAGGAAGGGGCTATCCCCTCTATCAAGCTGAACCTGTTGATCCCATTAAACCTATTTCCCGACCATCCTTCTAACACTCTCTTCTTTGGCTTCTCTCCATGCGGCTTCCGCAGCAGCGAGAGCTTTGGTACGGTCATCGCAAAGTCTGGTGAGGGCTTCGATGGTCTCCTTTCCTGCCGGCGGAACGGGCAAACGGAGGAGTCGGGATGTCGTGAGATACCAATGCTTCCCTGCTTTCATGGTTGCGAGAAAGAGTTCGCCCAGTTTCCCATCGAAATAGAGTTTCACGTATTCGCCGGTATAGCCCTCCAGCGGGCGGAAGGCCAAGATGCCTTCGTCAGATGTAACGCAAGGTTCTTTTACGACGGCAGTGCGAAGATGCCCTTCGAGCGTGGTCAGGACGAGGTCGCCTGCCGCAAGGACACGCAGAACCGCCGGCGCTTTCCCGGATGCATGCGCCGCGAGATCCATCCGCACGCCCGAGTCCGTCACCGCTTCCCTAGAAATCCGTGGCAGGTCGGTTTCAATTTCTTCCATCGGTACATCGTAGAAGACGTCTCCAAGCGTGAAATCAGGCGAAACGATATTTTGAGAAAGGAGCATCTGAACGCTCGGCGAACCATTGAAAGCGTAAAGATCATAGTTCCAGTCATCGGCTTCGATGAAGGTTTCCGACGGAAGCGAGAGCTGGTCTACGCCGCGGAAGGCGCCGTCTGCAAAATCCGACAGACCGAAAGACACGGTCTTAGCTACTTCTCCGGCAAAGCGCAGGTAAGCGTACTCGTTCCCGCCGATTTCCGTATCATAGAAAGCCGTCAGTTTCTTCTCGGCTGCCAAGCTTCTTCTGGCAGCAAGCGCAGCATCTCCCTCTTTCGTCAGCAGCGCCGAAGGAATGATCACGTCCATGGCGCCTTTCTCGGCAAGGCGATGTCTCAAATCAGCGACTGCTACGATGCCGTCTGTTTCAAAATCAAAAATGTAATCGTAGTGCTCGGTATCTTCCGCAAGTTCGCTCTCCAGCATCGCGCGGCCGCGTGGGAAGACGTAGTGGAGACGCTCCTTCCAGATGGCGTCCTTCACCGCAACGGCGATACGTTTTCCCCCGAGATCCTGGAAAATTCCGGCAAGGTAAGGCAGATATTCTTCTGCGCCGGTGAAAAGCACCGTATTCCCCGCAGCCTCTGCCTTCTTTACCGCTTCTGCGAGCAGTGCATGCACTTTGGCGGGTGCTGTCGGCATTTCCGGCGCAAAGACCAGCGGCTCCACGCGGAGCGCAAGTGTATAAACGCGCGCATAGGTATCTGCATCGCCCTCATACATGCCCAGCTTGTCCGCCGTGCGTTTCATATTCTCGTACAGGTCATCGATGGAGATCCCGTACTGGACATTCTCCGGATTCAGGAAAAGTACATAGTCCAGATAGCGCGCACGCATGACTTCATTAAAAATCCGCTCCCGCGGCACACCGTAGCGAGCAAATGTCTCTATCGCGTCATGAATATCGTTTGCAGTCATAAATCCTCCTTGGTGAATCAGTCTCCCTTATTATACTTCATAGAGGAAGGAAATAGTAGGGAAATGCACTTGGTTGGTGGATCTGGGACGGGAAACAGCTTATAAAAGAGAAGAGGCTCCGCGGGGAAGGCGGGCTGATACGCTTTCATCATATGCTGCTCGTCCCCTTCGTTTCTGCTTCTCATGCATCAAAAAACGCCCATGGAAATCCATGAGCGTTTTCGGCATTCGTCCAATGATTAACGTTTGGAGAACTGGCTTGCTTTTCTTGCTTTCTTGAGGCCGTATTTCTTACGTTCTTTCATTCTTGGATCACGGGTCAGGAGACCTGCGACTTTCAGAACTTTTCTGTAGTCTCCATCGACATCGAGGAGAGCGCGGCTGATGCCATGACGGATAGCGCCAGCCTGGCCTGTACGTCCGCCGCCCTTTACGTTAGCGATGACGTCATATGCGGTGGTGGTGCCGGTCAGTTCGAGCGGCTGTTTAATGATCAGTTCGAGGGTTGCGAGATCGAAGTAATCCTTCAGATCACGGCCATTGATTGTGATGTTACCCTGTCCCGGTACCAGACGGACTCTGGCAACGGATGTTTTTCTGCGGCCAGTGCCGTAGTATGTAGCTTCTGCCATTTCTTATTTCCTTCCCTTCTGGTTAACGGATATCAAATTTCAGTTCTTCAGGCTGCTGTGCTGCATGCGGATGTTCAGCGCCTGCGTATACGTGGAGCTTGCGGTACATCTGAGCACCGAGCTTGTTCTTCGGAAGCATGCCGCGGATAGCATGTTCTACGACCCATACCGGTTTTTCACGAAGAGCGTCGCCAGCCTTCTGGTATCTGTCGCCGCCGATATATCCGGTGTAGTGGAAGTAAACTTTCTTCAGTTCTTTTTTGCCGGAGAAAACGACTTTATCTGCGTTGATGATGATGACGTTGTCACCAGTGTCAACATGCGGTGTGTAGGTAGGTTTATTCTTGCCGGTCAGAACTTTGGCAACGCTGGCAGCCAGACGGCCAACAGTCAGTCCTGCAGCATCAACGATATACCATTTGCGAGTGATGTTGCCCGCATTGGCCATGAATGTTGTTTTCATTAGTAATGACTCCTTCTGAATAAAAAACAGAACCGCAAGATGTCATCCTTCCTCCGGGGCTAGTGGTTTCCGGACAAATCTCACAAGGAGTATTATATAGTTTTTTTACGTGCGTGTCAAATAGTTTTTAGAAGGAAAATTTTTAGGTTCAGGGTTTGCGTTTCGGGGTTAGCCCGTGGAGCGGCTCGCCCCTTGATTACGTTTGAAAGCCTCCATTGACTTAATAGCATTACCCGATGGGGAGGGGGCATTCCACCACTTCTCACTAAGCCCAGAAGTTAACAAATCGCCATACTAGTCTCCCGGTCTCTTGGTCTTTCAGTCTCCTAGCCACTCATCCCCAGCTACCAGTCACTAGTCACCAGCTACTATTTACTTATCCGATCTCAAACACCACGGTGACACGGCTCTGGAGCTTCGTATCTCCGGGGGAAAGCGGGGTCGATTCTTTGGCATCTGCTGCCGCGCCTGCCATCATGCGTACATTCATCGCGCGGTACGGGGTGATATCGGCACTGTCTTCATTGACAGAGATCACATTCACGACCGAGCGGCCCAGCGTGCCTGCCATGATCTGTGCCTTGCGAAGCGCAGCGGCAGTCGCCTGTCGCAGGGCTTCCTCCTTGTACTCCTGCGTCTTGCTCACGGAGAAATCCACGGAGTCGATGCGGTTCGCTCCGGCTTCTACGGCTGCATCCATGACGGCGGCCGTTTTATCCAGACGGCTCACCACGACCTTCATGGAATTCGTGCATTTATATTTCTTCGACTTCACGCGGCCCTTATCATCATAGATATTCTGCGGATACACATTGTAATTCTGCGTCTCGATCCTTGACGCATCTGCACCGGCGGCAATGACAGCATTCCGCACATCGGTCATGATCTGGGCATTCTCACGAGCCGCATTCTTCACCTGCGCCGACTCTGTCTCCACAGAAAGGTAGATGGCAGCGGTGTCACTCTTTGCTGTGACCTCTGCGCTCCCCGATACGGTGAGGCTCCTGCGCGGCAGCTCCTCGGCCTGAACTGACATAGACGAGAAAAGCAGCATCCCGGCTGCTGCGATGGCAATCCATTTCTTCTGCATAGGTCTTCCTCCTTTGAAATTGACTAACGGTCATTTTCTTCATTATAGGGAAAGAAACCAAGTTTGTCAAATGGAAGGGAACGGGTTCAGGGTTCGTCCCTGGGGCGTATCGCCCTTTGATTGCGGATGAAAGCTTCGCTTGAATGAGAAATTAGAAATGAGAAATGGTGGTACGGCGCATTTCGTCATCCTGAGCGGAGAAAAACGTCGTATGTTAAGGAAACGCTGATTCAATCGCAGAATCAGTGTTTCCTAAAAAATGGCTTATCTGAAACAGGAGAACTAAGTCGAAGGATCTAAGCGCCGCGAAGCAGAAATAATGTCGATGCCCGAAGGTCTCCCGGCTAGCAGGTTTCCCGTTTTGAACTTCCAAACATGGCCCACCTGACCGCGAATGACAAAGATTTCTCGCTTGCGCTCGAAATGACGATATGGGCCACTAGTCACCAGCCACTCCTGATTCCACATCCTCCTCATCGATCACACGCACGCCAGCCTTGCGCAGCGCCTTCGCAAGGAGCCCTTGGCCCTTGATCTTTTTCCCGCTGAATGTGCCGTCATAGATCTCATGGACCCCGCAGGTGGGACTTTTCGCCTTGAGGATCGCACACTCGATCTCTTCCCCCGCAAGCGCTTCCAGTGTCCGTGCGACGCCTGCGCGATACACGGCATCCAGATCCTTCCCTTCGCAGGAAATCACACGCCCCTCGCGAAGCTCCACCGGCGGCCGCGGGACCGGCATACCGGCGGCGACCTCCGGGCAGACAGGGATCACCTCTCGCCCCTTCACATAGGAGATCACAGCTTCATTCCGATTGTTTCCGCCGCTGTACTTGCAGTTTCGCCCCAAAAGGCAGGCGCTGACGATGATCTTCTTCATAAAGACTCCTTTGGTAAACAGATTCTATGGGTTCCATGGGTTCCATGGGTTCTATGGGTTCTATGGGTTCTATGGGTTCTATGGGTTCTATGGGTTTTAATCCCCAATCCCTCATCCCTGCTTTCAAACTTCGGGGCTCACCCTGAACCTTGAACCTTGAACCCTAAACAAAAACGCTCCCGCATTCACGAGAGCGTTTTTTCTAGGCATGGACCATTAGCCCTTGAAGTACTTCACACCGGCTTCGAAAAGCGGCTGGTAAGTATCACCGGCGATGTTCTTTGCGACATTCTGGCCGCGGCGTTCGGTATGACCCATCTTACCGAGGACGCGCCCGTCAGGACTGGTGATGCCTTCGACAGCCCAGGAGGAGCCGTTCGGATTGTAGCGGCTGTCGTAGGTCGGCTCGCCATCCGGCCCCACGTACTGTGTCGCGATCTGGCCATTGGCTGCGAGTGCCCGGATCTGTTCATCGGAAGCGATGAAGCGTCCTTCGCCGTGGCTGATGGCGATGGAGTGGAGGTCACCGGGCTGGCAGAGGGCAAGCCACGGGGACTTGGTCGATACGACCTTGGTCGTGACAAAGCGGGAGATATGACGGCCGAGCGTATTGAAGGTGAGCGTCGGTGCGTCATCGGTGAGCGGCTTGAATTCGCCATACGGTACGAGGCCGAGCTTGATCAGGGCCTGGAAGCCGTTGCAGATGCCCATGGCAAGACCGTCTCTGACATGAAGGAGCTGGTCCATGGCCTCCATGAGCTTCTGATTCCGGAATACAGCGGCGATAAATTTGCCGCTGCCGTCCGGTTCATCGCCCGCAGAGAAGCCGCCTGGGAACATGACGATCTGCGCATGGCGGATGCGTTCTGCCATTTCATCGACGGAGTCCTTGAGTTCGGCTGCATCGCGATTTCTGAAGATGAAGATATCGCTGACCGCACCGGCACGTTCAAAGGCTCTCGCGCAGTCGACTTCACAGTTGTTGCCCGGCATGGTCGGGATGAAGACGCGCGGACGCGAAAGATTCGTATGGACATAGAACTGCGGGATCGCTTTCGTTTCCGGAAGAACGGGGGCTTCTTTCTGGATGTCTGCTGCGCGGCGCGGGAAGATCGGATCGAGCGTACCTTCATAGGAGCGCAGGAGCTCTTCGATGGCGATCTCTTCCCCGTAGAGCTTCATACTGTCCCCGCCGACGGTGCCGAGGATCTTCGTATGCGGCTGTTTGGCAAATTCCTCTGCCAATTCTGGCGTAGTTTCTACAAGGATCGCGCCATAGAAATTGCTGAAGTATTTGAAGAGCGGCAGATTTTCACCAAAGGTGACGCCGAGCTTGTTGCCGAAGGTCATCTTGGCAGCGGTCACTGCGACGCCGCCGTGTTCGACCGCTTTCATCGCAGCGATGTGTCCGGCCTGCACTTCCTGATAGAGGAAATCCGCATGCGCTTTGAATACATCAAGAAGCGGCATGCCGGCTTCATCCTTCGGCTGGCCGAAGAGGATGAGGACATCGCCCTCCTTCTTGAGTTCCTGGCTGACCGCTTCGGAGGCTTTCCCCGGAGCGATAGCGAAGGAAACGAGCGTCGGCGGGACGTGGATATCATTGAAGGTACCGCTCATGGAGTCCTTGCCGCCGATCGCTCCCAGACCAAGGCTTTCCTGCATATGGAAAGCACCGAGGAGTGCGGCCGCCGGTTTGCCCCAGCTGGTCTTGTCAGTGAGCTTTTCGAAGTATTCCTGCAGCGTCAGGTAGGCTTTTCTCCAGTCAGCCCCCATCGCCACGAGGCGGGCCACGGAGAGGAGTACGGCATAGGCTGCGCCATGGAACGGGCTCCAGGATGCCAGATACGGATCGAAGCCATGAGCCATGAAGCTGGCGCTGTCAGTCTCGCCTTTACGGACCGGGAATTTCGCTACCATCCCATCGGTCGGGGTCTTCTGGTACTTGCCGCCGAATGGCATGAGTACGGTACCAGCACCGATGGTGGAATCGAAGCGTTCGGAGAGTCCCTGCTCCGAGCAGTTATTGAGATCTGCCATGGCAGAAAGCCAAGTCTTTTTGATGTCATGGATCTCTTCTTTATGGAAATAGCCAGCTTCATCCGGCTTTGCGATGTAGGCTTCCTTCACCTGCTGCGCCCCATTCGTGTCGAGGAAATCTCTCGAAATATCGACGATGGTATCCCCTCTCCACTTCATGACGAGGCGGCGGGTATCGGTCACATCAGCCACGATGGTGGCTTCGAGGTTTTCTTCTGCGGCATAGCGGATGAACTGGTCTGCATCTTCTTTTCTGACGACGACCGCCATACGCTCCTGCGATTCGGAAATCGCCAGCTCAGTCCCATCAAGGCCTTCGTATTTCTTCGGTACCTGATCAAGATCGATGTCAAGGCCATCTGTCAGTTCACCGACAGCGACAGAGACACCGCCTGCGCCGAAGTCATTGCAGCGTTTGATGAGGCGTGTGACTTCCCCACGACGGAAGAGGCACTGGATCTTTCTTTCCGTGATCGGATTGCCCTTCTGGACTTCTGCGCCGCAAGTCTCGATGGACTCAGTATTCAGCTCCTTCGAAGAGCCTGTCGCGCCGCCCATGCCGTCACGGCCCGTGCGCCCGCCGACCAGGATGACGACGTCGCCGGGTGTCGGAGAAAGACGGATGACATGGTCTTCCGGAGCCGCTGCGACGACGGCACCGATCTCCATGCGCTTCGCCATGAATCCCGGATGATAATATTCCTTGACCTCACCGGTGGCAAGACCGATCTGATTGCCGTAGGAGGAGTAGCCCTTGGCCGCCTCGACGACGATCTTTCTCTGCGGGAGCTTGCCTGCAAGCGTTTCGGAAAGCGGCATGCGCGGGTCTGCGGCGCCCGTCACACGCATCGCCTGATACACATAGGAACGTCCGGAGAGAGGGTCTCGGATACATCCGCCCAGGCAGGTCGCTGCCCCGCCGAATGGCTCGATCTCAGTCGGATGGTTGTGTGTTTCATTCTTGAAAAGGAGCAGCCAGTCTTCCTCGCCGTCGATAGTGTCGATCTTCACCTTGATGGTGCAGGCATTGATTTCTTCCGACTGATCCAGATTTTCCAGCTTTCCTTCCTTGCGGAGAGCCTTGACAGCCGCTGTTGCCATATCCATCAGCGTCACAGGGCGCTTCGTGTCCTTGCCATAGATATGGATACGCGTCTCTTCGTAGTCTTTGAGCGCCTTGGAGATCGGAGCGGTAAAAGTGCCGTCTTCGACTTCGACAGAGGAGAGCTTGGTGGAGAAAGTGGTGTGACGGCAGTGGTCGGACCAGTAGGTATCGAGCACACGGATCTCTGTCACGGTCGGATTTCTCTTCTCTTCATCGCGGAAATAGTCACGGATCATCGCCATGTCATCATGGCTCATGGCAAGGCCCATGTCGGCGATCAGGGCATCGATCCCTGCATCATCCAGCTCGCAGACGCCCTTGACAGCGGGTACTGCCTTCGGGTCTTCGATGGGAAGATCCAGCGTTTCTGCAGGAGCGAGACTTGCTTCACGGGACTCCACCGGATTCACAAGGAATTTCAAGATCTTCTCGCGGTCGCCTTCTGCGAAATGGCCATCAAAGGTGTAGACCAGCGCACAACGCACACGCGCGCCATCTTTTCCGGTGACAATGGCGAGACACTGCTCTGCCGAGTCCGCTCTCTGGTCATACTGCCCCGGCAGGAATTCGACGCCGATGACGAGATCGCCCTTTGGCAGTTCTGTCTCTACACTGTCGACCGGCGGTTCAGAGAATACGGTCGAGACCGCTTTCTCATAGTCTTCTCCGGAAAGTCCGTCGACATCGTAGCGATGATAGATCCCACAGCCTTCGATGCGGTCTCCCAGCACCTCTTTCAGCTCAGCCGTCAGGCTCTCTTCGCCCTGACGGAAACCAGCCTTCTTTCGTACATACAAACGTCTGATATCAGACAAGTTCAACACTCCTTCCTCGTTACTCGCCGGCGCAAAGGCGCAGGCCCCAGTCGGAAATGAAAAAAGTCAACAATACAAGTATATTTTACCATATGCGGGCAATGGAGCGCGATTAGAAATTGCAAAAGACACCGCATCTCATGGACAGCGAGAATCCCATCTCCGATCCCGATTTGTGATGATAGACAGGCGATGATATACTAGATTTTACATTTATATGATATGTCAGTTTTTGAGGAGGAATCAAAATGATCATGGATCATATCTTGGGCACGCTCTACGGCATGGCGCTGGGCGATGCGATGGGCATGCCGTCAGAGCTTTTGAGCAGGAGGCGCATTCAGGAAATCTTCGGGCGGATCACAACATTCGAAGACAGTCCGGAAGAGAATCCTGCCGCCATCGACATGACGAAAGGGCAGTTCACGGATGATACAGCACAGGCGCTGGTCATCTTAGATTCCCTTGCCGAAAATGATTTCGTACCGGACAAAGGGATCATCGCGAAGAATCTCATCCATTGGGCGCTCGATACCGACGCCTTTTCGAAAAACATCCTGGGACCCAGCACAAAGGCGGCGCTCCACGCGATCCAAGCGGGAGAAGACCCAGAACCTTACACAGTGAAAGCCATCACCAATGGCGCCGCAATGCGCATCGCGCCGGTGGGCTGCCTGTTTTCCACAGATGATCTGCCGAAACTTGCAAAATTCGTCCGGGGCGTCAGTGAAGCCACCCATAAGACAGATGTCGCGCTCGGCAGTGCCGGCATGGTGGCTGCCGCCGTCAGTGCGGCCATAGAAGATCGCTCCTGGGAAGAAATCATGCAAATCGCGTCAAGAGCTTTCGACCTGACAGCTGCATATGGCGAAGAAACCTACAGCGCATCACCAAAAGCGCGCCTGCAGATTGCGTTAGAACTCGCCCATCGTCATGCCGGAGAGGCAGAAGCCTTCTCTCTTAGCCTCTATGAGACCATCGGTACGACAACCCTTGCGAGTGAAGCGGTACCCGCTGCCCTTGGTATGGCCTACTATTTCCGCGATCCAGAGACCTGCAGCCTTGCCTGCGCAAATCTTGGCGGCGATACGGATACGATCGGTGCGATGGCTGTCGCGATCTGCGGCGCCAAAGCCGGTGCTTCCGGCATCCCGCAGGAGCGCATCGACGTGCTCAATGCGAGCAATCCCGTCGATTTCCATGCCTATGCAAAGACCTTGCTCCATCATCGAGGCCATGTAGGCTAAGCCGATTTTCACCAATTCCCAACATTTCACAGGAAGATTCTATGAATTCTAAAGAAACAGTATTTCTGCCAAAGGAAGAACGCACGGACAAGCCAAGCAGCCTCTTCTTTCTCTACTGTGCTGCCAATATCGGCATTCTCGGCCTCGTATACGGCGCTATCATCGTGGGCTTTCATTTGAGCTTTTTCCAAGCAATCCTTGCGACAGTGCTCGGCTCCTTCTCCTTCGCCCTCGTCGGCCTCATGAGCCTTTCCGGACATGACACGGGTACCAATACCTTCATCCTGTCCCGCGCTGCCTTCGGTTTCAAAGGAAATCTGATCCCTGCGATCGCTGCGCTGGTCTCCCACGCCGGCTGGCTCTCCATCAATGTCTGCACCGGAACACTGACTGTTCTCGCACTCTTTGTGACCCTGGGCTTTGCGAATACGCCGATCGCCATGGCGATCGCGCTTGCGATCTTTGTCACCCTTGTCTTGGTCTCCGTCCTTTTCAGCCACAAAGTGTTGATCCGCATGCAGACGATCTCGACCTATCTTTTCGGTTTCTTGACACTCGTCATCCTCGTGATCATCGTCCCACAAACAGACTGGTCCATGCTGATGGCCATGCCGAGTGGAGACTGGCTGGGCAATTTCCTGCCCGCACTGGCCTTCGTCGCAGCCGGCACAGGCATCGGTTGGACAAGCTATGCGGCCGACTACAGCTGCCACCAGGATCCACAGAATTCGCGCAGTAAAGTCGCCTGGGCCGTCACACTGGGCGGCGCTGTCCCGCTGATCCTCATGCTGAGTGTCGGCATCCTGCTCTCCACGCAGAGCGCGGATCTCGCGCAGTCTGCGAACCCGATCGAAGTCATCAAAGGCGCTCTCCCAATGAATCTAGCCATCATCTATTACATCACAGCCATCGGCGGCCTGACACCGCAGTGCTTTCTCGGACTCAAGTCCTCGAAACTCGTCCTGCAAGCCGCTCATCTCATCTGGAATGAGACCCTGATTTTCGTATTCCAAGCGATCATCGTCACCATCATCCCTGCCCTCATACTCTTCGTGGCACAGGATTTCCAAGCCGCACTGGAAGGCTTCCTTGGCGTCATCGGCAAGCTGCTCGCTGCCTGGTCCTCCATCTTTCTCGTAGACTACCTGATGCTCCGCGGAAAGCAGGGCTATAGTCAAACGCTCCTGACCGATCCCTCCGCCAATGAAATCAATTACAACGGCGTCATCAGCTGGATCATCGGCTTCGCTGTTGGCATGCTCTTCTCAAAAACCTTCTTCTTCACCGGCCCATTCGCAACAGGCATCTTTGCCGGCAACAGCCTAAACGTCCTCCTGACCCTGGTCGTTGCCGGTGGTCTCTATTTTCTTTTGACTTTCTGCCATAGGCAGAAGAGATCGGAATAAAGAAAGACGGGATTCCCATGAAAGAAAAATCTCTCAAACGCATTTTGATCTTAGGCTCCGCCGTCATCGATGTCATCGTCACGATCGACCGTCTGCCCCTCGCCGGAGAAGACATCCCCGGCCTTCAAAAAGGCATGCTCGTCGGCGGCTGCGCATTCAATGTTTCAAAGATTCTGGACGGCCTCCAGATCCCGCACGATCTCTGTGTCCCTGTGGGACAGGGGATGTATGCCGACCGCATCCGCGAAGCCCTCCACGAAAGCGGCCATGAAGTCCTGATCGAAGATGACCGCGAAGACAATGGCTATTGCCTCTCACTGGTCGAAAAAGACGGCGAACGCACCTTTATTTCCATCGATGGCATCGAGACGAAATGGCAGGACGCATGGCTGGAACGCCTCCATGCCGCCGACTATGACTACCTCTATGCTTCCGGCTATGGCTTTCAGGACGGCAACTCCAGCGGAGAGGTCCTCCTGCGCTTCCTTGGCGGCAAGAAAGCCGATGCAAAACTCATCCTCGACCCAGGCCCGAGGCTCTTAGGCAAACAGTTCGAAGAAAAACTGCTGCAGATGGGCCCCATCTTGGAAATGAATCAGTCCGAAGCAAAAGCTATGGGACAGTCGGAAAACGTCCGCCAAGCAGCGGAAAATCTTCATCGCCGAACCGGCCAGCCCGTCATCATCACGATGGGACAGGCGGGGACGCTTCTCCATACGACAGAGGAAGAAGAGATCATCCCCACCGTGCCGGTCAAGGCCATCGACACCATCGGTGCCGGCGACTCGCACACCGCGGGCTTCATCGCCGCCCTCGCGAGCGGAAAGACCCTCCGCGAAGCCTGCCGTGAGGCGAACCGCGTCGCAGCCTGCGTCGTGCAGCACGTAGGCTGCTCCCTGCGGTAAATAGACTCACAAAAAAGGCATGGATCGGATGTGATCCATGCCTTTTTTGTGCATGATTTCCTGTTGCAGAAATTTATCATTCTTTAAAAATCCACGCTGTCACCTTTTCCCCGCCCCAGATCGCGATCCCTGTCAGCCAAAGGTCTGAAACGAAGGGGATCATGGGAAGGTAGGACGGATCCATATAGACCGGCCAGCTTGCCTGCGGAAGATGGAGGGAGATCACCATCGGGATATAGAGGAGCATCAGCCAGAATATCCCGATGAAAGCACAAACCGTGATGCGCCGCCCCTTCGTCCCGGAAAGTGCCAGAAAGAGATAGATCCCGAATGTCATCATGCCGAGGATGATTTTCCCGTAGAAGACAAAGCTGAAAACCTCAAGCAGGAAGAAGCTCGCCGTGAAAGGATCAAGGCGCATACCATTCGCATAGTAGAGCCCCAGAAAGGAGAGAATCGCAAAACCGGGAATAAGCCCGCTGAAATAAGCCGCGCCCAGCCAGACCTTCCGGCAAGCCCCCTTCTCCGAAAGCTTCTCATAGAGCGAAGGAAGCACGTAGTCCAGCATGATCGCCGCCCCGGCAAAAAGCGTCAGCACGATAAAGAAAGCGATCGAGATCGGTATCGGACTTTCCTTGAAGGCCTTGTCTGCCATCGGCAGATAGCTCCAGAAAATGACCATCTGCAGGATGATGAAGGAGATCCAGAGCGGCAAATGTACTGCCGCTCGTAATGCGCCCCACTCACTGCCATAGCCTTTCTGCTGGAAGAGGAAAAAAAGAAACGGCACCAGAAGCCCCATTCCCCAGTAAGCGAGCGTCCCCACTGCCATGGCCTCAGCAGTGTGTACCAGAAATCCCCCGAAGCCCCAGGGAAGAATTCCCGCCAAGAGCCACAGCAGCTGATGAATGAATTTTTTATTTTTGATCATACGTATCACCTCGATGGGGACTATTGTATCACAGTTCAGGCGTGTTGGCAGTACGCTTCGGCACAAGGGCACGAGGAAATCCCCCTACAGAAAAGGAGCTGTGAAGAAATGAATCCTCATTTCTTCACAGCTCCTTTTACTTTGCTTTCATTTGGTTCAGGGTTCAGGGTTCAAGGTTCAGGGCTCTCGTGGCGGCTTCGCCGCCTTTTTTTAGAAATGGTATTCTCGTATCGCAGCCTTCCCCTCTAGGTAAAGGTGCCCGAAAGGGGCGGATAGGGTGACTATGGCATGAAAGACAGCTGGGATAAAGTTTCCCGGGCACTCCTATGAGAGCTGCAAGTCCCCCGCGGCAGATGGAATGCGAAAATGAGAGGATCGTTATTTCACATCGCCTTGTTGTATTTCCTCTTTCCATCTTCTTTCTTCCGTTTCTGTCTCATGTTCCGCCCCTTGTGTCCGAGCGCTTTATGCTCTTTCTTCTTGGTCGGCTTGTACATGCCGGGCGTCACGACCTTCTTCTTCGGCTTGCCTGCCTTCACGCGGCGGACATTCCCCTTCTCATCATAGCGGGTGATGGTCTCTTCAATGGATTTTTCCAGCTTCCGGAGAAGGAATCCATCCTCCGGCGTCGCATAGGTGATGGCGATCCCCTTCGTACCGGCGCGGCCGGTGCGGCCAATGCGATGGATATAGTATTCAAGATTTCTTGGGATCCCGTAATTGAAGACATGCGTAATGCCTTCGACGTCAAGCCCGCGTGCCGCGATATCGGAGGCAACGAGCACCTGAATGCGTGCTTTCTCAAATTCGCGAATGACCTGATTTCTCTGGCTCTGGCTCATATCCCCATGGATCTCATCCACGATGAAGTCCGTCTCCTCCTGCAGCTTGCCGGCGAGCTCATGCGCTTCCTCACGGGTATTCGTGAAAACGACGGCCATGTACGGATTCATCTCCGTCAGATGACGGACGAGGAGCTTGAACTTGCGCGGGAGAGTCGTCTCATAGATGCGCTGCTCGACCGTCGAGGCAGTCGCTTTTTCTGCGACATCAAGGAAGGCCGGGTGGTGCATATACTTTCTGGCGAGGCGCTTCGCATCGTCAGGCATCGTCGCAGAGAAGAGCAGGAGCTGGCGCTTCTTCGGCGTCTCATCGATCAGGGCTTCGATATCTTCGCGGAACCCATTCGCCAGCATCTGATCCGCTTCATCCAGGATGACCGTCTTCACATTCGAAAGGTCGAGACTCTTTCTACGGATATGATCCAGAAGGCGCCCGGGTGTCCCGATGATGACATGCGGGTCACGCTTCAGCTTCTGCAGCTGGTTCTCGATCGTGCGTCCGCCGATGATATCTGCTCCATCCACACCGCACTCGATGGCAAAGGGACGCATCACGTCAAAGACCTGCTTGGCAAGTTCGCGGGTCGGTGTCATGATAAGCACCTGCGTCATGGCTTTGTCTGTTTCTACGCGCTGAATGACCGGCAGCAGATAAGCCAGCGTCTTCCCTGTCCCGGTCTGCGAACGGCCGATCAGATCGCGTCCCTTGAAAGCGTTTGGGATGGCGGACATCTGGATGGGCGTCGGGGTCTTGATCCCCTGTGTTTTCAAAAGTTTCGTCAGCGTCTCATTCACGCCGAGCGCAGCAAATACGTTCATAGGTCCTCCTGTAAATGGGTTGGTTGTATGGAAATGCGTAATTTAAGGTTTATAGTTTGAGGGTTCAGGGTTAGCCCATGGGGCGGATCGCCCCTTGATTGCGTTTGAAAACCTCGATGGAATTAGAAATTAGAAATGAGAAATGGTGGTGCCATGAGCTGGCATGCCAGTCACTAGTCACTTGCGACTCCTAATCCCTAGCTACTAATCCCTAGTCACCAGCAGCCCCTTTTCTTATTGATTCTTCCCCAGCACCACGCCGAGGTCTTTATATCCCGCTGCCCCATTGAGCTCTTCCTTCGCGGCCGCATTCACCAGATCATCGATGGCATATAGGAGCGGCGCTTTGCCTTCGTCGGGGGTGAAAAGCATCAGGAGATCGAGTCCTTCACTTCCGGGGAAGAAATAGGAGCGGCAGTACATGGGGAGCTTCATCCCCTCCGCATTGTATGTGATCAGCCCGCCTGCGGTATAGACATAGGCCTCATCGACATCCAGGCGGCGGAAAGGCTCCAGCCGAGAAAGCTCTACCTTGATCGAAGAATCCGCAGCGGGGCCGATGGCATTGCGAGCCAGACTCAGTACCGTCTCTTCGATCCCCTTCCGAAGAGGGGATGCCGGATTTAAGAGCGCGCGGTTCATCTGCGTCAGCCGGCGCCAGACATGTTCATCACGATTCATCTTGAAATACGGCTTCAGCGCTTCCGCCATCTCTACAGGGAGCAGCGCGCGAATGATATAGCCGGATGAGAAGCTCTGCTGTTTTTCCAATGTATACTGCAGCTGTCCCATCTGATAAGGAATGTCTTTCTCCATAAAATGGAGTGTCTGCGTCCCCGCTGCCTCCCGGTAGGTGAAGCCTTTGGGAAGCGAAGCAGCCGCGACGGCATTCATATCATACGCTTCTCCCCCCGCAGAGATCCCGCAGGCCAGTGCGAGCGTGAGAATCAAACATTTCCATTTCATGGAAAATCCCCTTTCAAAAGTAAATGCAGCAGTGAAAAAGGCTTACGCTGTCCTCTCGGGTTGGAGCGCACATCATAAAGCGGAAGCACCGCGCATTTTGAAATCATCGCACCCCTTCGCTGCTATCTCATCTCTTCATCCGATAGAATCCATACAGCAGGAGATCCGACAGCTGTTCGGCCGCCGCGTGGCTGCCATTCACCTCGATCAGATAGTACTTATCCCCCGCTTTCAAAAGATTGGCAGAGATCCAGAGGGGAAACGACAAGCCCTTTTCATTCGTCAGGATGACCTTCGCCTCCTGTCCCCAGCGGTAGGTACCGTCTTCATTTTTGAAAGCACGCCAGGGGACAAATTTCAAGATCTTCACGTGTATAGATGGACCTTTTGTCTCAGAGAGCACCTGATCCACCAATGCCTGGAACTCCGATGTCTGGATCTTCGGCATTCCAAAGAGCGAGGTCGGACGCTTGGCATCCTCAAGGAAAGCCGTAGACCAGAAGCGGGCCGCCTTCGGATGCCCCTCATGGAAGAAATCCTTCTCCGTCCCCGCGATGACATAGATGCCCGCACTGTATGTCCCGCGCACATCCGTCTTGCGGATCTGGTACATGTGCATCGAGTCATAGGGATATGGTGCTTTCTCCGGATACAGCTGCATACCTGGCGGTACCGTCAGGATCGACCACATCGCAGCACGCGCCGATCTCCCATAATTTTTCCGGTGTGTCTCTTCGATCATGAACCGCGAGAGCTCTGACCCGCCGCCATCCGTGACCGTCACGTCCTTGGGAAATGGCAGACGGCCGAGCCCATCGATCACAAGATCCTCCGCGGAAGACAGCAGGAAGCCGCCAAAGACAAGCACCGCGGAAAGCGCGAGTGGATACAGTTTTTTTATCATGGCGTCTCCTTGAAAAAAGTACAGGGTGAGCCCCAGGGGCATGCCGCCCCTTGACTACGATTGAAAGCTCTGCTCGAATGAGGAATGAAGTTGGCGGCTTCGCCGCAGTATAAAGGCGGGCGATGCTCGAAGGTGAGTGGGTAGCAGGTTTTCCGTTTGGTAGTTCCAAACAACGATCGCCTGACCACGAATGACAAAGATTTCTCGCTGCTCTGAAAATGACGATAAGAGTCTGACGTCTCCTAGTCGCCAGTCACTATCATATCTATTCTATTGTAGAGAATCTCGAAGAAATTCGCAAGAGGAAAGCACGGTGACCTGCGGCAAGTAGCTGTTGCCCAGTAAATACGACGGATCGTGCAGAATACCCTCCATGCAAAAAGCAGTCCCCACGATGTGAGGACTGCTTTGGCTATACCTGATGCATCAATTATTCCGCATCGGATCCGGTTTCGAAGGATTCACCCTTATGGATGACATTCAGCTTGCGGTAACGGGACATGCCTGTACCGGCCGGAATAAGTTTACCGATGATGACATTTTCCTTGAGGCCGAGGAGCGGATCTTCCTTGCCTTTGATCGCTGCTTCGGTGAGGACACGGGTGGTTTCCTGGAAGGAAGCGGCAGAGAGGAAGGAGTCGGTCGCAAGAGCTGCCTTGGTGGTACCAAGGAGCAGGTTTTCGCCGACGGCTCTGTCTTTGCCTTCGTCATCGAGACGCTGGTTCATCGCACGGAATGCGACGATATCGACAGTCTCGCCCGGGAGCCAGCCGGAGCCGCCCGGTTCGGTGATCTTGATCTTACGCAGCATCTGATGAACGATGATCTCGATGTGTTTATCGTTGATTTCTACGCCCTGACTGCGGTAAACCTTCTGAACTTCCTTGACGATATAGTTCTGGGTCGCCTGTACGCCGAGGACATCAAGGATATCGTGCGGGTTGACGTTACCTTCAAAGAGGCGGGTGCCGGCTTTGATAAATTCGCCGTTTGTGACGGAGATCTTCTTCGCTACCGGGATCTTTTCGCTTTCCGGGGCGATATCCGGATCATTGCTGGTAATGGTAATGATCTTGACATTCGGGTTATCCTCTGCACTGGTGATGGAAACCGTGCCGTCGATACGGGAAATGATCGCATTGCCCTTTGGCTTGCGGGCTTCGAACAATTCTTCGACTCGTGGAAGACCCTGTGTGATATCTTCTGCAGAAGCAACGCCGCCGGTATGGAAGGTACGCATGGTCAGCTGGGTACCCGGTTCGCCGATGGACTGTGCAGCGATGATGCCGACTGCTTCGCCGATTTCTACGTGACGGCCGGTTGCCAGATTTCTGCCATAGCACTTCGCGCAGACGCCGTGAGCGGAGTGGCAGGTGAGGATGGAACGAACCTTCAGCTTGTCGTAGTATTTCTGGATTTCTTCTGCCTGGGCATCGGAAATTTCTTCATTCTTCTTCGCGATGACTTCGCCGGTAGTCGGGTTCACGACATCTTCCAACGGGCAGCGGCCTGCGATACGGTCAGCCAGAGACTCGATCGGCTGGCCTTTTTCTTCAATGAGGGAGACTTCGACGCCTTCCGCTTCATCCATACGGACTTTGAGCACCGGGATATCGGAAACAAGGATCTTCTCTGCGACATCACTGTCGATGACGGTGCCTGCCGGGAAGAGGACATTGCCTTGGCGGTCATAGGCATCTTCTTCGAGTTTCTTGCCTGCGAAGTGGACAGTCAGATGATGGCGCATAGCACGGTTGTATTCAGCGACAGCATCCTGTGTGCCGAGGTCAAAGGTCTTCGGTTCTGCGGCTTCGATGCCGTCAGCGGTCGGGATGATGACGGAAATATGTTCTACGAGGTGACGGTTCAGCAGGGTCACATCGTCCGCATCGAGGGTCTTGCCCTTGACGAGGAGGATATCTCCATTTCTGCGATCGAGGACATCTTCATCCAGAACTGCGCCGAGGAGTGTCTGCTTGAGACCCATGATGGTCTTCTTGACTTCCGGCTGGGAGGCGATGAGGCTCTGTTCTCTGTCGAAATTCAGGACCTGTACGTCGCAGTCTTCTTCGCGAACGATGACGTCCTGGGAAACGTCGACCAGACGACGGGTAAGGTAACCGGAGTCTGCGGTACGGAGTGCGGTATCGGCAAGACCCTTACGAGCGCCGTGGGAAGAGGTAAAGTAATCGAGGACGGTCAGACCTTCACGGAAGTTTGCCTTTACAGGGAGTTCGACCGTCTTACCGGAGGTATCGGCGATCAGGCCGCGCATGCCGGCCAGCTGACGGATCTGGTT
>FR879554.1 GCA_000434475.1 Dialister sp. CAG:486
CTGGCGATACGAGGGAAACCTGCTATCAAGAAACCTTCGGGTATCGCCGCACCACCATTTCTGATTTCTCATTCAAACGAGGCTTTCATTTGTCATCAAAGGACGCCTCCATCCTATGGGCTGCCCTTTGCACCGAAAAAGGAGTCCCAAACGGGACTCCTTTTTTTATTCTTTCACCAGTACCTTTTCGATCGCACCGATGTACATGGTATGGAAATTTCCTGCTTCCTTTCCATCGTACCAGCGTTTTTCCATAGACGGGTCGAGGAAGGTCTTGCCGTCGAGCTTTGTCTGAAGCATTTTCCGGCACACGAGGATCACATCCGCTTCCGCTACGCCGCAGGTGCCGTCCACGGGATAGGGATGGAGACCGCATGCTTCCCACTTGTCACCATCGTGACCCGAGTGGGAGCCCATGTATCCCAGCTCTTTCTTATAGCTTTCCGGAAGCGATGAGATGGTGAAGGTCTCCTTCGCATCGATGAATTCCTTCGTGCAGCGGTTCTGCCGGATATAGATGGTCGCTGCGTCCTTGCCCCACCATACGCCAAGGCCGCCCCAGCTGACGGTCATGGTATTCGATGCCTTTTCATCCCCTGCCGTCACCAGGAACCAGCCCTTGCCGATCTGTGTGAATGGATTCCAAGTCAGTTCTTCTGCTTTGATTTCTTTAAAAGCCATGATATCGCTCCTTTTGTAAATGGTTTCAGCTGGTTTTATTATAGCACAGATGGTCATAGCCGCGGAGAAGGCGCGATGCATGTCCGCTGCTAGGGCCTTCCGTGGGGAGGAAATCACGCATGTCCATGACATAAGAAAGGCGGCATGGCCTTCTGGACCCCATCCAATGGCAGCAGCCCGATGGCTTACAGTCATTTTTCTTTTATGCTATAATACGGACATTAAGGGGGAGCGGTATGGAGGAGACAAAGAGGAAGTACTGGGAAAAGGAAGCGATACGCATCAGTGAGATGATGCATCGCGGATTCTATGAAAAGACCATCCATCCCAAGGATCTGGATGGCTACCTGTCACAGGAAAGCTTCAGCTGGATCGGCGCCGCAGAAGGCGAGAACTATCTGAGCAAGAAGGACGCCATCACTGCTTTCTCACGCCAGCGCGATCTGCAGGAGGTCCCGCTGATCGGTGTGGGAAAAGGCCGCTACCGCGTGCAGTGGGTGAGCGACACCGTCCTTCTGGTCCTTTCTGTCATTCCTCTTTCGACGAAAAAGGAGACCGGGCTTCTTCTCTCGGAGAACCAGCGCAGCACCATGATCTTTCATATCGAGGGCGATGCGCTTCGCATCGTGCATATCCATGTATCGAATCCGTGGAGCATGATGCCTGATAAGAAACGGTTTCCCCGCTCGCAAGGCCGCTCAAACTATGAGTATGTCCAGCAGGTGCTCTCTGAACGGACGCTTTCCCGCTATCCCGACCTTTCGCCCCGGCAGAAGCTCATCTTAGAGCTTCTCTCTCAAGGAAAAACATATAAGGCCATTGCCGAAGCGCTCTCCATCTCGCCCCGCACCGTCCGCTACCATGTGAATGAACTGCTCACAAAATTCAAGGTGCGTACAAGAGCGGAGCTGCTCACAGCGGTGCAGAAGTGAGCAGGCGGGCCTCACGAAAAAGACGCTTCGCCCTGAAATGACATGGAGAGAGCCTCTTCCATTCACTAAAGGAAACGCTGATTAAATAGCAGAGTCAGATTTTACAAGAATTTTTATACATAGCTTCGTC
>FR879555.1 GCA_000434475.1 Dialister sp. CAG:486
AGAAATGAGGATTCATTTCTTCACAGCCCCTTTTTGCTTGCCATTTCTTAGGGAAACGCTGATTAAATCGCAGAATTCGATTTAATCAGTGTTTCCCTAGTTTGTCAGGCTGCGGAGCGGAGCGGGGATCTTGCCGCCTCTTGCTACGAATTCATCGGCCTTGAACTTGCTGATCCCCATGACAGGTGCATAGCCCATGAGGCCGCCGAACTGGACCATGTCACCCGGCTTCTTGCCCGGTACCGGGATGAGGCGGGTAGCGGTGGTCTTATTATTGATCATACCGATCGCTGCTTCATCGGCAAGGATAGCAGAGAGGGTGGATGCGCTGGTATCACCCGGGACGGCGATCATATCAAGGCCGACAGAGCAGACGCAGGTCATGGCTTCGAGCTTCTCCAGGCACAGGCTGCCTCTTTGAACGGCTTCGATCATGCCGAGGTCTTCACTGACCGGGATGAAAGCGCCGGAAAGTCCGCCGACACTCGAAGAGGCCATGAGGCCGCCCTTCTTGACAGCATCATTGAGGAGCGCGAGAGCCGCCGTGGTGCCGGGACCGCCGCAGCTCTCAAGGCCCATTTCTTCAAGGACTGCTGCGACACTGTCACCGACAGCCGAGGTCGGAGCCAGCGAAAGGTCGATGATGCCGAAAGGCGCATGGAGACGCTCTGTCGCTGCTTCTGCGACGAGCTGGCCAAGACGCGTGATCATGAATGCCGTATTCTTGATCGTTTTGGCCACGACTTCGAAGGGGGCGCCCTTCACATCCTCGAGCGCACGCTTCACGACGCCCGGACCGGAGACGCCGACATGGATCGCGGTATCTCCCTGCGTCACACCGTGAAAAGCGCCGGCCATGAAGGGATTATCTTCGACCGCATTGCAGAATTCGACGAGCTTCGTGCATCCATAGGCGTCCTGGTCCTTCGTGAGCTCTGCCGTTTCCTTCACGACCTCGCCCATGCGCTTCACCGCATCCATATTGATGCCAGCCTTGGTCGAACCGATAGCGACCGAGCTGCAGATGCTCTTCGTGGCAGCGAGTGCCTCCGGAATGGAGTCGATGAGCTTCTTGTCCGAAGCACTCATGCCGCGATCGACGAGAGCGGAGAAGCCGCCCAGGATATCGACGCCGACAGTGTCAGCTGCGCGCTGCAGTGTCTCTGCGATCGGCACATAGCTGGCAGTCGTAAGCCCGCCCGCCACCAAAGAGATCGGCGTCACCGAGATGCGGCGGTTGATGATCGGCACACCGTATTCTCTGGAAATGTCATGGGTGACCTCGGTGAGATGCTCTGCCTTCCGGCAGATGGTATCGTAGATCTTGTCGCAAAGGGTCTTCTCATCATCGGATACGCAGGAAAGGAGAGAGATCCCCATGGTAACGGTACGCACATCGAGCTTATTTTGGTCAAACATGCGCTCCGTTGCCAGAATGTCTTCTATATCAAGCATGGTGTCTCCTTTCAGATGCGGTGCATAGCATAGAAAATGTCAGCGAGCTGGACACGGATCTCTACCCCCAGCGCTTCGCCCTGTTTCCCCATATGATCCTGGATCTCCTTTAAGGAATATGCGGCGTTCTCCATATCGCACATCAGGATCATATCGAAGATCCCGTCCACGATGGTCTGGGAAATATCAAGAATATTCACGTTCTCTTCCGCCAGCTGTTTGGCTACACCGGCGACGATGCCGACACGGTCAGCACCAATAACAGTCACAACAATTTTCTTCATCAGGTTTCATCCTTTCCTTCTTTGCTTGCAACAGCTGCCCACGTGGCATTGTCTTTATTATAGCATAAAAAGGGGGTTCGGGGGTTAGGGTTGGCCCCTGGTGGCGGCTTGCCCCTTGATTACGTTTGAAAGCCTCGATTGAATAAGAAATTAGAAATGAGAAATGCGAAATGGTGGTGCGGCGCATAAAAATCAGAAGCGCCGCGGAGGTTTAAAACTAGCGGTTTTCTCGTATCGCAAACCTAATCCCTAGCTACTAATCCCTAGCTACTCATTTCTAATTTCTCATTCGAGCAAAGCTTTCATCCGCAATCCATGGGCGTCCCTGCCCCACAGGCTAACCCTAAACCCTCTTCCCATTGCCCGATAGTGTATAATGAAAGTAGTGTTATAAAATTTTTATCATTCCCGAATAAGGAGAACACCCATGGGGACACTGAAATATATTTCCTGGAACGTCAATGGTCTCAGAGCCTGTATGAAGAAAGGTTTCATGGACGCTTTCACAGCACTCGATGCAGACTGCGTGTGCCTGCAGGAGACGAAGCTGCAGCCGCACCAGATCGAGATGGTGCTTCCCGGCTACCACCAGTACTGGAACAGTGCCGTGAAGAAGGGCTACAGTGGTACTGCACTCTTCACGAAGCGGGAACCGCTTTCCGTCACCTATGGCCTTGGCATCGAGGAGCATGATCAGGAGGGGCGTATCATCACTGCCGACTTCGGCAGTCACTATCTCATCGTTTGCTACACGCCGAACAGCCAGCGCGGCCTCACGCGTCTTTCCTACCGCATGACATGGGAGGATGCGATGGCAGACTATATGACAAGACTCTCTCAGGAAAAGCCGGTCATCCTCTGCGGCGACCTCAATGTCGCCCATGAAGACATCGACCTTGCCAATCCCTCTTCGAACCATAAGAATGCGGGCTTCACAGATGAAGAGCGCGGAAAAATGAATGCCCTTCTGGAGAAAGGCTTCACCGATTCCTTCCGTTTCCTCCATCCGGATGAAAAGGGAGCCTACTCGTGGTGGAGCTACTTTGCAAAATCCCGCGAGCGGAACATCGGATGGAGGATCGACTACTTCATCGTCTCCGATGCCCTCCGTCCGGCCATCCAAAGCGCCTCTATCCACCCGGAGATCCACGGCAGTGACCACTGTCCCGTAGAGCTCGTATTTGAGGATGAGTGACTAGGGATTAGGTATCAGGGATTAGACTAAAAGACTAAAAGACTAAAAGACTGGGAGACTGGGAAATAGACGTCAGATGTCTGATGTCTAAAGTCTAACGTCTAAAGCGGGCATCGCCCTATTTATACTCCGCGGCGCTTCCATATTATTATGCGCCGCACCACCATTTCTCATTTCTAATTTCTAATTCAAGCGAGGCTTTCATTCGTAGTCAAGATTGCCCCCGCAGTCTTCCCTTCCCCATCGAGGCTTGTATGGAAAAGACCATCAAAGACGCCCTTCTTTTCGAGAAGACGAAGAACGGGCTGACGCAGCAGATGATGATACAGATCCTTTTCTTCATCTGCGTCCCTGTCTTCTCCGCACTGGTGCTGCTGCTTTTCTCTGCGACCTACTTTGCCGCGAATGATCCGCATCACTCGGTCGAAGTCTACGGTGCCTTTGCTGTGATCATGCTCCTCATCATCGCGCTCTCCGCCCGGATGAATTACCATTTCTACAACATTACCAGAAACAAGATGCTGATCCCGCTCCAGCAGCTGTCGATGGCTGCACGAGCGATCCAGCATGGCAATTTCAATGTCATCGTCGATCACTACAGCGATGACGAGCTCGGGCAGATGTGCGACACCTTCCGCACGATGCAGACCAATCTTAAAAGCAGTATCGCCGAGCGCGCGCATGCGAATACGAGCCGCAAGATCCTTTTCTCCGGCATCGCACATGACCTTCGGACCCCGCTCACAGCCATCATGGGCTACACCGAAGCTCTGCAGCTCGGACTCGGGCGGACGAAGGAAAAGCAGATGCAGTACCTGAACTCGATCGCCTCCTGCGCAGATGACCTCTCGCGCCTCATCGAAGAGCTCTCGCTTTACAACAAGCTCTCCACGAGCCGCATCATCTGTCATCCGCAGCCCCTCCCTTTCAGCACGGTCATCCGCAGCTTCATCGCAGAAGACCAGGACTACCTCGACTCCCGAAAGGTGCATGTGACCTATGACATGGATGACTCGCTCATCGCAATGGTGGATGAAAAAGAATTTCAAAGAATTATTTTCAATTTACTAACAAATACGATAAAATATAGAGATAAGGATATTTCCGAAGTACGTATTTCCCTCCATGTCAAGGGGAAATACGCCGAATTCATGTATACCGATGATGGACCGGGCGTCCCGAAGGAGAAGCTGCCTCACATTTTCGAAGCCTTCTACCGCACGGACGAAGCCCGCAGCAAGACCAGCAACGGCAGCGGTCTGGGACTTGCCATCGTGGCTGAGATCATCACCGCACACAAAGGCCGCTACTCGGCGGTCAACAACAATGGCTTGCAATTAATTTTTGAGATCCCGCTGGCAGAAGGGAGTAACACACAATGATCAAAGTACTGGTTGTAGAAGATGAACCGAAAATCGCTGATATGGAGCGCGACTTTCTCGAAGGCTCCGGGTATCAGCCCTATGTCGCTTCCGATGGCAAAGAAGCCTTGAAAATCATGGATGAGGTCGAGATCGACGCCATCATCCTGGACGTCATGCTGCCGGGAGAAGACGGATTCTCTCTGTGCCGCAAAATGAGAGAACGCACGAATGCGCCCATCATTTTCGCCACCGCCCGCACCGAAGACGCTGACATCGTTCGTGGTCTCGGTCTCGGCGCGGATGACTACATCGTGAAACCGTTCCGCGGCACCGTGCTCATGGCGCACCTGCGCGCGCAGCTCGCCACCCACAAACGCCTCACCCAGACGGATACCATCCACCCGCAGGCAGAACAGGGCCTCTATGTCGGCGACCTCAATATCCGTCCGAAAGCCCGTCAGGTCTTCCTGAAGGGCAAGGAGGTACCGCTCACCGGCAAAGAATTCGACCTGCTCTTCTTCCTCGTGCAGCATCCGAATGAAGTCTTTTCCAAAGAGCAGCTCTTTGAAAAGATCTGGAGCTTCGATCCCATCGGTGAACCCGCAACGGTCACCGTCCATATCAACCGTCTGCGTGACAAACTGAAAAATGCCGCCGGTCATCCCTATGAACGCATCGAGACCGTCTGGGGCTCCGGCTACCGTTTCCATCTGGACTGAGGATCGTTTTGGTTGCTTGGTTATTTGAAATCAAAAAGCTCGTTGAACATTTTCGTTCAACGAGCTTTTTGGGTGGACAGGGTGGTGCAAAGGGTTCAACAGGTTCAACGGGTTCAGCGGGTTCAACGGGTTCAGCGGGGAAGGTAGCGGCTTCGCCGCAAAGCCGCAAATATATATGGGGCGATGCCCGAAGGCGGTATTCAAGTCACTAGTCACTAGTCACCAGTCACTAGTCACCAGTCACTAGCTACTAGTCACTAGCTACCAGCTCCTCTATGACCTTCGCGACGCCGTCCTCTTCATTCGAAGCGCAGATGTGACCGGCCGCTTTTTTCGCGACCGCATCCGCATTGGCGACGGCGTAGGATACGCCTGCGTAGCGCAGCATCGGCACATCATTTTCCGTATTGCCGAAGGCCATGATCTCCTCAGGCCGGATGCCTCTCCTCTCGGCCAAAAAGGAGAGAGCCGATGCTTTATCGATGCCCTTTTTATGCACATCGACGAAATCATCCCCCGGATAGACGACGGTGATCTCCTCTCCGAAACGGCTCTCCAGAAAGGCACGGATGCGGCCTCGCTCCGCCTCTGAAGAATCCGCAAAAACCACACGCGTCACCGTCATCGGCGGATGATAGAAGGCCTCCCCCAGGTACTGCGGCTTCTGCGTGCGATACTTCTGGTACTTCGCCTCGCTGCCGTTCGGTTTCTCCATATAAATATGATTGTCCCAGAAGGCCGTCGCCTCCCAGCCCCTCTCCTTTGCGGCAAGCATCACGCGACTCGCCAGATCGGCCGAGAGCCCGTCCTGCAGGATCGGCTCGCCCGTCTCGCTCCACATGATCCATGCGCCCGTGTAACAAATGACGGGGACATTGCCCAAGCGGAGCAGCGCCACCTTCGATCTCGCCGAATCCCACATACGTCCGGTGGCGACGACGATCTCATAGCCTTTTGGGATCGCCTTTTGGATCACCTCACGCGAATAGGCGGAAATCGTCATATCATCATGCAAAAGCGTGCCATCAAGATCGATGGCAATCATACGAATCGACATAGAAATGGTCTCCTTTTTATGGTGCAGGGTTAGCCTTGGAGCGTGTCGTCCCTTGATTACGCTGGAAAGCCTCGTTTGAATGAGAAATTAGAAATGAGAAATGCGAAATGGTGGGGCGGCGCATAAAAATCAGAAGCGCCGCGGAGGTTTGAGACTAGCGGTTTTCTCGTATCAGAAACCTAATCCCTAGCCACTCATCCCTAGCTACTAGTCACCAGTCACTAGTCACCAGCTGCTCTTTTTCTTCGCATCTTCTTCGTAGGCATGAATGATCGCCGCCACAAGATCGTGTCTGACGACATCGTCTTCATTGAAATAGACGTGTCCGATGTCTTTCACATGCTTCAGCACGCGCTCGGCATCGATGAGGCCGCTCTTGACATGAGGGGGAAGATCGATCTGCGTGGTATCGCCATTGATGACCATCTTCGATCGGTGTCCGAGGCGTGTCAGGAACATTTTGATCTGCTCGATGGTGGTATTCTGCGCTTCATCAAGGATGATGAAGGATTTCTCGAGCGTGCGTCCGCGCATGTAGGCGAGAGGCGCGACTTCGATCTGGCCCTTCTGCTGCAGCCGCATGAAGTCTTCCGGGCCGAACATATCCAGCAGTCCGTCAAAGAGAGGACGAAGGTACGGATTGACCTTTTCCTGCAAATCGCCGGGAAGGAAGCCCAGCTTCTCACCGGCTTCGACCGCCGGACGGACGAGAATGATGCGCTGCACGTCATGATTTCTGAGCGCAAAAGCGGCGAGTGCAACAGCCAGATAGGTCTTGCCAGTCCCCGCGGGGCCGATGCCGAAGGTGATGGAATGGTGACGGATGGTATCGACGTAAATCTTCTGTCCCACAGTCCTTGGGCGAAGCGGTGCGCCCTGCTTGGTGAAATTGATGATGTCGTCTTCCATGTCTTCGAGCAGCTGCTCTTTGCCTTCATCCAAGAGGGACATCACCATCCTGACCTGCCGCGCAGAGAGGCGGATCCGCTGACGGATCATCCGCCGCAGTCTTCCAATCACGCGCATGCTCTGATCGACTGCCTCTTCCTCGCCCTTGAGCCGAATGAGATTGCCGCGGGCAAAGATGTCTGCGCCGTAATGCTCGCCGATGATGGCAAGGTATGAGCTGTCCCGTTCCAAAAGCGCGCCGGCCTCCTCGCGATCATTCACCATGATCTGTTCTGTTTTTTCTGCCATGAAGTTCCTTTCGTGTACTAATACCATTTCTTATGTCTCACCGCACAAATCTCCGCACGGCCTTTCCGTCGATATAGTCGCAGCAAGCGCCCTGCATGATACCGCGCTCTTCCATCAGGGCGTCGATCCTTTTCTTGACGTCCCACCACGGGGAGCCGCCATTGACAGCGAGGGTATTCCCGCCCGAGGCGCGGCCGACGATACGCTGGATGACGATGTCGGGGCGGAGATAGGAAAGGAAGAGAATGACGCGCTCCATGTATTCCTCCATCGAAGAGAGCGTGACCTCGCCGGCTTCATACATGTGCGCGAGCGCCGTATCCTTCACGATATATAAGGAGTGCAGCTTCACCTCTGTCACGGGGAGGACGGAGATGAGCTTTGCCGTCTCGATGACGTCTATCCGGTCATCCCATGGAAGATCTGCAATGACATGCGTACATTGCCCGAAGCCATAGCGCCCGATGCGAAGCGAGGCATCTATGTATTCCGCGACGCCGTGGCAGCGGCCGATCTTCTCGAGGGTATGGGCATTGCTGCTCTGCAGCCCCAGCTCGATCGTCACATCCTTGCCATAGGTATCTGAAAGCTCTTTCAGGATGTCAAGGTAGCGCTCGTGAATGCAGTCCGGACGCGTCGAAACGTCGACTCCCACCACATCGGGATGCTGCATGGCTTCCTCCATCCAGCGCCCGAAATCGCGTAGCGGCGCGTAGGTATTTGTGAAATTCAGGAAATAGGCGATGAATTTCTTCGCCTTGTACTTCGGCCCCACATGCGCGATGCTCCGGTCAAGCTGTCGGGTGATCTTCATGCCGACTGCCTTCGTCTCATAGTCAGCACCGATCGATCCGCAGAAGATGCAAGGCGCTTTTGACAGCGTACCATCGCGGTTCGGACAAGTCACGGGGAGCGAGATCGGGATCTTGTAGACCTTCTCGCCGTATTTTTGTTTCAAGAAATCAGAATAGTTGCGATAATGTTCCATAGTTAATAAGTTCTACCGGTTAAGCGGATTCGACAGTATTTCTCCAGCCCCTTCCTTTGGAAGGGACAGACGAGCGAAGCGAGTCGGGGTTGGCTCCCACATGAAGTGAAAGTCCACCTAGGGAGATACTAATCCCATCGTTGTCCGATTGAATCAGCGTTTCCCCAGCTCGGCCAACCCCCTGCCCTTCGGGCATCCCCCTTCCAAAGGAAGGGGATAGGACGGTTCGCTGCATATTACAGTCATTATATAACAAATCTCGCCGCTGTGCATTTACAATAGGGAAATGCTTTTGTAAAATGGAAGAAAAGCAAGTGGATGCAGGAGCCCTCTTTCCACAGCATTGCACCTGTTATATCCTCATCCCCAGTCACTAGTCACTTCCATTCATGAAAGAAGCCCAACCATGCTCACTATCCGCACCGCCCAGCTCGACATCCTGCCTGGGAATATCCGCGCCAACTGGGCGCTCATCAAAAAAGAGATCGCACTCGCCAAAGAGGAGGGATCTGACCTTCTCGTTCTTCCCGAAATGTGTCTGACCGGTTATCTCATCGGAGACCTGTGGGACCAGAATGCCTTCCTGCGCGAGGCAGAGCGATACAATGACCATCTCCGCGAAGCAGCGCAAGGCCTCGCGATCGCGTGGGGAAACGTCGCCATCGACTGGACAAAGACGAATGACGATGGCCGCCCCCGAAAATACAATGCCGCTTTTCTCGCGAAAGACGGCGCATTCCTCTCTCCGGAAGGACTGCATCGTCCCTATGCGGTGAAAGCGCTGCTGCCCAATTACCGCTGTTTCGATGACCGCCGCTATTTCACCTCTCTTCTCGCCCTCGCGAGAGAAGAAGGCTCGACCCCCGAAGAAGCGCTCGCGCCCTTTGTGATTTCCCTCCGCGGCGAAGTACTCCGCCTCTCGCTTCTCCTCTGCGAAGACAGCTGGGATGAAAATTACAGCTTCTCGCCCATGGATGTCCTTGCCGCCAAGGGCACCGATCTTTTCCTGAATCTGTCCGCCTCCCCCTTCACGCTTTCCAAAAATGAAAAACGCCACCGCATGCTCTCCGCCAAGCTCTCACGTCTCCACGTCCCGATGCTCTATGTGAACCGCCGTGGACTGGAGAACAACGGCAAGACCTGCTACACCTTCGACGGCATGACGGCCGCTTATGGAAAGGACGGCAGGCTTCTTGCCGAAGCCGCTCCCTTTGAAGAGGCCCGCAGCACATTTCATTTCGAGAGATCCACCGGCGCGCTCCTTCCCGCCTCCCCCATGCCGCCATGGCAGGGAGACCTGCTTCTTTTCGCCATGCGCTATGGCGTCAGGAAATTTCTCTCCGCCATCGGCGTATCCAAAGTCGTGATCGGCGTCTCCGGCGGCATCGACTCCGCGGTGAATGCCGCGCTCTACCGCTCCGTCCTTCCCGCAGACCACCTGCTCCTCGTAAATACGCCGACGCGCTACAATTCAGAAATGACGAAGAGGCTCGCCAAAGACCTCGCGATGCGTCTCAGCTCGCCCTACCTCACCATCCCCATCGGAAAGTTCATCGATGAGACGGCAAAAGCACTGGAAGGCCTTCCGATCTCTTGCGGACGCGAGATCCATCTCACGGACTTCATGAAGGAAAACATGCAGGCGCGCGACCGGAGCAGCCGGATCCTTTCCGCCCTCTCCGCTGCCTTTGGCGGCATCTTCACATGCAACGCCAATAAAACAGAAACGACCGTCGGCTACGGCACACTCTACGGCGACCTCGCCGGTGCATTTGCCGCGACCGCCGATTTATGGAAATACCAGATCTACCACTTGGGCCGCCTTTTGAACGACTGGTACGAAAGCCCCGTCATTCCGGAAGGCATCTTCACCGTGAAGCCCTCCGCCGAGCTCTCAGAAAAGCAGGACGTCACCAAAGGCATGGGCGATCCTCTCATCTATGAGTACCATGACTATCTTCTGAAGAGCTTCGTCGAGCCATGGCAGCGCCTCTGCCCGGAAGACCTCCTCACTTGGTACGCAGAGGGAAGTCTCGAGGCGCATATCGGCTGCCATGCCCGCGTGCAAGACCTCTTCCCGACCGCCAAAGCCTTCACCGAAGACCTTGAACGCTGGTGGGCTCTCTTCTCCGGCTTCTCCGTCGCCAAGCGCATCCAGACCCCTCCGATCCTCGCCATGAGCCGGCGCCCCTACGGCTACGACTTAAGAGAGTCCCAGGTCACGCCGTACTATACGGATGCGTATCTCGCGCTGAAAAAGAAGCTCGGAGTGTAGAAAGTGAGAAGTTTTCAGACCTTGGACGTATTCCTGCAGGACTTTCCGAGTTTCTTCCCCTCCTTATCCGAAAATCACAAGCGAAAAAGAGATGGAGCCGGATGCATTTGCATCCGATTCCATCTCTTTTTTTGACCTGAGCGGGATGAAATATCACTCACAGCGCCATCATCCGTTTCCGAAGCTCTGCGAGCCTTTCCATTTCCATCCTCTTCGGATGGGTGATCAGGAGCGAAACGGGCTCCGCTATGAAGGGCGTGAGCTTTGCGATATGCTTCTCTACGGTCTGGATATTCCAGTAGGTGTGGAGGGAGTGCTCCGTATCAAAGCGAATCGTGCATTTCCCGTCCAAGTCCACAAAGATGTCATGAAAAGAGCCGAGATGCACATAGCCAAGCCCCGGCGCCTGCTCAGAAAGCTTTAGCTGGACGAAAAGGCTGTCCGCATCATCGCCGAATCTCACGGCCGTCCCGCGCCGTTTTCCGAAGAGCCTTCTCTGCGTCCTCATGCACTCGCCATAGGAGCGTGACAGCCGTCCCATCGCCGTCTCGACAGGGCAGGGCATGTGGATCAGTCCCCAGTCATTCCGAATCGCCAACGTATCATCCACGCCAGAACGCTTCACCGGCACCAGCGCTCTCATTCCAATATTGCACATGCTGCTTCCTCTCTTTCAGCACGAACGTCTCTTCTCTCAGAAATATTGTTCCCTGAACATAAGTATAGCAAATGAGCGTTCGATCGTCAAGAAAAGCAGGAACATTTTTTCGTTCCTGCTTTTTGGTTGGCCAGGGATTAGAAGTGACTGGTGACTAGTGGCTAGGGATTAGGGATTAGTAGCTAGGGATTAGGTGTCTCGAACGACTGGTGACTAAAAAACTAGAAGACATCAGACTCCCGTATCGTCATTTCAAGCGAAGCGAGAAATCTTCCTTGTAGACCGATAAACAATGCATGTATGAAAGCAGAAATACGTAGCGCCAAGTCGTCGTTTCCCTGCCTGTGCCTATGCGATACTAACCGCAGT
>FR879556.1:0-14770 GCA_000434475.1 Dialister sp. CAG:486
TTCGGGGCACCTCCTTCCAAAGGAAGGAGGGAGAAAAGCGGAGTGCGTTGACTGGTAACTTAGGGCTCAGGGCTCTCGTGGCGGCTTCGCCGCTTTTTTTAGAAGATGGTATTTTCGTATCGCAGCCTTCCCCTCTAGGGGAAGGTTCCCGAAAGGGGCGGATAGGGTGACTATGGCATGAAAGACAGCTGGGCTAAGGTTTCTCGGTCACTCCTATGAGAGCTGCAAGTTCCCCGTGGCAGATGGAACGCGAAAATGAGATGATCGTTATTTCACATCGCCTTTTTTCGTGGGGAAAATGGGGTATAATAGGAGAAAGAAATGAAACCACTGCGAGTCAGGAACTACGAAAGGATCTCCCATGTACTGCGAAAAGCTTCGTCTGATCCATATCAGAAATCTGGATGATAAAACCATAGAGCCCGAAAAGGGACTGACCTTCATCGCCGGCCCCAATGGCTGCGGCAAGACGAATCTCATCGAGGCCATCTATTACAGCTCCGTGGGGAAGTCCTTTCGCACGGCGAATGACAATGATATGATCCGGCTCGGCGCGGAGGAGGGCTCGATTCTCTTGACTTACCGCGTGCATCAGACCTCGCATGTGCTGAAGATCCGCATGGTGCGCGGGCAGGGGAAGAAATTCTATCTGAATGATACGCCGATCCGCCGCAAGGAGCTTCTAGGGCTCTTCCGGACGGTCCTCTTCACACCGGATGAGCTGCAGCTCATCAAAGGCGCGCCGCTCATCCGCCGCCGTTTTCTGGATATGGAGATCTCACAGGTCTCTCCCCGCTACTACGAGACGCTCCTCTCCTACAACAGGGCCGTGCAGCAGCGCAATGCGGCCTTTCGCCAGGCGCAGCTCTCCGGACGCAAAGCAGAAGTGGATCTGTGGGATATGCAGATCGCCAAGGGGGCAGCCTACCTCGTGAAGAAGCGTCTGGAAACGATCGCGAAGATGAACCGTAAGGTCCCTTTGCTGGAGAGGTATCTGACGGGAGAGAAGGAGACGCTTTCCATCCGCTATGTGCAGCAGGGGGAAGAAGAGGCACACACCGAGGTGGAGTGGTACCTGACGATGCTTTCCCGGCATCGTGAGATGGATGCCCGTCTGGCGCATACCTCTGTTGGCCCGCATCGGGATGACCTCCGATTTCTTCTGAACGGGCTCGATATCGCCGCCTATGGCTCGCAGGGACAGCAGCGGACAGCGATCCTTTCGATGAAGCTCTCGGAAATGGAATTCATCAAAGAGGAAACGGGCTCCTATCCCGTACTGCTCTTAGACGACATCGGAAGCGAGCTCGATGCCGCGCGCAGGGAGGCCTTGATGGCATATCTGGAAAAAGAGAAGATCCAGACACTCATGACCGGGACCGATCCCGCACTCGCCGGCATGGGGACTGTGATAGAAATGGAAAACCAATAAAAAAAGGTCGGCGCTCCTCGTCAGAGGAACGCCGACCTTTTTTTATTTGGCGGAAATAGGCGCAGCAGGGAAGGGGACGGTGGCTTGGAAACGGCCGGTCGTATCCCTCTTCTCACCATGACTTTTTGGGGAGCTTTTTTAGTGCTTCCTCCGCTTCCTGATCAGTCATGGACTCGATGGGGCGATGGGTCAGGAGAGCGAGGAGACGGCGTTTCTCATCCGGGCGGGCAAATTGATGAAAAATGCGCTCCTTATACCCGTGGATCAGCTGATTCACGCAGGACTCATAGAGCGGATAGGTACAGGGGAAGCGGCCCGTGACCTCCTGAAAGGTGAAATGCGGATTCCTTCGAAGCAGCTCGATGACACGGGCGCGCTTTTCCTGACGGCTTTTGCGCTCGCAGCTGCTGCAGAGAGCGGTATCCGGCGGCGTGAGTGCGCCGCAGCGCTGGCAGGGGTGGTAGCCGGCGGCGAGCTCGCCTTTTCGGATCTGGAGGACAGCCTTCATCATATCGGAGAAGGGAGCCTGCAGAGCTTCCTTTTCCACATGCGTATCGACCCAGTGCTGGATCCAGTCGGTCTCCTTGTCTGTCAGCGGCTGGTCATACATGCGCTGCTCCTTTTCGATCGCGCGATTGATGGGATCTAAGGTCGTGAAGGTCTGGTATTTCTTCTTTCGCGGACCGGCGATGAAGCGGATGTCTGTGAATCGCTTTCCGAATTCATCCTCCGACAGGCGCGAAAGGATATCGTTCTTGATGACATAGAGCTGCTGGAGAAAGACGGAATTCGTGACAGTCACGAAGAGCACGTCGTTCTTATAGCTTGAGACATAGGACTCCTTCGCCATCACCTGGCCCACCAGCTTTTCCCAGCGCTTCTGGAAGAGGAAGAATTGGAATCCTTCGTGACCGAAGAGCCGATGGTTCAGGTCGGAGGAGGAAAATACGCTGGAAATATTCTCCATCCGGCGAAACCGTTTTCCTGTGGGTTTCTTATCTTCGTCCATAAAGGCCTCCGTTGAAATGTGAAATACGAAATGAAAAATGCTGGTGCAGCGCATAAGAATGATAAGCGCGGCGAAGTTATACATATAAGGGGGCTATATGAATTGTGCGCTCCTTCCGTCCCATCTGAACCTGACAGGCTCATTTCATAGTAGGGCGCTACTGCGCTGGGGAAAATCGTAAGCCTAATCCCTAGTCACTAGTCCCTGTTCACCAGCTACTTATTACTTCTATTATACTATAGCCTGCTTTCTTCTGGCTTTGTGAATAAATTTTCTATAACTGTCTCTATTGCTTTTTTATTAAATGCATATGGGGAAAATGCACTATAATAAAAGCAAATGCGAAAGAAATGGGCTTGATTTTCCGCGGATATATGGCCCGTCAGACAGAAAGGAAGGATCTGTATGCCGGAGAGTAAGAATGGAAAGATCGATATCGATCGGTATCGCGTCAAAGAAGGAGAAAAGATCTCACTGAAGGATTTCCCGACAGCCTGCGATGTGAAGATCGAGAAAGCAGAAGTGAAGGAAAGATATTTTCCGGAAACCATCGAAAAATTGAAGGTGCTTCAGGAAAAGCTCTATGCCCAGAATACCTACGGTCTCATCATCGTCCTGCAGGCGATGGATGCGGCCGGCAAGGACGGTACGGTGAACCATGTCTTTGCGAGCCTCAATCCGGGTGGCGTGAAGGTCGTCTCCTTCAAGCAGCCGACAAGTGAGGAGAAGGATCATGATTACATGTGGCGCATCAATAAAGCCCTGCCGGAGCGCGGAAATATCGGCATTTTCAACCGTTCGCAGTATGAAGACGTCATCGTGACGCGCATTCATGATCTGATCCATCAGGGGCAGCTTCCGAGGGATCTTATTCACAAGGACATTTGGGAAGAGCGTTAGCTTCCGAGGGATCTTATTCACAAGGACATTTGGCAAGAGCGTTATGAGCAGATCACAAACTGGGAAAAATATCTGGCAGCCAACGGCTTCCCCATGGTCAAGATCTTTCTGCATGTATCCAAAGAGGAGCAGCAGAAGCGCCTCATGGACCGCATCTTCAACCAGCAGAAAAACTGGAAATTCTCCATGGCAGATATGCGTGAGCGCCAGTACTGGGACCAGTATCAGGAAATTTACGGAGAAATGATCTCCAAAACATCGAAAGACTATGCGCCGTGGTATATCGTTCCGGCGGATAACAAGTGGTACACCCGATACGTCGTCTCGCAGATCACACTGCAGGCACTGAAGAAGATCGATCCCCAGTTCCCGCCGCTGGCTCCGGACATCGCCGAGCAGCTCGAAAAATTCAAAAAGCTCATCTCCTCTGTGGATGTGAAGTCGCTCGAAGAAATCCAGCAGGCGATCAAGAAGTAAGGCGGCAGAGCTTAGGCCCTCTTGCGCCGCCATTTCGGGCGTCAGCGGGAGATCCTTTCCGCTTGCGGATGGGAGCGAGGCTCCGTTTCCTGTTTCACGTGAAACAAATACACTTATAACAACAATCATTATCAAAAGGAGAGAACGACCATGGAAAAAGAAATGCCTGAGATCAAGATCGACATTGACCGCTATCGCGCCAAGGAAGGCGATAAGATCAACCTTAAAAAGATCGCCACGGCCTGCGATATCGACATCGACAAGGAAGCCGTCAAGACAGCTGCTTTCCCGGAAGCATTGGAAGAGATCAATCTCTTGCAGGCAAAGCTCTATGCGCAGAGTACCTATGGGCTCATCATCGTCCTGCAGGCGATGGATGCGGCAGGCAAGGACGGGACGATCAAGCACGTCTTCTCGCATCTGGATCCGAATGGCGTCCATGTCGTTTCCTTCAAGCAGCCGAACAGTGAAGAAAAGGACCACGACTACATGTGGCGTATCAATCGCGCGCTGCCGCGCCGCGGGGATATCGGCATCTTCAACCGTTCCCACTATGAGGATGTCATCGTGACCCGCGTGCATGACCTCATCAAAGAGGACAAGCTGCCGCAGAATCTGGTCAATAAAAATATCTGGGATACCCGCTACCGGCAGATCAAGGACTGGGAGCGCTATCTGGGGGAGAATGGCTTCCATGTCATCAAGATCTTTCTCCATGTCTCCAAGGATGAGCAGCGCAACCGTCTGGCTGAGCGAATCCTGAACAAGAAGAAAAACTGGAAATTCTCCATGGCAGATATCAATGAACGCCGCTACTGGGACCGCTATCAGGAGCTTTACAGCGAGATGATCACGGCGACCAGCACAAAGGCTGCGCCGTGGTACATCGTTCCGGCGGATAATAAATGGTATACTCGCTACGTCGTCTCGCAGATCGTCATCAAGGCGCTGCGCGATATTGCGCCGGAATTTCCGGAAATGTCGAAGGAGATCAAGAACCAGCTCGACGAATTCCGCCGTCTCATCGAAAGCGGCAATGTCGGCATGATCGAAGAAATGCAGGATATGATGAAAGGCGGAAACTAGGGACTGGTGACTGGGGACTGGTGACTAGGGATGAGTGGCTAGGGATTAGGAATTGGGAATTAGGAATGGTGGTGCGGCGCATAAAAATCAGAAGCGCCGCGGAGTTTTGATAGCGCTTCGCGCGCATCGTCATTTCGAGCGTAGCCCTCAATCTTTATTGCAGAACGTTCATCGCCTGATGTGAGACAGCACCAGGACATCGTTTTCCCTCGGCGCATACACGCTGATTCCCGCAGTGCAGTAAAGATCCCTCGGCTACGCTCGGGATGACGATACCGGCGAATCCCAGTCACCAGTCACTCCTAATCCCCAATTCCTCATTCCTAATTTCTCATTCAAGCAGAGCTTTCAAACGTAATCATGGGATAGCACGCCCCGCGGGCTAATCCTGAATCCGCCAACTCTTCGCCTTTACATGAAATGATATAATAAGATATATATGACCAATATCCTGTGACACTTTCCCTGATTTTTTCTACGAGGTGAAGATCATGAAAAAGACAATCGCTATGATGCTGGCGCTGGCTGCGATCTCTACGACCGCATTTGCATCCCCGCAGACGACCTTCCGTCCGGGTGAATTTGAGATCAATGCAGGCATGTGGGACTCGGCGGCTCGCACCGCCGGCTACAAGTCGGATGGAGAATGGAATTTTCTGGGCGGCGTGAGCTATGGGATCACCGATAAATGGGCAGCGCAGTACCAGTACACCGGCCTTCACACCGATCATACGAATGGAAATATGAATGAACTCAATGCCGTGTACTCCCTGCATCCGCAGGTCGCCGCTTTTGCGGGTTGGAACCGCATCGCCATGAAGGACTATCCGTCGGGGATGCTTGACAACGGCAAAGCCACCAATAACATTTTCCAGCTGGGCGTCGTAGCCCGTCAGCCTGTGACGGACGTCGTCGATGTCTATGCGAAAGGGGCTCTCGGCACGGAAGAGACCTCCATGTGGGAAGCCGGCGTGAACATGGCTGTCGACAGTGATGTGGATCTGACGGCTGGCTATCGCTATATGAATACCCGCGGAAACAGTGACCGCAATGTCTCTTATAAGGGATTCCTGGCAGGCGTTTCGTATCGCTTCGGCGGACATGACCCGGTCATGTCCTATGAGGAAGAGCCTTCGAAGAATTATGATTTCGAAGAAGATGAGCCTAGCGATGTGAGTGTGGTGAGGACAGAGACTCCGGAAGAAGCGCTCCCGGCAGAAACACCGGCTAAGGCAGCGGAAAATGATTACTATCTGAACAGCGTCCTCTTCGAAAGTGACTCGGCGGATATTCAGAATGCCCAGAAGGTGAATTTGGATGCCTTCGTGAAGCAGGCCAAGGAAACCGGCCATGTCTTCAAGCTCGTCGGCCGTGCGGATCCGACTGGCAGTGCAGAGTACAACAAAGAGCTCGCTGCCCAGCGCGTGAAGAGTGTCAAGGAATACGCTGTCTCTCAGGGCGTCGATGCGACAAAGCTGGTCGAAATGGTGAAAGGGGCAGACAGTGACAGCAAAGATCACGCTGCCGCTCGCCGCGTCGATATTTTTGAGCATAAATAATGTGAGACATATAAAAAACGCTCGTCCCTTTTGAGGGCGAGCGTTTTTTTATAAGAGACTAAGAGACTAGGAGTTCAGGAGACATCAGACTCCTGTATCGTCATTTCGAGCGAAGCGAGAAATCTTTGTCATTCGCGGTCAGGTGGGGAATGTTAGGAAAATTCAAAACGGGAAACCTGCTATCGAGAGACTTTGGGGCATCGCCACTAGTTATACTCTGCGGCGCTTCCCTATTTTTATGCGCCGCACAATCCCCGCCCTACCCTCTGAACCCGTTGAACCTGCTTCTCCTCTTTCGCACGCAATCAAAGGGCTATACGCCCCTAGGGATGCCACTGAACCTATGATTCCCTCATTCCCAATTCCATGGCCAGCTCCTCTGCATTTTCTACGATACATGCTGCTCCGTGGCGGGCGAGGAAGCTTTTATTTCTAAATCCCCATGTGACGGAGATGCAGGCAAGGCCGGCGTTTTGGGCTGTTTCGATATCCACCTCCGAGTCGCCGATGTAGACAGCCTGTTCTTTCGGAATGGAAAGGTCATGAAGAATGCGATCAAGCATGTCGGGCGCAGGCTTTCTGTGGATGGCAGGGGAATTGCCCATGATGGCGTCGAAAAGACCGGGAAAATGCATCGCGGCGAGCTTCGCTACATCCGCTTCGTCTTTGTTTGAGGCGACGGCGGTACGGATCCCTCTTTTCCGAAGCGCGGAAAGGAGAGCGGGGATGCCGTCGTAGGGGGTGGTGTGAAGGTGGCAGTGTGCGCTGTAGTAGGGTACGAAGATCGATTGCAGGCGGGCGGTGTCCTGTGCTGTAAGACCGTAGAAGGAAAGCGGCGTAGGATTTTCTACGTATTCCAAGTCTTCACCGGCGCATCCGGCGGCCATGGCGAGCGCTTTCTGCATGTCGGCTTCGATGCCGCAGCCGTAGCAGAGCTTCACGAGCTCTGCGGGAAATTCGTGGGGCTTTCCCAGCTGGGAAAGTGCGTAATTGGTACAGATCGTAAGATCAGTGATGGTATCGAGGATCGTGCCATCCATATCGAAGAGAACTGCCTGATACATAGGGACTCCTTTTTTCGTGGTAGTGACTGGAAATTAGTAGCTAGGGATTAGTAGCTAGGGATTAGGGACTAGGGATTAGGGACTAGGGATTAGGGACGCACAGTGACTGGTGACTTGAATTTTACTTTCGGGCATCGCCTCATATATTTTCGGCGAAGCCGTCACCTTCATTTCTAATTCCTTATTCGAGCAGAGCTTTTATCCGTAATCAATGGACATCACGCCCTATGGGCTAGCCCTGAACTCTTTTTCCCTATTCTAGCATCCCCCCTTCCATTCTGCTATAATGGGCTTTACGAAATAGAGAATAAGAAGGAAAGAAGGAATCGATATGCATTTGACCATGATGCACATGGGGATCATCATCGCGACGCTCGTATGTGTGATCGGGATCGGGATCTATAGCTCGCGGTCGGTGAGATCGGCGGCTGGATACAGCGTCGGCGGCCGGTCAGCGGGAGCACCGCTTGTCGCAGGAAGTATCGCAGGGACGGTAGTCGGCGGCGGCGCTACGGTGGGGACGGCGCAGCTGGCGTATCATTTTGGCCTTTCCGCGTGGTGGTTCACACTGGGGAGCGGTATCGCCTTCATCATCATGGGGCTTTTTTATGCAAAGAAAATGCGCGGCACGGGGCTTGAGACGATCCCGCAGTTTCTGGCGATGCACTACGGAAAGAAGGCGGAGGAGCTTTCTTCGGTGATTTCCTCCATCGGTATCCTTTTTTCTGCGGTGGCGAGCTGTCTGCCGGGGATAGAGATCGTAGCAGAGGTCTTTCACGTCGATGCGTATACCGCTTCTGCGCTTCTGATCCTTTTGGTCGCTGCCTATACCTTCTTTGGCGGGATGAAATCAGCGGGAATCGGCGGTATGCTGAAAATGGGGATCATCTGGGTGGCTCTCTTCATCGCAGGATGGGAAGCCTTTCAGGCGGTCCATGAGACTGCTGCGTGGAGTCAGTTTCCCGCTGCTCAATTTTCCCTTTTTGGGCGCGGCGCAGAGCCTGCGCTGGCGAATCTTTTCTCCGTCCTCGTGGGGGTACTCTGTACGCAAACATATATCCAGTGCATTTTCTCTGCGGATACGCCGTCCACTGCATCGGCGGGCTGCTTTTTGGCGGCAGCCATCGTCATTCCTGTCGGTCTGCCTTCTGTCGCGGTCGGCCTCTATATGCAGACTTTGTATCCGGATATACAGCCGATCATGGTGCTTCCGACCTACCTCATCAATGAGGTGCATCCGCTCCTCGGAGGTCTGGCTATGGGCGGCATCATCCTGTCGCTGATCGGCGGGATCGGCGGGCTCACGCTTGGCATCGGTACGATGATCACACGAGATATGATCGTGCCGCTCTGCCGCATGACCGATGACCGGAAGATGCTGACGGTGAATAAGCTGACCGTGCTTTTCGTCATGCTTCTGGCCTGCTTCATCGCCATCCTGAATCGCGGGAGTGAGGTGCTCTTCTGGACGTACATTTCCATGGCGCTTCGCGGCGGCGGGATCTTCCTGCCCCTGACGCTCGCTGTTTTCTGGCCGGGGCATGTGAAGAGAGGCTGGGCCGTCCTTTCCATGGTAGGAAGTACAGCGGCCGCACTCCTCACGGCGACGGTGGTAAAGCTCACGATCGACCCGCTCTTCGTCGGGCTCATCGTGAGCGCCCTCTTGCTCCTGCCGGGGATCCGGATGAAGAAATAAAATGAGGAAGAGGCGCTGCGGAAGGTTTTTGAAGCACTCTTCGAAAGCCGGCTGTATCTCTTGCGCCTTCGTCGAATAAGCCAACAAAAAAGAGCTCCCGCGGGAGCTCCTTTTTGTTGGCTTATTCGACATCTACGGTGTCTGGTCTGCCTGCGTCATCAAGACCCAGGTAAGCCACTTCTCTGACATGACCATCATAGGTCAGAGTGATGTGGTAATGGAAGGTCTGTCCATCGAATACTTCATCACCGAGCATAATAGCGGTGGTGTAGCTGTCCGGACGGTAGTCTCTGACGGTATCGCCGACGACTGGGAACTGCAGGAATACGTATTCCTCACCCTGGTAGCTTACGCCGCCATAAACACGTTTCAGATCAGCGACGAGATATTTGTCGACGCCATTGACGATGATGCTCTTTTCAGTTACTTCTGCCATGTTTATCACCTCACGACCAATTTATAGCAAGGAAATTGCTATTTCTTCCTATAATATAACACTTTTTCATAATAAACAGAAGAGGAAAAATTTCTAGGGAAACACTGATTAAATCGTTGTCAGATTTTACTCTTGAATTTTTAGGCATAGCGAGGAATAACCTGACGCGAATAGCGGGCTATTTAAGGAAGGTTATGACGAAGCTATGTATAAAAATTCTTGTAAAATCTGACTCTGCGATTGAATCAGCGTTTCCCTAGAGCCGTAGGCAGGCCGGAAATGAAGGAGCAAAGGCGGCGCTTTTCCGGACATGCGGATCTGCCTATCGGAGAGCGGTCTCTTTGTGTCCTTTGGGGCAGAATACGCGGGGCGGATCACGCCCTTCCATGATTTTCTTGACATTCCATGCCTGCTCTGTTACCATTTATAGAAATATTTCAATTCATTGAAGGAAATGTATTCTATGAATCTTGAATGACTGATGGAGCATTTATGGAACAGATCTACATTGATACGGCGAAAATTTTGAAAGCCATCTCCGATCCGAAACGGTTGAAGATCGTCGACATGCTATCCTGTCATGCCCAGTGTGCCAATAAGTTGCAGGAAGCCTTCGCCATCACCCAGCCGACGCTTTCGCATGATATGAAGGTGCTTGTCGAGTCCGGTCTGGTCCTTGATCGTCGTGATGGGAAGCATATTTTTTATACGCTGAATCCGGATGCGTTAGGTGAGCTGCACACCATCATGGGGACGATCTTCAAAAAGAAAAAACGCTGCTTTGCAGATCAATAAAACGAAGCCGAGAGGCTTCGCTTTTTTGATGAAAAAAGCCTTGGGAGGGGGATCGGGAGAGTCCGGCGGTCGGGCGATCTTTTTTCCTGTAAGGGATGGTCTTAGAACGCAGAAATGGGAGATCCGTATTTCCGTGAGCCCTGAAAACCGTGTGAAGCGCTCACCGGCATATCCGCTTCCGCGGGGGCATTCGGAAGCAGGAGAGCTTCATTTTTTCTCCCATAACACCATACAATCATGGTATAATAAAGTGACTATCGATGAAAGGAAGAAAGCTATGGGCGTGATCATCAGCATTATCAATCAGAAGGGCGGCGTGGGGAAGACGACCACGGCGGTGAACCTGGCGGCCTACCTGGCAGACCGCGGGAAAAAGACGCTTCTTATCGACGAAGACGCGCAGGGAAATTCCACCAGCGGACTCTCTAAGGATGTGGAGCTTAAAAAGAATCTGTATGATGTGCTGCTCGATGATGCGGACGCAGAAGAGGCCATCGTTAAGACAGCGGTGAAGAAGCTCTCTCTTCTTCCTTCCTCCATCGATCTTGCGGGGGCGGATATCGAGCTGTCGGCCATGGACGGACGGGAGCACATCCTGAAGAAAAAGATCGAAGCGCTGAAGGATGCCTATGATTTCATCCTGATCGACTGCCCGCCATCGCTGGGGCTGATGACGCTCAATGCGCTTGTCGCATCCGATTCGATCCTGATCCCGATCCAGGCGGAATTCTATGCACTGGAAGGGCTTTCGCAGCTGGTGAAGACGGTGCAGATCGTCAGCCGCAAGCTGAATCCGTCGCTCCGTATCCTGGGGATCCTCCTCACGATGTTCGACGGACGGACGAATCTGTCGCTGCAGGTGGCGGAGGAAGTCAAGACGTATTTCGGCTCCAAGGTCTTCAAGACAGTGATTCCAAGGACCGTGAAATTATCGGAGGCTCCGAGTTTCGGTGAGCCGATCCTGACCTATGCGCCCAAGTCCAAGGGAGCAGAGGCGTATAAGAAGCTGTGCCGGGAGGTATTGAAACGTGGTTAAGCGAAAATTGGGACGGGGGCTCGGCTCTCTTCTGGAAAATGCACTGGATGAGACGGGCAAGGTCATTGAGCTGGATATTTCCAAGATCCATCCCAATCCCTGGCAGCCGCGCCGCCAGTTTGATTTTAAGTCGCTGGAAGATCTGGCGGCTTCCATCAAGGAAAAAGGACTGATCCAGCCGATCACGGTGCGCTACCGTGACAAGGACGGCGACTTTGAGTATGAGCTCGTCACCGGCGAGCGCCGTCTGCGGGCGGCGGACCTCGCAGGGCTCAAGACAGTGCCGGCGATCGTTTCTGCCTATGATGACAGATCCATGGCAGAGGTAGCGCTGATCGAGAATCTGCAGCGCGAAGACCTGAACCCGATCGAAGAGTGTGAAGCCTATCAGCAGCTGATCAATCATTATGGGCTGACGCAGGAGCAGATGGCGGCCAAGGTCGGCAAAAGCCGCCCCTACATCGCCAATATGCTCCGTCTCGCAGAGCTTCCTTCAGATGTGAAGCTCCTCTTGGCCTCCGGCAGGCTTACGACGGGTCAGGCGAGGCCGCTTCTTTCTCTTGCTTCCGAAGAGGAGCAGAGTGAGCTCGCACAAAAGATCGTAGCGGAAGGGCTGTCAGCGCGTCGGGTCGAAGACATGGCGCGGGAAAAGAAAAAGAAGAAAAAAGAAACGACAGATCCCAAGGCGGATGCGTTTCTTCGCTCTATTGAAGAGAAGCTGGGCATGTCCGTCGGCAGCCGCGTGGCTATCAAGCTCGGGCGCGGGAAAAATGCCCATAGCGGCACGATTTCCATCACCTTCAAAAATGATGAAGAATTTGAGCGAATCACGGAATTTTTAAATGGGAAAAGGTAGGATGTAGTGACTAGTGACTAGTGACTAGTGACTAAGAGACATCAGACTCTCTCGTATCGTCATTTCGAGCGAAGCGAGAAATCTTTTCCGTTTGCGGTCAAATGAATCATGTCAGAAAAGTTCAAACGGGAAACCTGTTCCCTAAGAAACCTTCGGACATCGCCTCATATATAATTGCGGCGAAGCCGCCACTACAACCCTGAACCCTGAAGTTTGAAAGCAGGGATGTGTAGCTAGGGATTAGTGGCTAGGGATTAGGAGTCTCAAGTGACTAGTGACTTAAATTCCATTTTCGGGCATCGCCCCGTTTCGTCATCCTGAGCGGCGAGAAACGTCGTATGTGAGATAACGAATGCCAGAACAGCTGCGACCTGAGCCCTCGATCTCGGCGAAGCCGCCACCACCATTCCTAATTCCTCATTCCTCATTCGAGCAGAGCTTTCATCCACAATCAAGGGACGCCCCGTCCCTTGGGCTAACCCTAAATCCTAAACCTTTAACCTACAACCCTATCCCCAGGAGATATACACAAACCATGCAGAGTGCAAATATGATCTTTTATGTCATCGGTGCGATCGTCATCGTGCTTTTCATCCTTCTTCTCGTGAACATGCTGCTCATGAGAAATAAGCTGAACCGTCTGGCCAAGAAGTACAAATATTTCATGAATGGCGAAGACGGCGGCTCGCTCGAGCTGCGCCTCTCGACCGAAGTGAGAGAGCTTCGGGAAATGGTGAGTTCTTCCGAAAATATGCTGCATCAGCAGGAGCTTCTCGCGACCATGCAGCTGTCCTCCTTCCAAAAGGTGGGACTTGTGCGTTACGATGCCTTCGATGACACCGGCGACAAGCTCTCCTTCTCGCTGACCGTGCTCGACGGAAAGAATAACGGCTTCATCCTGTCCTCGCTGGCGGGGCACGACACCTCCCGCATCTATGCGAAGCAGATCGTGAATGGCCAGTGCAAGGAGGCTCTCTCTTCTGAAGAAGCGGAAAGCATCAATATGGCTCTGGATACCCTGATGCCGGATATGGCTTCAGAAGCGCAGGAGCTTGTGAATGAGACACGCGGCGAAGCCCTGTCTAAGTCCCAGCCGGATAACCATCGCATTGATACGGCCGGGAAATAAAGGCTCGCGCCTAGTGACGGGAGACCTGTCATCCGAGAGGATGACCTGAAATAAGGAAACAGCTATGAAACGAAATGAAAATACAGACACTGGCGAAGTGAGCTTTCATTTCAACAGTGACGAATGGAAAAAACTGAAGATCGCAGGCATCGCAGCGGGCCTCCTCCTGGCAGCAAGCCTCGGGACGGCGGTGTACTCTGCCGTTTCTATGGAGAGCCTCTCCCGGCAGAACCAGCTCTATCAGAACCAGCTCAAAATGGCAGAGGAGAAGATGAAGTCGCTGGAGGACAAGACAGCGACGATAGAAAAGCTCTCCGATCAGCTGCAGGACATGGTGAAGGCCAATAGCAATGGCGCCGCGCAGAATATGACGGGCGGCATCGGCGGTGCCTCCACCGTACCGGATAAGGCGAAAACGGCAGCCGTAAAAGAGCAGGGGGCAAGTACCTCCTATGCGACGCCGGGCAGTCTTTTGCGATCGATGCGTCAGCTTGATGCGCGTCTCGATGCGCAGATCAAGACCATGATCGTCCTGCGTGAGCAGGTGATGAACCAGACCTACGGCATGCAGACCACGCTGCTTTCCGCCTCGTCTGCGACGCCGGACATCTGGCCGGTCAAAGGGCAGGTCTCCAGCAGTTACGGCTTCCGCGCAAGTCCCGGGGGCATCGGCTCCACCTACCACGAAGGCCTCGATATTGCTGCCGATTACGGCGCGCCTGTCTCAGCGACGGCCTCTGGTACAGTCACCCGCGCAGGCTGGGTGGACGGCTATGGCTATCTCGTCGAGGTGAAGCACGACGGCGATATCACGACCCGCTATGGACATAATTCTGCGATCCTCGTCACAGAAGGCCAGCAGGTCGAGCAGGGCACCATCCTTGCTCTCGTCGGGAGTACGGGAAACAGTACCGGCCCGCACTGCCACTATGAAGTCCGCATCCATGGCGATGCGGTCGATCCGACGTACTTCCTCCCCGGAAATAATTGATCACGAGCAGGCGCAAGCCTGCTTTTTTGATAGAGGGATTAGTGACTAGTGACTAGTGACTAGGGATTAGAAATTTGGCTTCTCTGATCGCCCTCCTTCGAAAAAAAGTGCCCCGAAGGGGCAGAGGCTGCTTTTCCTGTAGCGGTAAGCATGCCATCTGCGCTCATGGATAAACAAAGATGGGAAATCCACTATCCAGTAGACTTTCGGGCATCGCCCCATTTATACTCTGCGGCACTCCTGATTATTATGCGCCGCACAACCCCTTTTGAACCTCTTGAACCCATAGAACCTGCTGAACCTC
>FR879556.1:14799-23471 GCA_000434475.1 Dialister sp. CAG:486
GCTGAACCTCTTTTGTGCGAAATCAAAGGGCAGCATGCCCCAGGGGATAACCCTTAAAATAAGAAAACAACCATGAAACATATCTTACTCTCTGCGCTGCTTCTTGCGGCGCTCCCTACGGCAGCCATGGCCGAGACGGACCTTGGCTCCGTTTTGATGGACAATGCCATCTCTTATGAAAATACCGGCGCCCAAAAGGCAGAAGATCCGCTTCTGCTTCTTTCCTGGCCGGAAAATGCGGAGTCCGTCCGCTACGAAGTGGAGATCTTCAAAGGACTGCCGGAGCATCTGGATCGGAATGCGCCTCTAAAAGAGTCGGTCTATCACGACCGCCACATTTATATGAACCGCATCCTTGTCCGTCTCCCGCCTGTCATGGACGGTACGCCGCTCTACTGGCGCGTGCGTCCGATCAATGCCGACTGGGAGGGACTAGCTCCCTTCTCAGCGCCGATGGAAGTCAGGAGCACGATGCGCCTCATTTCCAGAAATGCCCCCTATCCGAAGGGAGGCGGACGGGGGAATGGCGCCTTCCTTCTCTATCCCGTCTACTCATATACAGGAAATCCGGGAGCCTCATCCTACGAAGTCGAAGTGACGAAGGAATATCCGGAGAATATCGATGACGCGCGTCCCTCCAAATACCGCGTCTGGAGCGAGGTGACGACACTTTCCAATGTCTATGATGAGCAGCCAAGACTTGGGACATACTACTGGCGCGTCCGTGGGATAGGAAGCGACGGAGAGCCGGTCGGTGTCTGGAGCCTGCCGGAAAAGATACGAAATCAGGCGGCGGTGCATTTTGATATCGGTATCTTCGGTGACAGCATCACACAGGGCGGGGGACACCTCTACCACAGTCCATCCGATCTCGCCTACAGCTATGTGTCGTATCTGGACTTTCCTGCCGTGAATCTGGGGAGGAGCGGCGATACGACGGAGATGATGGAGAAACGCTTTGACCGAGACGTGCTGCCGTTTCACGTGAAACAGCTTCTGATCATGGGCGGTATCAATGACCTGCGTATGGGAGCCGATCCGGAAAAGGTCATCAAGCATCTGAAGCGGATACAGGAGAAATGCCGCGCCCATGGCATCACGCCGATCCTGATGACGATCCTTCCCATCAATCCGGAAAACATAGAGAAATACTATGGCGAAAAGACGAATGAAAACTGGCGGGAGGCTGTAGACACGGTGAATGCTTTCATCCGAGGCGAAGAGCATATTGATACCGCGGCGCCCTTTGCTGCCTTTCCTGTCATGCCGACAGAGCTTGCGATGGACGGCCTGCATGGCGACTGGAATGCCAAGCAGATGATCGCAGGGGAGATCAATCGGGAGATGGGGAGGTTTAGTAGCTAGTGACTAGTATTGCGTTTTCTTATTAATCGGTCTACAGATTTCTTCTTCTCTGCAGTGAGAAGTGAAGGTGCAGCGCATAAAATTAAGAGGCGCCGCGGAGTTCTATATAAATAATGAACAAGCTGTCTTATTTTATACAACTCAACTTTTCCAGCTGGAAACAGACTCTAAAAGTCCTTGAAATCTATGAGGGGAGTTACTCCTAATCCCTAATCCCTAGCTACTTATCTTGAAAACTTATCCACAAAATGTGAACAACCTGTGAACAGCTGTGAAAAGAAAAGTGAATACATGTGAACAAAGCCCGATAGTATCGGGCTGTTTTTTATGTGGATAAGTGAATGAAGTTATTCAATTATTCACATAAAAGGGGTCGGGATACGGGCCTTTGGGGTTTCTGGTCTCATCATCATTTACTCCTGCTCCCTGGACACTCATCCCTGTTTTCAAGGTTCAGGGTTAGCTCCTTGGGCGGCTCCGTCCACTGATTATGAATGAAAGCTTTGTGCGAATTAGGAATGAGGAATTAGGAATGGTGGTGCGGCGCATAAAAATCAGAAGAGCTGCGGAATTTTGACAGCGCTTCGCGCGGCGCATCGTCATTTCGAGCGTAGCCGAGGATCTTTATTGAAGAACGTTCATTGCCTGATGTGAGGCAGCACTAGGACATCGTTTTCCTTCGGCGCATACACGCTGATTCACGCAGTGCAGTAAAGATCGAGGGCTGCGCTCGGGATGACGATGCCGGAGAAATCCCAGTCACCAGTCACTCCTAATCCCCAATCCCTAATCCCTAGCTACTCGTCCCTGCTTTCAAACTTCAGGGTTCGGGGTGTAGTAGCGGCTTCGTCGCAAATCATATATGGTGCGACGCCCGAAGATGGTATTCCAGTCACTAGTCACTGGTCATCAGTCACTCGAGGCCCCTAATCCCTAGCTCCTAATCCCTAGTCACAAGTCCCCTTGACAAAGCTCTCTGGACGCGCTATAAAGATGTTGAAAATAGTTTTCAATAAGGAGGACCTATGACAGATATATTTTGGGGATTATTGATCCCATTTCTGGGAACGTCGCTTGGCGCAGCGTGTGTCTTTTTCATGCAGGGGAAGATGAACCGCGGTGTAGAGAGAGGTCTCACGGGATTTGCCTCCGGAGTCATGGTGGCGGCTTCGATCTGGAGCCTTTTGATCCCTGCGCTGGATGAGTGCGAAGCGATGGGCCGCTGGGCGTTTCTGCCGCCCGTCATCGGCTTTGGGATCGGGATGGCGTTTTTGCTGCTGCTTGACCATGCGATCCCGCATCTGCACATGAATGCCAGGGAAGCAGAAGGGCCGAAGAGTCATCTGGCGCGGACGACGATGCTGGTGCTCGCGGTGACGCTGCACAACATTCCGGAAGGGATGGCTGTCGGCGTGGTCTATGCGGGATTCTTATCCGGGCATGAGAGCATCACGGCAGCGTCGGCCATGGCGCTCTCGCTGGGGATCGCGATCCAGAATTTTCCGGAAGGCGCGATCATTTCCATGCCGCTCCATTCCGCAGGGATGGGGCGCTGGCGATCCTATGCCGGCGGGGTGCTCTCCGGCATAGTGGAGCCTATCGGCGCTGTAGCCACCATTCTTCTGACAGCGATGGTGGTGCCGATGATGCCCTATCTCCTTTCTTTTGCGGCCGGGGCGATGATGTATGTCGTGGTGGAGGAGCTGATCCCTGAAATGTCAGCAGGTGAACACTCGGATGTAGGGGTCATCTCTTTTGCAATTGGATTCATGCTGATGATGGCTCTGGATGTCGCACTGGGATGAGAGTGTGTTTAGCAGATAAGAAAATCAGAATCAGGTATACGGCTGTCACTTATGACAGGGACAGCCGTATTTTTTTATGATAAAATGATAAGAATCACAGGTGTGCTTCTTTACGAAAATGATTACATTTTATATAATTTTATAGAAACTTTATCGTTATTGGCGGTTTATTATGTGTAAGGGGAAGATCTCATGCATCAGGCGTACAAAAAGGCGGCCGTTCTGGCGATCATTACTTTGTTGGGATGGGGCGGTATACATTCCTATTATCGCTATACCCAGGACATGATCTATCAGGAAAGTACCGACAGTCTGCGTGCGACCTATACCCAGGTGGGGACTTCGTTTCGCCTGTTCACACAGCGCAATTGGAATATTCTTTCGGTCTATGAAAAAAATATCCAGCTGTTGCCTGCGGAATACAGGACGAATGAGCAATGGAAGGTGCTTCTCGGGGAGCGAGACCAGTGGATGTATAGAGATTTCTATCTTTTCGATCAGGCAGGCAATTATGTGACGGATCGTGGCAGCAGGGGGTAGACGGACAGCTTCCAAGCGGCCGTCAAAAATGTTTACGAGGCAGGGAAGCCGATCATCTCGAGCTATGTGTCGACGAGTGGCGTGCGTCGGGTCGTCTTTGCCGTGCCTTTCAAAGAACCTGTAACGATTGATGGGACCGATTACATGGGGATAGCCGTTACCTATGACAATCAATTGGTGGAGCGTCTCATCACGGGCAATATTTACGATGGAGAAAGTGACTGCTATGTCGTCGATGCGGCGGGCAATGTGGTGCTGTTCCTGGCACCGAAGAGTGAGATCCCGGAGCATGTGGATAATATTCTTTCCTATTTCAAGGCGCATGATGCAGCCGAAGAGAAGGGAAGCCTGAAATGGATGGCGAAAGGCATTCGTGAGGAGCAGGGAGGAAGTCTTCTGCTCTCTCTGGCGGGAAGGAAGTACTATACCGTCTATCGCCCGCTCGGTATCGGTCATCTGTCATTGGTGGGGATCGTCCGTGACCGCGTGGTGGATGAAGGGCTTGTGCGCGTGCGGAATGCAACGATCGTTGCACTGGCGGCTGTCTTTTCCCTGCTGGCTTTTTTCATGATCGGTGTGACCATCAAGGAGGCCAGACATAAACTGCATGAGAAAGAGCAGGAAAAGAAGATACTCACCAGCCAGAAAGAGATGATGCGAGAGCTCTTTGGCGGGATGGGGCGCGTGGCGGATCGCTTTGTCGTGGCCGATCTGAAGATGGACCAGTATCATTATGGGGAGAATCAGCTGAAGAGATCTCTGTATCCGGAGACGGGTGCTTTTTCAAAGCTCGTGGAAGAAGTCTCCCGGACATATGTCGCGACGGGGGACGCGGAGCATATGAAGCTCAGCCAGCTGCTGTCCAAAGAATATCTCGTCAGCGTTTTGAGAGAAAAGGATGATCTCATGCGCTTTGAGTACTGTGGCCGCCAGAAACAGGTCTTCCGGCTTATGACGGTGGTGCCGATCTCTTGGGACAAAAAGGGCATGCTGGAAAAAGTGATGTGCATCAGTCAGGATATCGGGGAGAAGCATGAATTGGAAAACTTAGCAAATACCGATGGGCTGACCGGACTTTTCAATGAGCGCTATTTCACGATGATGCTGCAGGACAAAGAGAAAAAGAAGCTGCCTTTCGTGCTGGTGTATCTGGATCTGGATCAGTTCAAGCCCATCAATGATACCTACGGGCATACGATGGGGGATAAGCTCTTGCAGGAAACGGCGAAGCGCCTCTTGCTGTGCATTCGTAAAAATGACTATGTATTTCGCATCGGCGGCGATGAATTCACGATCCTCTTCAGCATGGATTTCGATGAGCATATGATAGGAGAGATCAAGAAACGGCTGAAGGAGATGCTGGAGAAGCCCTTCCAGATCGATGACCACACACTGCAAGTGGGATGCAGCATAGGCTTTGCTGCGTATCCGAAGGAGTCTGGCGACACCGCATATATCCGCATCTTGGCCGATCGGCGCATGTACGAGGAGAAGGAAAGAGATCACAAGGAAAGATGATGAAGCAGAGCGTTCCTTGATTGCGTTTGAAAGCCTCGAGTGAATTAGAAATTAGAAATTAGAAATGAGAAATGGTGGTGCGGCGCATACAATTAGGAAGCGCCGCGGAGTATAAATAATGGCGATGCCATGGACGGGCATTCCGGTCACCAGTCCCTAGTCACTAGTCACTTGAGACTCCTAATCCCTAGTCACTAATCCCTAGCTACCAGTCATCAGCCACTCCTAGCCTCCCAAAACTATACCCATAGTCAATTATAAAAAAATAATAAAAACAAAAATTTCCTCTTGCAAAATGAAAGCAAGGGACTTATAATGCAAACATCAAATTCATATTGGTGGATGAAACATGTGGGAGAAAGCCGTAAGGCTTACCGAAGGAGTAACACTCTCAGGTATCTCGAAAGAGGTAGTACCGCATGTGGACACACTCTGGAGAGTCTCATAATAAGAGCGCCGAAGGTGTAAGGGTCGCAAGATCCCAATCTCTCAGGCAAAAGGACAGAGAAAAAACGTCACACTTCCTGTGATCGTTCAGGTAGACAATGCCGGCTTCCAGAGTTATTTTTTATTGGAAAAGCCGGCTTTTTTATTTATCTTACTTTCCTGGAGGGAGACAAAGAAATGGATTTGAATCTTGAATTGCTGAATGCGATCGATAGTTTTGTATGGGGACCGCCGCTCTTGGTACTGCTGGTAGGGACGGGCATCCTCCTGACGCTTCGTCTGAAGTTCCTGCAGATCTTCCAGTTGCCGAAGGCACTGGGACTGATCTTCAAAGCACAGAATAAGGGAAACGGGGATATCGACTCCTTCAAAGCTCTCTGCACAGCACTTTCTGCTACGGTAGGCACAGGGAATATCGTAGGTGTCGCGACAGCGATCGCTGCCGGCGGCCCGGGCGCTATTTTCTGGATGTGGATGGCCGCATTCTTCGGAATGGCCACCAAGTATGCCGAAGGTCTTCTGGCGGTGAAATATCGTGAAGTGGACTCCAAAGGCGAGATCGCCGGCGGCCCGATGTTCTACATCAAGAATGGTATGGGTCCCAAGTTCAAATGGCTGGGATCGCTCTTTGCCATCTTTGGTATATTGGTCGCTTACTTCGGTATCGGTACTTTCGCTCAGGTGAATTCCATCGTCGATATCACCAAAATGACGATCGGTCTCGATCCTATGTGGACCGCTCTCATCCTGACCATTCTGGTCGCAGCGATCACCTTGGGCGGGCTGCAGTCTATCGCATCGGCCGCTGCGAAGATCGTTCCGGCTATGGCAGTGATTTACTTTATTTCTACGATCGGTGTACTTGTGTATTTCGCAGACAAGGTGCCTGCAGCCATTCAGACCATCGTGTACAGTGCCTTCTCCGGAAGTGCAGCAGCCGGCGGTTTCCTGGGTGCGACAGTGATGCTTGCGATGAGAAATGGTATCGCCAGAGGCGTATTCTCCAATGAATCCGGCCTCGGCTCTGCTCCTATCGTAGCTGCTGCCGCTAAGACCAAATGGCCTGCAGAACAGGGTCTGATCTCTATGACCGGTACCTTCATCGATACCATCATCATCTGCACACTGACCGGTCTTTCTATCGTCGTTTCCGGCGAATGGATGAATGGTCTCAACGGTGCAGCACTCACGAATGCCGCTTTTAAAGATGCATTCCCCGTATTCGGCGGCTATATGCTGATGATCGGGCTGATCCTCTTCGCTTTCACCACCATCCTCGGATGGAACTACTATGGGGAACGCTGCATGATCTATCTCTGCGGCACGAAGGGTGTCCTTCCCTATCGCGTCATCTTCATCATCCTCGTCGCAAGCGGCGCATTCCTGAAACTTGAAGCCATCTGGGTCCTGGCGGATATCGTCAATGGTCTCATGGCTATTCCAAACCTGATCGCCCTTCTGGCTCTCTCCGGCGTCGTCGTAAGAGAGACAGCTAAATATTTCGACCATCTCAAAACTGGTAAAGCATACGAAGAATACGAAGATTTAGATCCCAGCAAGGTCACAACGTCCAAGGCTCAAGACAGTCTCGCGGACTAGCATCAGGTCCTGATATAACATATTATTTCCTCCCTGAAGGTTTTCCCATTTTCCTTCCCGGCGGCATAATATGACACCCCATCCGGCAAAGGGCACTCCTTCGGATAAGCCCTCCTAAACTGATCCAAGGAGTTTGTCGGGCGGCGGGGAAGATCCCCAGAAAGTCTTCCCCGCCGCGGAGGCCCTACCTCTTTATAAATGGCGAAATGCATATCTTGAGCAAGGAAGTCCGCAGGAGATCTGAACTCCGGCGGGCTTTTGTATTTTAGTTAGAAATGAGAAATGGTGGTAGCGGCGTGAAAAAGATGGAAGCGCCGCAGGTTTTAGAGAGAAGGGATTAGGGATTAGAAAGGGGACTGGCGGTTTCCCCGGGCTGTCATCCCGAGCGAAGTCGAGGGATCTTCATTGCAGAATGGAATCAGCTCTTATAAGCCTCTATGGAAACGATGACTCGATGCATCGCTTTAAGGCTTTCAAGCAAACGACGTTTGACGGTCTGCAAGAAAGATTTCTCGGCTGCGCTCAAAAGGAGATCGGATCTCCTGCGAGCTTTTGTATTTTAGTTAGAAATGAGAAATTAGAAATGAAAAATGGTGGTAGCGGCGCGAAAAAGATGGAAGCGCCGCAAGTTTTAGAGAGAAGGGATTAGAAAGGGGACTGGCGGTTTCCCCGGGCTGTCATCCCGAGCGAAGTCGAGGGATCTCCATTGCAGAATGGAATCAGCTCTTATAAGCCTCTATGGAAACGATGACTCGATGCATCGCTTTAAGGGTTTCAAGCAAGCGACGTTTGACGGTCTGCAAGAAAGATTTCTCGGCTGCGCTCGAAATGACGATACGGGGGATGCCTTTTCTAAAAAAGCGGAGAAGCCGCCACCACAAGTTTGAAAGAGACTATTCTTATTCCCTACTTACGAAGTCTCATAGGAGAAACAGGTTCTGAAGGTTCAAAAGGTTCACAGGTTTCCCATCTTTCGTGAATACCGCATATTTTAAAACTCCGCGGCGCTTAGATCCTTCGACTCAGTTCTCATGCTTTAGATAAGCCATTCTCTAATATACGACGTTTTTCTCCGCTCAGGATGACGAAATGCGCCGCACCGACCCCTTTGAACCCGTAGAACCCACAGAACCTCTTTTGCACGTAATCAAAGGGCGGTATGCCCCACAGGCTAACCCTAATCCCTAATCCCTAATCCCTAATCCCTAATCCCTAGTCACCAGTCACTCAAATGAAATTGACAGCCTCGTATGGGGCCCTGTCATGCTTATCCTGCTGGTCGGTACCGGTGAATTCCAACAGGATAGAGGATTTTTTTATTGGCAGAAATAAGGGCAGGTCAAGGGAGGCAAGAGCTGTGCATAGAAGAGATGAGAATGGCACGCCAGCTTCACTGCC
>FR879556.1:23510-25875 GCA_000434475.1 Dialister sp. CAG:486
CTTCACTGCCATTCTGAAATGGGGCGGCACCTTTTCACGTGGCCTTCGGGGCATTTTTGCTGTGAATTGGCTACCGGTATCCCGCGGCCGGCCCCTAATCTTGCTGTCATGAGCATTCATTTATCATTTACAAAACCCATTATGATACCAAAATTGATATACTTTTCCTATTGAAATTTGATGAAATTAAAGTAGCTACAAAAAAGATATAAATCATATCAGTATCGTAAGTATACAGAAAATATTCGTCAAAAGCACAAGAGAGAAACTTTAGTATAGCAAAAGGTTTACAATATGGAAAATGAGCAAAATTCGCATGTTGCATTTTGATTTTCATCGTGTATAATCTAGGTAAATCACTTGAGGCTTCAGAATTCAGTATCTGGAAAGCCCAAGCGAAAAATGTATGTTGCCGCATACCATATAGGTGGATGATGTACACTGAAAAATGAAGGTCTTTACGATCTTCTGCCGAAGGAGTAACACTATCAGGCGTTCAGTAAGAACACGAAACTGTGTACGGACACGACTCTGGAGAAGCTCGCTGAAAAGATGCGAGGGCCGAAGGTGTTAAAGGATTTCACCCGTAGAAATCCTGAATCTCTCAGGCAAAAGGACAGGGCTGGCACTTGGGTAACTCCCTCGTTTTCATGAACCATGAATTCGCCAGCTTCAGCCTTCTTCGAACATAAGACTGAGTGCGGCGATTTTTTGTTTCTTATCATAATAAGAACAGTTACGGGAACAAGGGGGATTTTACAATGGATATGGTGCAAATCAATCAACTTGTCGGTGAGCTTGACAGCTTCGTATGGGGGCCTGTCATGCTGTGTCTTCTGGTCGGTACGGGTGTCTACATGACACTGAAACTGCGTTTCCTGACCTGGAGAAATCTGCCATACGCATTAAAAACGATCTTTTCGAAGAAGTCCCGCACGACCAAGGTCGGGAGCGGTGACGTTTCTCCTTTCTCTGCGCTGATGACTGCGCTTGCTGCGACCATCGGTACAGGTAATATCGTCGGTGTCGCGACGGCGATGTTCGCCGGCGGCCCGGGCGCTCTGGTCTGGATGTGGATCTCCGCATGCTTCGGCCTTACGACCAAGTTCTCTGAATGTATGCTCGGCTTCAAGTTCCGTGAAGTGAATGCCAAGGGTGAAATGAAGGGCGGCCCGATGTTCACCATGAAGAACGGCTTCAAAAACAAAAAAGCCGGTCTCTTTCTGGGTACTGCTTTCGCTCTCTTCGCTGTCCTTGCTTCCTTCGGTATCGGCAACATGACGCAGGCGAATTCGATCTCCACCGCGATCAACACCACCTTCGGCGTATCGAATGAGATCGTGGGCGCAGTCCTGACTGTCATGACCCTCGCTGTCATCGTCGGCGGCATCACTTCGATCTCCAAGGTCTCTTCCGTTGTCGTTCCCGGCATGGCTGTCTTCTACATCCTGGCTGGTCTTGCCTGCATCCTTCTTAACATCGAAAACATTCCGCATGGCCTCTACCTCATCGTGATGATGGCTTTCGATCCTACAGCTGTCGAAGGCGGCGTCGTCGGTACCATCACTGTTTCCGTCATGAATGCGATGCGCTATGGCGTAGCGCGCGGCTGCTTCTCCAATGAAGCCGGCCTTGGCTCGGCAGCGATTTCCGCCGCAGCCTCCACCACGGATCACCCGGCAAGACAGGGCTACATCTCCATGACCGGTACCTTCATCGATACCATCGTAGTCTGCTCCATTACCGGTCTTACCATCGCCTCCTCCGGCGTGCTCGGCATGGTCGGCGCGGATGGTAAGCCGCTCACCGGCGTAGCACTCACCATGGCAGCATTTTCTTCCAATATCGGCGTCATTGGTTCTTACATCGTTTCCATCGGTATCATCCTCTTCGCTTACTCCACCATCCTCGGTTGGGAATACAATGGTGAAAAGGCTTGGGAATATCTCTTCGGTACCCATAAGTACAACATCATTTACCGCGTTGTCTTCTCTCTGGTCGTTTATGTCGGTGCGACCCAGACCCTCGATCTGGTTTGGAACCTCTCCGATATCGCGAATGCCCTCATGGCGATCCCGAACCTGATCTCCATCCTCGTCCTGGCTCCGGTCATCAAGGAAGAAGTCTTCTCCTTCCAGGCTGTGATCGAAAAGGAAAAGGCAGCGGCTCGCGAGGAAGCTCTTGCGGAAGCAGAAGAAGCACAGAAGATCTGATGCCTATATATAAGGTATAAAATAAATATAGTGAAATCCCTTAGGAATGAGCGAGCAGCTGCTGTGAGGCGGCTGCTCCTTTTTGATGGAGCCCTTCCCAAGGAGCGGAGCAGGCGATTGCAGGAAGAGGATGAGGAGCCTTGGATAAAAGA
>FR879557.1:0-1559 GCA_000434475.1 Dialister sp. CAG:486
AATGAGGATTCATTTCTTCACAGCCCCTTTTCCCTATTCGACCTTCATCTGATACTCCCTGCCATCGATGGCAAGGACATCTCCGGGACGGATCTTCTTGCGTTTTTCGTGGACAGGCTTGCCATTCAGCGTCACCTGATGCCGGGCAAGGTAAGCAGCGGTCTCTCCGCCGGAGCCGATCGCATCGATCTTTTTCAAAAGCTGGTCAAGCTGGATGTAATCTCCGTAGACGGCTATGATCTCCATCAATGTCTCCCCCTCATCGGTGTCACGACATACTGGTAGGCCTTATCTTCTTCCTGCTCTACCAGAAGCGGGCCGTTTTTCTGCAGATGCAGGATGACTGTCTCGCCCTCAGAATGCTTCAGGATATCTTCGATATAGTTGCAGTTGTAGGTGATCTTGATCGGCTCGCCTTCGAGCTTGATGGGGATCGATGTGCTGCTGCGGCCGATCGCAGGATCCTCTTCGTAGATCTCCACCGCATCCTCATGGAAGATGAAATTGATGGTATGGTAGTCCACACCGCTGGAGATCGGGCTGACGAAACGGACGGCTTCCTGAAAATCGTGAACATTGACTGTCACGAGTGCATCATGATGGGTCGGGATGACGCGGTGGTAATCCGGATATTCACCGTTGAGAAGGCTGGTAATGAAGTACGTGCTGCCAAAGGTGAAGGCGACATGGTTTTTAGACCAGGAGATCTCGACGGTGCTGCCATCTTCGTCCGGCAGCAGGCGGACCACATCCGAAAGGATGCTGCCGGAAACGACGAAGCGTCCTTTGGCGCTTGCTTCCTCCGGCAGTGTGATCTCTTTGGCAGCCAGGCGGTGCGTATTGGTCGCTGCCATGATGAAGCGGTACTGATCGACCTCAAAGAGCACGCCGGTGAAAAGCGGCTTCTGTTTGTCGGAAGCCGTGGCAAAGGAGACCTGACCAGTCATTTCTTTGAAGTCTTGGCAGGAGACTGTCGCATGATTGGTATGCTCCATTTCTTTGACTTCCGGGAAATCATTGATGTCGCGGGTCGGGAAGCGGGCAAAATAAGAGCCGCAGGTAAAGGAGACCATATTTTCCTCTTTTTTCTTTTCCATGACGATATCCCCTGCCGGCATCATGCGGATCGTGCTTTGCAGCTGGCTGGCAGCAATCACGATAATGCCTTCTTCCTCGATCATGGCCGGGCAGCTTGTTTTGATCCCGATGGTGTAATCATTGGCCTGCAGCTCGACTTTTCCGTTTTCTGCAGCAATGAAGTATCCGTTATTGGTATTGGATGTAATTTTTGCCTGTGCAGCCCGCTGTACGCGGTCGATCGCATCAGACAATTCCGTTTTGTCGAAAATGACTCTCATGGCAGCACCTCTAAAAAATAACGATGATAGATAAAAGATAGTAGTCGCCGTAGTAGGGCGGTGTGAATAAGTGAATAACTCTGTGAAAAGTGAGATTTTCTCGGATCTCGCGGTTTGTTAAAAAGGATTGAATAACTTTTTTTGGAATTCACGGTTTTCACAGGTTTTTACGAACCTGACGTTTTTCACAGTTTTTCAGCA
>FR879557.1:1588-32670 GCA_000434475.1 Dialister sp. CAG:486
GTTTTTCAGCAGGATATTGGACGATGGGAAATGGGGTTGTTCACAGTGAGTGAGGGGCATGGGAGAAAGGGAGACTTTACCTTATCCGCCCATGGGGCTCCTTATCCCCGCTGCTTTAAGAGCTTTCGGATCGCTTCGATGGAAGCGCGGGTCTGCGGGTCACGCTCGATGTCTTTTTCCACGCGTTCGCAGGCATAGAGGACTGTCGAGTGGTCTTTTCTATGGAAATAGTCACGCAGCGTCGGGTAGGACTCGTTCAGCTCATTGCGGCACAGGTACATGGCGATCTGGCGCGGGATGACGATCTTCTGCGGACGGCCGCGGCCGAGGAGCTTATCCTTCTTGACGCCGTAGTACTGGCAGACGGTATCGATGATGAAGTCGACGGTAAGCTCTTGTCGGTTGTCGAGGGGGATCTGGTCTTTCAGCGCATCCTTGGTGAAGGCGAGCGTGATCGTTTGTTTCTTGATCTGCGAGAAGGTGACGAGCTTATTGAAAGCTCCCTCCAGCTCACGGACATTGGTATTGATATGACTTGCGATATAGTCGACCACGTCTTTCGGGAGTGTGATATTGAGCTTTTCGGCCCTCTGCTGAAGGATGATGCAGCAGATCTCATAGTCCGGCGGAGAGATCGGGGCGACGAGCCCGCTCGAGAAGCGCGTCTGCAGGCGGTCTTCGAGCTTGTCGATATCCTGCGGTGTGCGGTCGCTCGTCATGATGATGTGCTTCTTCTTATCGAAGAGGTCATTGAATGTATTGAAGATCTCCATCTTCGTCGCATCCTTGGAGCCGAAGAACTGCACGTCGTCGATCAGGAGAAAGTCCAGATTTCTATACTTGGCACGGAATTTCGGCATGGTGTGATTCTGGATGGCATCGATCAGCTCATTGGTGAAAGTCTCGCTCGAGACGAAGAGGACGGAAAGCTCCGGCTTGTTTTCGTGGATGTAGTTGCAGATGGCGTGGAGCAGATGCGTCTTGCCAAGACCGGAGGGACCGTAGATGAAAAGAGGGTTCATTTTCTGATCGGCCTGATCCGGATGGTCGGCCGTCTTGGCGACCGCATAAGCGGCCTGAAAGGCGATCTCGTTGCAGTTGCCATGGACGAAGGTGGAGAAGGTGTATTCTTCATTGACCGGATTCGGCAGGAAGGCATTTCTCTTCTTCGGCTCGCTGCGCACGGGCGCATCGAAGAGGGAGGTCTCTCCGAGCTCCCGGATGTCGGGGAGCGGGACCTCATCGGCCGTCATAGGCTTCAGCTTGGAAAAATCCGGCGGCATGGCTTCCTTTGGAAAGGGATCATCGATATCAGGCTCCGGGAGAGGCGCCGGCGTATTTTCATAGGGGGCATCGGCTGTCTCACGGGCCATCGGGAAGGGCGCCTCGCTCGCCGCCTGCTTTTTGGAGGCACCGGCTTCCGGAAACGGCGGTATCGGCGTGGGTTCCGCGGGCTGGTTCATGATATCAGAGATCTCGATGGAAAGCTGCTTCCCCGTGATGTCGAAAATAATTTTTTCCAGCTTTCCTTTATATACATTTTCGATCCATGGTTTCCGCCGCTTGTTTTTGGGCGAAATCGTCAGTGTGTTTTCTGTCATGGAGATAGGAAAGACTTCGTTGGAAAACATGTCATAGTACGGGTGGTCATACTGGTCGATATAGTCCAGGATCTGATCCCATAATTGAAAGAAGTCCATAGGGTACCTCGCTTGCCATACATAGGGCAGCCGCCGTGGCTGTGACTATGTGAATGACTTTGTGAATAATTGTGAATAAGGCGTTGTCTCCGATCGGACGCTTCTGGAAGAGGCTTGATGGCATCGGAGAAAGCGGCGATTGAATATCTTTGTGGATAAGTGGATAAGTCTGTGAATTAATAGATGCTTTCTATGGCTTTTCCACACGTTCTTCTGCGGTTTTCAAATGGCATTGTGAATAACTTCATTGTATCATTTCCCTTGCCTCTTGTATATGTACAAGATGTGGGGAGGAAACCGGACAGGGACGCAAGGAAAACGGCGGAGAGCGGGTTTGGGGTGTAAGGTCAGCCCTTGTGGCGGGGCTCCCTTTGATCGTTTGCGAAAGAGGGGGAGCGGGTTCTATGGGTTCGAAAGGTAGAGCGGGGTTGGGGCAGCGCCAGATCCTTCGACTCAGTTCTCACTGTTCCGCCTTTACATGTTCAAACATCCGACATTTCACTCCGCTCAGGATGACGAAACGGGGCGATGCCCGAAGGTCTCTTGATAGCAGCTTCCCGTTTTGGTTTCCTGTCATCGACAGCCGGCTTGCCAATGAAAAAGATTTCTCGCTTCGCTCGAAATGACGATGCGGGGGCTGGTGTCTCTCGGTGTATTAGCCTTCCAGTCCCCAGCCACTAGCCACCTCTCCCCTTTCCCAAACCTTGCCTTGCCAGCCTTCCCTTTGGTAAAATATAAGTAAAAATAACCTAAGCGAGGCAAAGTATGAGTGAGATTACAAATGATCCGAGGCTGAAACAGGCGGCGGAGGAAGCGATAGCAAAGGCAGCAGGCCGGCGCGTGATTTCCTTCACGCTGGATGGTGAGACGTACTGGATCAAGCGGAAGATGGGAAATGGACGGAAACAGTTTGCTAAATATTCCGTCGAGAAGGAATTTTATTTCGAAGTGGCGAAGATGACCATCGCCGGCCGCGCTGCGCCGGAGCTTGTGCCGGAGATCCTGGTGCTGACGCCGGACTATATGGTGACAAAGGACGGCGGGCGCACGCTCAAGAACTGGCTCGATACCGATATGCCGGAAGAAGACAAAGAGCAGCTTCTCGAAGAGGCCGGCCGTGCGCTGTGCTCCCTCCATCAGGCAGGCATCGTCCATGGCCGTCCGGCATTGCGTGACATCACATGGAAAGAGGGGAATTTCACCTTTCTGGACTGGGAGAACCGCATGCTTACCAAAGACATCGAAGAGCAGAAGGCCGTCGACCTCATTCTCCTCCTCCATGGTCTGGCACGCGAAGACTACAGAGAAGAAGGACATCGCATGGAAGCCCTGGGCCGGGGCTATCTGGCACAAGGCGGAGAGAAGACGCGTGAAAATGCGATCCGTCTCTTCCGGAAGCACGGCGTCCTTTACCGCATCGTCAAGGTGCTCTCCCCCTTCCACATGGTCGATGTTGAAGCGGCCAGAAAGGTGTGCGAGTACTTTTTAAATTAGGAATTAGAAATTAGGAATGAAGGTGGCGGCTTCGCCGCATTTTAGATGACGGTATTCCCGTATCGTCAGCCTTCCCCTCGAGGGGAAGGTGCCCCGTAGGGGTGGATAGGGCACTGGCGGTATGAAAGACAGATGAGAAAAGCGGAGAGGTGTGCGGCACATGTGGGGAAAGCCGCTTATATTTTATCTGCATCGAAAAAGCCGCAGAGGGAATCGTTGGATTCACTCTGCGGCTTTTTCGATGGAAACAGGGAGGAAAACGGCAAGCGGCCATCGCCTATATACTTGCGGCGAAGCCGCCATAACAACCCTGAACTCTGAAGTTTGAAAGCAGGGATGAGTGGCTAGTGACTAGTGACTAGTGACTGGTAGCTAGGGATTAGTGGCTAGGGATTAGGTTTGCGATACGAGAAAACCGCTAGTTTCAGACCTCCGCGGCGCTTTCATTATTTTATGCGCCGCACCTTCCCCGTTGAACCCTCAGAACCTATAGAACCTTCTGAACCTCTTTCCCAATGAAATCAAAGGGAAACTCGCCCGATGAGCTAACCCTGAACCCTTAAACCTTCTTACTTTGTCCCGAAGATGCGGTCGCCGGCATCGCCAAGACCCGGGAGGATGTATTTCTTTTCATTCAGCTGACGGTCGAGGGAGGCGGTATAGATCGGAACGTCCGGATGCGCCTGGTTCACGACCTCGACACCTTCCGGGGCAGCGACGAGGCACATGAATTTGATATTCTTGACGCCTTTTTCTTTCATCATGTCGATGGCTGCGACGGCGCTGCCTCCGGTAGCGAGCATCGGATCGACAAGGATGAAGTCGCGATTTTCCACATCAGGGAGCTTGCAGTAGTATTCGATCGGCTTGGCGGTGACGGGATCGCGGTAGAGGCCGATGACGCCGATGCGGGCAGACGGCATGAGTTCGGTGAGGCCTTCCACCATGCCGAAGCCGGCGCGCAGGATCGGGACGATGCCGAGCTTCTTGCCGGCGACCTGTTTTCCTGTCGCTTTTTCGAGCGGTGTCTCGATAGCGACATCTTCGAGCGGCAGATCGCGGGTGAGCTCATAGCCCATCAGGAGCGTGATCTCCTGCAGCAGACGGCGGAACTCACCGGAGCTGGTTTCTTTCTTTCTCATAATGGTCAGCTTGTGCTGGATCAGCGGATGATCAATGACATGGATATGCATAATGGCCTCCTCAGGGAAATACAGAGTGAATAGGAAGTAGCGATTTTTGCTTTTCTCATTGTAGCACAAATGAGAGAGGTTTGGGGGAGGGACGGCTCTTTGATTGCGTGCGAAAGTTTCGCTTGAATAAGAAATGAGAAATGCGAAGTGCTGGTGCGGCGCGTTTCGTCATCCTGAGCGGGGGGAAACATCGTATGTTAGAAAATGGCTTATTTGAAACAGGAGAACTGAGTCGAAGGATATAAGCACCGAGGAGTATCAATAATGGCGAGGCCCGAAGGTGGCATTTCAGTCACCAGTCACTAGTCACTAGTCACTCGAGGCTACTAATCCCTAGCTACCAGTCACTAGCTCTCCTCATCCCTGCTTTCAAACTTCAGGGCACGTCCCACGAGCGAACCCTGTTTTCTTAAACCTTTCTTTAATGACAATTTCCGAAGAATGTTGTAAAATGAAAGACAGTATGACAGAAATGAATTTTTATACCTCTATATATAGTTTGAGGTCCATATAGCTCCAAGTAAAGAAAAGAGGAATCGTATGAAATCCAATAAACTGACATCCCTTCTCTGCGCACTGGCTCTGACAGGGGCGGTGATGCCGCTTTCTATGGCAGAGGCGGCAGAGCCGGCTCCGGTGGCAGCTCAGGAAGCACCTGCTGAAGGTGTGAACTACACCGATGCCCTGATGAAGGGACTGTCTCTGACACTTCCTGATGTCCAGAGTGCGGTCGAGTCCGGCACGTTCAAGAATCTTTCACCAGAAGCACCTAAGCCTGCAGAGCCGGAGCCCGCTCCGCTGCCCGAACCGGAACCCGAGCCAGAGCCCGAGCCGGAACCGGAACCCGAACCTGCGCCTGCCCCGGCACCGGCGGCGAAGTATACCGCAGATCAGGGGAGCGCAGCCGCCGAGATCGGATCCGATGGCGCGTATGACGGCATGACCTACAGCTCGGACAAAGCGGATGAGAATGCGCTTCGAGTCTCTATGGCATACATCACCGCGAAGGGCGATACCATCACGAAGTCTGGGGACACCTCGAGTGCAGAAAACAGTGACCTTTACGGGATGAATGCGGCGTTGCTCGTGACCCATGGCGGACACGGGGCTTTCACGGATGCGAAGATTTCCAGCACAGGAAACGGCGCGACGGGCGCCTATGGCTACAGCAAGGGCACGTACATCAATCTGACGAATGCACAGGTCTCCACCACAGGCGCGCAGGCTGCGGGCGTCGAAGTCTCCCAGCGTGCGATGATGAAGGTAGAGGCATCCACGGTCACTACCACCGGAGAGCAGTCGCCGGCGATCCGCATCTCTCAAAACGGTGGCATCCTTCTCACCGAAAACTCCGACTTTACCGCTTCCGGTGCGAATGCACACGGCATCTATACCCAGGGCGATGTGACCGTCACAGGCGGGACTGTCAAGGCGGAAAAGACCAAGGCGGCCGTCATCAAGAATATCAGCTCCATCACGCTCGATGGAGCGACGCTCGAAGGCAATGAGACAGGCTCGCTTCCTTACAATATCGTCATGTATTCGGATGCCGACGCGATCGGTGTCACGGGGACGCAGCAGTTCGAGGCGAATCAGGCAAGCCTCATCTCTCATAAGGGCGGCATGTTCTATGTGACCGGCACCCACTGCCGCATCACGCTGAAGGACAGCACGCTCACGCAGGATGAAGCATCGCCTGTCTTCACCATCACAGGCAATGACGGCGGCTACGGCTGGGGCGATGCGGGCGCGAACGGCGGTCACGCGGAAGTCATCCTGTCGCATCAGATCCTGAATGGCGATATTCTTCTCGATACCATCTCGGATATCAATCTCAATATCAAAGACCAGTCCACCTGGACCGGTGCGATCACCATCGCTCCGAATGCCCAGAAGGGTGCTCCGTACAAGACCAATGCTGATGTTTTCATTGCGGAAGGCTCTACATGGAACCTGACCGCAGACTCTCAGATCACCAGCCTCTTCAATCTGGGCACGATCCATTACAACGGACACACCATCACACTTGCCGATGGGACGGTCATGAAGGAATAAATTTATAGAAATAGAAGATCACGCGGTGCGAGTAAGTCGCATGGCGTGATTTTTTATTTGAGACTGAAGTTTGAAAGCAGGAATGAGTGGCTAGGGATTGGGAGCCTCGAGTGACTAGTGACTGAGTTTCTTCGGCATCGTCATCCCGAGCGCAGCCGAGGGATCTCTACTGCCCTGCAGGAATCAGCGTGTATGCGCTGAGGGGAAACGATGTCTTGGTGCTGCCTCACATCAGGCAATGAGCGTTTTGCCATATAGATTTCTCGGCTACGCTCGAAATGACGACAGCGCGAAGCGCTATCAAAACTCCGCGGCGCTTAGATCTTTCGACTCAATTCTCCCGTTTCAGATAAGCCATTTTTTAACATACGACGTTTTCCTCCGCTCAGGATGACGAAATGCGCCGCACCACAACCTTGAACCTTGAACCTTGAACCCTGAACCCTGAACCCTGAACCTTGAACCCTCTTTCGCTCAATCCAAGGGCGGCACGCCCCTAGGGCTAACCCTGAAGTTTGAAAGCAGGGATGATTAGTGGCTAGGGATTGGGAGCCTCGAGTGACTAGTGACTAGTGACTGGTGACTGGGGTTCTTCGGCATCGTCATCCCGAGCGCAGCCGAGGGGTCTCTACTGCCCTGCAGGAATCAGCGTGTATGCGCTGAGGGGAAACGATGTCTTGGTGCTGCCTCACATCAGGCAATGAGCGTTTTGCCATATAGATTTCTCGGCTACGCTCGAAATGACGACAGCGCGAAGCGCTATCAAAACTCCGCGGCGCTTAGATCCTTCGACTCAGTTCTCCCGTTTCAGATAAGCCATTTTTTAACATACGACGTTTTCCTCCGCTCAGGATGACGAAATGCGCCGCACCACAACCCTGAACCTTGAACCTTGAACCTTCATTTCCTCTTGACGCAGCCCTTTCACTAGTGCTATAAATAAAACTATATTTCATATGATATGCGTGCGGCGTATAGCCGTACCTCTCTTTTTCCGTCTGGAGGGATCCCTATGAACTTCAAAAAAGCCATCCTCGTATCGGCTGCAGTCCTCGCGGCTGCTGGCATCATCGCAGGCTGCGGTGACCAGAAAGCCGCGTCCTCTGCTTCTTCCGCAGCTGCCAAAGAAACCACCATCAAGGTCGGCGTATCCCCTGTACCGCACGCTGAGATCGTCGGCGTTGTGAAAGACAAGCTCGCCAAAGAAGGCGTCAAGGTCGAAATGGTCGAATTCACCGACTATGTCCAGCCGAACCTGGCCCTTGCGGATAAGAGCCTCGATGCGAACTTCTTCCAGCATAAACCATATCTGGATGAATTCTGCAAATCCAAAGGCCTGAAGCTGACATCCCTGGGAGCTGTCCATCTCGAACCGATGTGCGTGTATTCCAAGAAGCTGAAGTCTTTGAATGATCTTGCTGACGGCGCGCATGTAGCCATTCCGAATGACCCGACCAATGGCGGCCGCGCCCTCCTCGTCCTCCAGTCTGCCGGTCTCATCAAACTGAAGGAAGGCGCTCCGATCACCGCGACCCCGCAGGATATCGCAGAGAACCCGAAGAACCTGGAATTTTCCGAATTGGAAGCCCCGCAGCTTCCGCGTGCTCTGGAGGATGCGGATATCGCGATCATCAATATGAACTTCGCCCTCGAAGCAAAGCTCGATCCGAAGAGTGCCATCTACAGCGAAGGCTCCGACTCCCCGTATGCGAATATCGTAGCTGTCCGTGAAGGTGATGAAAACCGTCCGGAACTCCAGAAGTTCATGAAAGCGCTCACAAGCAAAGAAGTCAAGGACTTCATCGAAAAGAAATACGGCGGCTCTGTCAAGACCGTATTCTGATCGCGCCTTTGAAGAAAAACTCCCCGAAAGGGGAGTTTTTTGTTGGGGCGGTGACTAGTGACTGGAAAAAGTCAGATTCTCTCGCATTGTCATTTCGAGCGAAGCGAGAAATCTTTGTCATTCGCGGTCAAACAAATCATGTTAGAAAAGCGCAAACGGGAAACCTGATCTCTTGGAAACCTATGGGTATCGCCTCCTATATATTGCGGCGAAGCCGCCACCGCTATTTCTCATTCTTTTCATCCGCGATTAGGGGATGGCGCGCCATAAGAGCAAACCTGGCGCCCATCCGCCTCCTTCTCTATTGCTGAACGGTTCCCCATTCTATATAATGATATACTGAGATAAGATCATAGAAAAAATATCATTTTCCACGTCAGGAGCCCATCCATGCGATTCCTCGCTTCGAAAAAGAACATTCAGAATCTTTTATATGCGACACTCTTTCTGCTGCCGCTTCATCCCTATGTGTTTTACGTGACACTTCTTCCATGCCTTCTTCTCTGGGCAGTGAATCATTGCACCACAGGCGAAGTAAAATGCGTGCGCCCTCGCCTCTGGGGACTGCCGGCGGTCTTTTTGGCGTGTGCCTTTTTCTCCGGCTTCCACTCTCCCAACCCTGCCTTTTCACTCATGAACTGGGCCTTCCAGCCATTGATGTATGCCGCGATCTACCTTTTGATCCTTTCACTTCTTTCCTCCGTGCGAGAAAAGGAGAAGGCGCTCTATGCCTTCCTGGCAGGAGCCGTCTGCGTGGCCGCCTATGGCTTCATCCAGTATGCGAATGTGGCAGGCATGGCAGCTGATATGATGGCGCAGAGCTGGGTCGATCCCGAGAGATTTCCTCTCCTTCGGCGCCGCATGTATTCGACACTGGAAAATCCAAATCTCCTCGGAGCCTATGCCGTCATGATCATCAGCATCCTCACTGCTTTCTTTCTCAGGGAGCGGCAGAAAAAAAGGAAATGGGCTTTTGCCATCATTCTCTTCATCCTGCTTCTCTGCCTTGCGCTGACCTATTCACGCGGCGCATGGCTGAGCCTTGCGGCTATCGTCTTAGGGCTCACCCTCTTCTATGACAAGCGATTCGGCTTTCTTTTCTTCCTCATCCCTCTCGTTCTCTTCTTCTACCACGGACAGATGGTCGAGCGTTTCTTGTCCCTTTTCTCCGGCGAAGACACCTCTGTCGGCCTGCGCTTTGCCCTATGGGAGAGCACCATCGCCATGATCGAAGAGCACCCGCTTCTCGGCGTGGGGTGGGGGAGCTATTATCTGGCCTATCCCGACTACAACTTCTTTATTCAGGATGAGCACGTCCTCATCTTCCATGCGCACAACATGTATCTCAATATGCTCGCCGAAGTCGGCATCATAGGCGGAGCAGCCTTCCTTCTGACCTTCTTCGCCCAAGGTTTCCTCTGCTGGAAGCTCTATCGGGGCAAGGCCAGCCTCTTCACGCGAACGATGGGGCTTGGCGGCCTGCTCATGGTCATGGCCATCGCTGTCATCAGCATGAGCGACCATGTCCTCTTCGGACGCTCGATCTCCTTCTGCTTCTGGAGCCTTTCCGCACTTTGCGTAGGAAGCGGGGACTGGTGAGCGATTATCGGGGGAAAGCGTGAAGGGGGCGGCGATGCCCGAAGCGATACGCCGGTCCTCACAGATCACCTTCGCGGGAAGCTTTCGAGTGCGGCCCGGCGGCGCTCCCTGTACCATTTCTATAACCTACACTGCGAGGATCATCACTTTCATAGCTTATAGACTCTGAGTCACATGATTGATGATTTGTCTAATAGGAATTATTTATAACATACCTATGAGAATTTTAAAAACAAAGAACTTACTTTTTACGAACCTTTCGAAAAAAGTGTGATATAATAACATTGATGACTGAGAAGGTCACAAATACAGTCGGTGAGACCGATGATACCAAGGAGGAGTTTTTCTGATGTTATGAGACATGTTTACATGCGGTCATAGGGAAGCAGAAAGGACTCCTTTTTCTTTTATACTTCGGAAGCACGGCTGTGTTTTTATGAGGCAAAAAGCTCCAGACCATAGAGAAAGCTCAAAGAGGTACTGGACTTTTGATATTTTTATATTTTTGGGAGGATGATAGTAATGATCGACACCAATGATAGCGAATTCCTTAGCAGAATTGAAAGTGCAGATCTGAAAGCAAAAATCTGTGATGCTAAAACTGCAGCAGCTATGATTCAGGCAGGCGACATCCTTGGTATTTCCGGATTTACCCCATGCGGCTATCCGAAGATTACCATGCATGAACTCGCAGAACGTATGAAAGAAACCCCATTCCAGGTAGACGTATGGACTGGCGCTTCTACTGGTTCCCAGATTGATACTGAACTGGTCGCTGTAAACGGCATCAGAAACCGTATGCCATACCAGACCAACGGCAACCTCAGAAAAGCCATCAATGCAGGCAGCATCAACTATTATGACCTTCACCTGTCCCATGTAGCTCAGCAGATCCGTGCTGGCTTCTTCACCAACGTGAAGGGTGAACGTGTCACCGGCCCAGATTTCGCAGTAGTAGAAGTCTGCAAGATCGGACCGAACGGCGAACTGTACCCGACCACTGCTATCGGCAACTCTCCGGTATTCGTAGATACCGCTAAGAAAGTCATCGTAGAAGTCAACACCACCCAGCCGCTGGAACTCGCTGGCATGGCTGATATCTACATGAGAAAGAACCCGCCGCACTGCGAACCGATTCCGATCAAAACTGCTGGCGACCGCGTAGGCACTCCTTACATCCCATGCGATCCGGCAAAGATCGTTGCTATCGTTCCATGCGATCTGCCAGACGTTACCCGTGCACTGGCTCCGCTCGATGACGACGCAGAAGCAATGGGCAACAACCTGATCGATTTCCTGAAAAACGAAGTCGCTCATGGCAGACTGCCGGAAAACCTGCTCCCACTGCAGTCCGGCGTAGGCAACGTAGCAAATGCTGTTATCCATGGCCTCGTAGAATCCGACTTCAAGAACCTTTCCGTATACACCGAAGTTATTCAGGATGGCATGTTCGACCTGATCGATAAAGACAAGATCGACATGATCTCCGGTACTTCCCTCTCCCCATCCCCGGATGGACTGAAACGCTTCTACGACAACATCGACAGATACAGCAAGAAGATCATCCTTCGTCCGCAGGAAATCTCCAACAACGGCGAAGTAGCTCGTCGTCTCGGCGTCATCGCTATGAACACCGCTCTGGAAATGGATATCTACGGCCACGTAAATTCCACCCATGTAAGCGGCACCAAGCTGATGAACGGTATCGGCGGCTCCGGCGACTTTGCTCGTAACGGCTTCCTGTCCTGCTTCTTCTGCCACAGCACCGCTAAGGGCGGCAAGATCTCTGCAGTTGTTCCGATGTGCTCCCATGTAGACCACACCGAACATGATACCCATGTATTCATTTCTGAACAGGGCGTCGCTGATGTTCGCGGCCTGTCCCCGAAAGAAAGAGCAAAGGTCATCATCAACAACGTCGCTCATCCGTCCTTCAGAGATCAGCTCATGGACTACTATGAAAGAGCATGCGCAGCTTGCGGCGAAAGCCAGACCCCGCATCTCCTTCAGGAAGCATTCAAATTCCATGAAAGCCTCGCTGAAAACGGCGACATGCACTTCAAGAAATAATTTAATTCTTCAAGAAGCCGCATGAGACTAGGCATTTAATGCTTTACAAATACAGATAATACTGTATAATTACCTATGGTGATATCTGTCACACGACAGTGTCAATACATGGGTCAGCAAGAGTCCCCAATCGCTGCTGCAAGAAGACTCAAATGAGCGCTGCAGCAGCCAAAGGCTTTGCGTGACCCCATTGGGAAGATAGATCCTATGTAAGTGGTAAGAAGAACACAAAGTCGCGGCCACCGAAGTCAAGGAAAAGCTTCCTAGAGTTTTACATACTTACTTTTTTAGGAGGAAGATGAACTCATGTCTAACGAATCCCTGAAAGCTAAACTTGCAGCTTACAATGACACCTATGCAAAACAGTGCGCAAAACATCCGGAAAGAGTTGGTCTGAAACACAAGAACCTGTACACCCCACTCGATCTCGAAGGTTTCGACTATGAAAGAGACCTCGGATTCCCGGGCGAATATCCATACACCCGTGGCGTACAGCCGACCATGTACCGTGGCAAACTCTGGACCATGCGTATGTATGCTGGTTTCTCCACCGCTGAAGAATCCAACAAACGTTACAAATACCTGATCGCTAACGGCGGCACCGGCCTGTCCTGCGCATTCGACCTGCCAACCCAGATCGGCTATGACTCCGACGACAAAATGTCCGCTGGCGAAGTTGGTAAAGTAGGCGTAGCTATTGACTCCCTCTACGATATGGAAAGACTGTTCGACGGCATCGACCTCGGCAAAGTTTCCACTTCCATGACCATCAACGCACCGGCTTCCGTACTGCTGGCTATGTACATCGCTGTAGCTGAAAAACAGGGCGTTCCGGCAGCTGCTCTTCGCGGCACCATCCAGAACGATATCCTGAAAGAATACGCAGCTCGCGGCACCTACATTTTCCCGGTTAAACCGTCCATGCGTCTGATCACCGATATCTTCGAATACTGCTCCGTAAACGTACCGAAGTGGAACACCATCTCCATTTCCGGCTACCATATCCGTGAAGCAGGCTCCACCGCTGCTCAGGAAATCGCATTCACCATCGCTGATGGCATCGCATACATCGAAGCAGCTCTGAAAGCTGGCATGAAGATCGATGAATTCGCAGGCCGTCTGTCCTTCTTCTGGAACGCTCACAACAACGTACTCGAAGAAGTTGCAAAATTCCGTGCATCCCGTCGTCTGTGGGCTACCATTCTGAAGGAAAGATTCCATGCAGAAAACCCGAAGTCCATGAAACTGCGTTTCCACACCCAGACCGCTGGTTCCATGCTGACCGCTCAGCAGCCAAACAACAACATCATCCGTGTTGCTCTCCAGACCGCTGCAGCAGTTATGGGCGGAACCCAGTCCCTGCACACCAACTCCCGCGATGAAGCTCTGGCTCTGCCGACCACTGAATCCGTAACCATCGCTCTGCGTACCCAGCAGATCGTAGCTTACGAATCCGGCCTGGCTGACGTAGTTGATCCGCTCGGCGGCTCCTACTATGTTGAAGCTATGACCAATGCTATCGAAGCAGAAGCTAAAGAATACATCCGCAAGATCGATGAAATGGGTGGCGCAGTAGAAGCTATTGATAAAGGCTACATCCAGAAAGAAATTCAGGACGCTGCTTACGCTTGGCAGATGTCTGTTGAATCCGGCGAAAGAACCATCGTTGGCGTCAACAAATTCACCATGGAAGAACCACCGGTTACTGGCCTGCTGAAGATTGACGCATCCGTTGGCGAAAAGAAGAAAGCTCAGCTCGCTCAGGATAAAGCAAACCGTGACCAGGCTAAAGTTGCTGAAGAACTGGCTAAACTTGAAAAAGCAGCTCAGACTCCGGCTGAAGGCCCAGACCACGTCAACCTTATGCCAGTCATCCTCGACTGCGTACGTGCATACTGCACCGAAGGCGAAATCTGCGGCGTTCTGCGTAAAGTTTACGGCGAATACAAACCGCACAACACCCTCTAATCTAAGGGCAGCCTGAAGCAAAGATAATTACATTACTCAAATATTTCTGGAGGTAATTTACAATGGCAGACAAACGTATCAGAGTACTGGTAGCTAAACCGGGTCTTGATGGACATGATCGTGGCGCAAAAGTTATTGCTCGTGCACTTCGTGATGCAGGCATGGAAGTTATTTACACCGGTCTTCGTCAGACCGTTGAACAGATCGTTGAAGCAGCAGACGCAGAAGACGTTAATGTTGTAGCTCTGTCCCTGCTCTCCGGCGCTCACAACACCCTCTTCCCGGAAGTTGTTGAAGCACTGAAGGCTAAAGGAATGGGCGACGTTCTCGTAGTTGGCGGCGGCGTAATTCCGGAATCCGATATCCCAGGCCTGAAAGAAGCTGGCGTAAAAGCTATCTTCACTCCTGGCACACCAACCAAAGAAGTTATCGACTTCATTAAAGAAAACGTAAAATAATCGACTTTTAGACTGACTAGCTTGACAGTTTATTAGTTGAAATGTAGCTTGCATGGGGCTGGGGGGATACTCAGTCCCATTGCAACTATATTATTTACTCTTCGAAAAGGCGGTGCATCCATGGAATTTTCTATGAAGGATTTTTGGAATGGATCCAGACGTGCCTTAGCGAGAGCAATTACCATCGTTGAAGACGAACGGGATGGATTTGAAGATGTCATGAAAGAAATCTATCACCATACCGGTCGTGCACAGGTCATCGGTATTACTGGTGCGCCTGGTGCGGGTAAGAGCACACTGTCAGATGCCCTCATTAAGCAGTTCCGTAAGCAGGGCAAAACTGTAGGTATCGTAGCCATCGATCCTACGAGTCCATTCTCTGGCGGCGCCATCCTTGGTGACCGTATCAGAATGAACGACCTGACCTTGGATAAGGGTGTTTATATCCGTAGTATGGGTACGCGCGGCAGCCTCGGCGGACTTTCCCGCAAGACTGCAGATGCGGTCAAACTGATGGATGCTTTCGGTCTCGATGTCATTCTCATCGAAACAGTAGGCGTAGGACAATCAGAAGTTGATATCGTTAAAAATGCGGATACGACACTTGTTGTGCTCGTACCTGGACTAGGCGACGATATTCAGGCTATCAAAGCAGGTATCCTTGAAATTGGTGATGTATTCTGCATCAACAAATGTGATCGCGATGGCGCAGATCGTTTGAACGTCGAAATCGAAATGATGCTTGATCTGGGCGAAGCTCAGAACTGGCGTCCTCCGATTGAGAGAACGATCGCGAACAAAGATCAGGGCGTAGCGGAAGTAGTAGCAGCTCTGGGCGAACATAGAAAGTACCTCGAAGAGTCCGGTCTCCTTGAAGAAAGAAGACGTGAACGGGCTAGAAGCGAGATGCTCGAAATGATTCACGATCGCATTTCCCGTCATATTGAGGAAAATATTTCCTCGACGGGTGAATTTAGTGACTGCGTGGAACAAGTCTTTGAGCGGAAGACAGATCCGTTCACGGTCGTTGATTCCATTGTAGGCAAAATATTCAAATAATTTTAAAGGAGGAGTTTATTATGGCATTCAAAGTACTTTGTGTGGACCATGTAGGCGTTGCTGTTAAAGATCTTCAGCTGATCAAACAGCAGATGAAAGACATCCTTGGACTGGATCCATCCCTTCCGGATGAAACCGTCGAAGAACAGCATGTAACCACCAGCTTCTTCAAACCGTCTGCTCAGACCGAAGCTTGCGAACTCGAATTCCTGGGTTCCACCACTCCGGACGGCCCGATTGCTCGTTTCATCGAAAAAGCAAACGGCGGCAAGAATGGTTTCCAGCATGTAGCACTTCGTGTCGACGACATCGAAGCTTGCCTTGCTGACCTGCAGGCTAAAGAAGTTCCGCTCATCGATAAGAAATATCGTATCGGTGCTGGCGGCTGTCACATCGCTTTCCTGCATCCAAAGGCTACAGGCCTTCTGCTTGAACTGACAGAACGCCCAGGCGGCCCATCCTTCAAGGCTTAATTGAACGATGGCAAATGCCTTGCCCACCGGGGTAAGGCATCCCCCTCACGGGGGTCCCTAAAATTTTTGGAGGTGTAAGAATGGCAACTGTTGCAGAAAGAATTGAACTTCTTCACAAAAACCTCGCTCACGTAGAGGCTATGGGTGGAGAAAAGAAAGTTGAAAAACAGCATGCAAAAGGCAAACTGACTGCTCGTGAAAGACTGGCTCTTCTGTTTGATGAAGGCACTTTCGTAGAAGTCAATGCCCTTGTAAAATCCCGCTGCCACAACTTCGGTCAGGAAAAGAAAGATCTCCCGGGCGAAGGCGTTGTTACCGGTTACGGTACCGTTGACGGCAGACTCGTATTCGCATTCGCACAGGACTTCACCGTTGAAGGCGGCTCCCTCGGCGAAATGCACGCTGCTAAGATCGTTCACGTAAATGAACTGGCTCTCAAAGTCGGTGCTCCTTGCGTAGGCCTGAACGATTCCGGCGGAGCTCGTATTCAGGAAGCTGTCGATGCACTCTCTGGCTATGGCAAGATCTTCTGGTGCAACACCATTGCATCCGGCGTTATTCCGCAGATCTCTGCTATCATGGGACCATCTGCAGGCGGCGCTGTATACTCCCCAGCTCTGACCGACTTCATTTACATGGTCAAGAAAACATCCCAGATGTTCCTGACCGGCCCGGCAGTTGTTGAATCCGTTACCGGCGAAAAGATCACCGCTGAAGCACTCGGCGGCGCTATGACCCACAACCGTACTTCCGGTGTAGCTCAGTTCGCTTGCGACAACGACGAAGACTGCATTAAACAGATTCGTTACCTGCTCTCCTTCCTGCCGAGCAACAACATGGAAGATGCTCCTATCGTTGAAACCGGTGATGATCCGACCAGAACCGATCCGGCTCTCGATACCATCATGCCAGAAAACTCCAACGCTCCATACAACATGTATGACGTTATCAAATCCGTTGTAGATAACGGTGAATACTACGATGTAGCTAAAGAATTCGCTAAGAATATCATTACCTGCTTCGCACGTTTCGACGGACAGACCGTTGGTATCATTGCAAACCAGCCAGCATTCATGGCAGGCTGCCTTGACTACAATGCATCCGATAAATCCGCTCGTTTCATCCGTTTCTGCGACTGCTTCAACATCCCGGTTGTAAACATTGTCGATGTACCAGGCTTCCTGCCAGGCAAACAGCAGGAATATGCCGGCGTAATTCGTCACGGCGCTAAGATGCTGTTCGCATACTGCGAAGCAACCGTTCCGAAGATCACCATGATCCTCCGTAAAGCTTACGGTGGTTCCTACATCGCTATGTGCTCCCGTGAACAGGGCGCTGACCAGGTATTCGCTTGGCCAACCGCTGAAATCGCTGTTATGGGACCTGCAGGCGCTGCAAACATCATCTTCAAGAAAGACCCGAACAAAGAACAGCGTACAGCTGAATACGTCGAAGAATTCGCAACTCCATACAAAGCTGCTGAACGTGGCTATGTAGACGCAGTTATCGATCCGAGAAACACTCGTCCGACAATCATCAATGCACTGAAGATGCTTGCTTCCAAGCATGAAGTACATCCAGCAAAGAAACACGGCAACATTCCGCTGTAATATTTGCTGCAAGAAAAACTCTAATTGAAAGGATGGGTACAGATGGATAACAACACAGTTATGTATATCGCGGTATTTGCTGCTATCGTAGCAGTAGTAGCGCTGATCATGATCTGGCAGGTACGTTCATCTCTCAATCAGTCCGCAGCACCGGCACCGTCAGCAGCTCCGAAGAAAGCCGCTCCAGCTAGAGCAGCAGCTCCTAAAGCAGCTGACAATGGTGCAGTTGTAGCAGCAATCGCTGCTGCAATCGTTGCGATGGGTGGCGGCGAAATCGTCTCCATCCGCCCGGCAGCTAGAAGTGGCTGGACCTCTGCATCTCGTCTTGCAGGTGTTTCCGGCACTCAGCAGTTCTAATTGAAAGTTGAAAGTACAATCATTTAGGAGGAAAGACAATGAGAAAATTTACTGTAACAGTTAACGGCCAGGATTACGATGTAGTAGTTAAAGATGGCGGCGCTGCAGCAGCAGCTCCGGCTCCGGTAGCAGCAGCTCCGGCAGCAGCTCCGGCTCCGGTAGCAGCAGCTCCAGCACCGGCTCCAGCACCGGCTCCGGCTCCAGCTCCGGCAGCAGCTCCTGCAGGCGCAGGCGAATCTGTTGAAGCTCCAATGCCGGGCAAAGTTATCCGCATCAACAAACATGTTGGCGATGCAGTTGCTTCCGGCGACGAAGTTCTCGTTCTCGAAGCTATGAAAATGGGCAACCCGATCATGGCTCCATGCGATGGCAAGATCACCGGCATGCCGGTATCCGAAGGCCAGTCCGTACAGGGCGGCGACGTTCTCTTCACCGTTGGCTAATAGCCGATATGAAAAAGCAGCGCGTATGCGCTGCTTTTTTGTTGCAATAAAACGGAGTGGATAAGAGAATCAGGCACTCCGTTTTCGATCCCGCGTTTCCGCCATAAACGGATCACACGTTGCTTTCTGTATTTGGTGTAGTGTCAGCAAGAAGAGGCGGATATGAAATAGCACCGCCGACAGGGGTGAAGCGAATGATCCCATTCATGGTAAAGGAGGACACGTCCTCTCGGCTGATCTCGGTTCTTTTGCGGCCGCTTCCTGTCACGCCTTAGTAGGCATCATCCTCTTCCATTTCCTGCTTTTCTCTTGCGATGAGGATTCGGAGCATGGTGAGGGAAGCCTGGAGGTAATCGTAGTCCTGGGGGAAGGCACAGAGGATGCCGTAGCGGAAGAGAGACTCCTTTTCTTCGGGCGGCACCTGATGAACGGCGATCAGGATATCATCACGGCCATAAAGAGCGAGAGCACGCGAGAGGGCGACAGCATTCTTACCTCTGGCGTCACCGGTCGTGGTGTAGAAGACGAAGTGAACGTCATTGTCTGCTGCCCCCTTGGCAGCATCCTCAGGCTGCTGCGAGGGGCTGACGTCGACGTCCCAGCCGGAGTCTGCCAATGCATTGGCGGCCAGTTTTCGTTCTTCACGATCGCTTTCGAGATCATTTTCCATTTCTATGAGGAGAACACGCGGGCGTCTGCCATCAAGTGCAGCAAATTCTTTAGAAAGCCGAAGGGCTTCTTCTCTGACGGTTTCTTTGGTTTTCGGATCGAGTGCCATGGTAAGCTCCTTGTATGAGAATAAAAATAATGATAATGAAATAAACTTTACATGCAAATCTATTATAATATAAATCATGGCTGCTGTTCAATGCATAATTTGTGATTTCAGATGCAATATTAGCAAGAAATATATAAGACAGAGAAAAACATTGATTGACACTGAGAAGAATATGAATTATACTGAGACTGTAGTCATTTAGACAATTTCATATGGCTGGCAGATGCGAAAGCATAAAAGAGAATCCGGTCTAAGCCGGAGCGGTCCCGCCACTGTAAGGAGGAGTCTCTCACAGATAAGTCACTGGGCGAAAGTCTGGGAAGGCGTGAAGAGATGAGGAGCCCGAGCCAGGAGAACTATCTGCCAATGAATCACCGCGAAGGAAGTAGGGATCTATCCAAGACATGATTCGATTCTGTCTAAGATCAGGGCTTGTGAGAAAATCCGTATTTCCGTCAACCTGCGAGAGATGGGGAGGGGATTGAGATCGGTCCTGGTCTCATTATTTTCCGGCTGCCCCCACTGGGTCAGTCGTTTTTTTATGGTAGGACCAAGACGTGAACCTGAAGGAGGTGAACTTTCTGTCTGATTGAAATTGTCTAAAGGGGCGTTCTCTTGATTTGCGCTGGTAAGTCAGTGAGCGGCCATAAATTATTAAAGGAGGAACTATTTCATGGATGAAGTAACAAAAGCAACATCCGCGGAAAATCAGGAAAGACAGCTTACCGATAAGGAATTGGAAGCGATTCTGAAACAGTCGGAAGGCAAAACCGATTTCCCACAGGTCACATTTGATGAATTCACACCACCAACCTACGAGGAATGGGTTGATGCGTGCAACGCTCTTCTGAAGGGCAAGCCGTTTGATAAGCTGATGTATACCAAGACGTATGAAGGTATCACTTTTAGCCCAATTTATACCCTGCGTACAGGTCCGGACGCACAGGATGCGATCCTGCCGACCGATGACTATCCGGGTATGGGGGACTTCATGCGCGGTCAGAAAGTCAATGGTTACAAAGAAGAACCATGGGGCATTGCACAGTCTTGTGATGAAGCACTTCCAAAGGAAAATAATGAGCTCCTGAAACACGAAATCGATCGTGGTTCCACGGTATACAATGTACGCCTTGATGCATCCACTCTGCATGGCATCGATGTGACTGATGCTGAAAAACCAGGTGAAACCGGCGTTTCTCTGACCACTCTCGAAGATGTGCATAACCTTCTGGACGGTCTGGATCTTGCAAAGTATCCATTCATGATGTATACCGGCGAATCTGCACTGGCACCGCTTGCTATGGTGGCTGCCGCAGTCAAAGCACAGGGAAAAGATGTGTCCGCGCTTCATGGCGTGATCGGCGGAAGCCCGTTGACACAGCTGCTGACTGATGGCAAGAATAAGGAAAGCCTTGAAAAAGCATACGACCAGATGGCAGAGACCATCCGCTGGGCTCGCAAGAATGCACCGAGCGTAGCGACCGTATTCATCACTTCCGATGTATTCTCTCTGGGCGGCGCACAGGCCGTACAGGAAATCGCATATACCTTCGGCGTCGCTGTAGAGTATGTCCGTGAAATGCTGAAGAGAGGCATTTCGATCCATGATATCGCACAGTCCTTCTACTTCGGCTTCAATGTAGGCGCTACGTTCTTCATTGAAATTGCAAAGCTTCGTGCAGCTCGTCAGGTATGGTCGAACATCATGAAGGCTTTCGGTGCAGAAGAAGAAGATCGCTCGATGAAGATCCATGCAAAACCGGCATTCTTCACAAAGACCATTTTCGATGTGGGCGTGAACATGCTCCGCAACACCACCGAAGCATTCTCTGCTGTCGTTGGCGGTGTAGATACCTACGAAAATGCACCTTATGATGATACCGTCAGAAAAGGTGATGAATTCTCCCGCCGTATCGCTAGAAACCTGCAGATCATGCTGCAGGAAGAATTCGGCATGCTGCGCCCGATCGATGCAGCCGGCGGCTCCTGGGCAATTGAAAAGCTCACCAAAGAGATGGCAGAAAAGATCTGGGCTGAATTCCAGAAGATCGAATCTCTGGGCGGCATGACCAAAGCAATCAAAGAAGGTTATCCGCAGAAAGAGATCAAAGCCGTCCTTGAAAAGCGCTTCAAAGCACTGGATCTTAGAAAAGACCGTGCGGTCGGCAATAACATGTACCCGCTGATGGGCGAAGTGCTCCTCGAAGCTCGTCCGGAAGATACAGAAGCCATTAAGAAGGAACTTGGCGATGCAGCTAAGGCTTACCGTGCGGATCTTGATCTTGCTTTCAGAAGCCAGAAGCTGGCAGAACTCAAAGATGCCGGCGAAGGCGAAGTCATCGACAAGGCTGCTGCTGCTGCTGCTGCCGGTGCGACCATTGGCGAGATCAATGAAGTCGCTGGTAATGCAGAAGGCTCCGTTGCTATCGAAAAGATCGATGCACACCGCTGGACGGAACGCTTCGAAGCACTCCGCTTTGATACCGAAGCATATAAAGAAAAGACTGGCAAGAATGTCGAGATCTTCCTCGCAAACATGGGCAAGATTCCGCAGCATAAAGCCAGAGCAGACTTCTCCACCTCCTTCCTGCAGGTCGGTGAATTCAATGTCCATCTCAATAATGGTTTCCAGGATGACGAAGACAAACCGGGCTCCCGCTGGGATAAGTGCGTAGAAGCACTGAAAGCTGGTGCTGATGACAAAGGCACGCCATATGATGTCGCTGTCATCTGCTCCACGGATGCGACCTATCCGGAAGATGTACCGGCTCTGGCTCCGAGACTGAAAGAAGTCCTCGGCGACGGCACCCTCTTCCTCGCAGGCGCAGCTCCAAAGGATCTGGAAGAGACCTACCGCAAGGCGGGCGTAGATGATTTCATCAGCGTCAAAGCAAACTGCTACGAAATTCTCCGCATGCTGCAGAAAAAGAAAGGAATGATTGAATAATGGCAAACACAAATCCTGATTTCACACAGCTGTCTCTGGGGGAACATCCACACTGCTCCTATGATGAGTGGAAGGAAAAGCTGGAAGCCAAGACCGGCAAAGGCTTTGATGCACTCTATGAACCGACCATGGAAAAGATCCCGGTCGCTCCCTTCTATACCAAAGATGTCTATGATGGTTGCAATCATCTGGACTTCATGAGCGGTATCCCGCCATTCCTTCGTGGACCATACTCCACCATGTACGTTTTCCGCCCATGGACCGTTCGTCAGTACGCAGGCTTCTCCACGGCAGAAGAATCCAACGCATTCTACAAGAGAAACCTGGCAGCAGGTCAGAAGGGCCTGTCCATTGCATTCGACCTTCCGACCCACCGCGGCTACGATGCGGATAACCCGCGCGTTATCGGCGACGTAGGTAAAGCCGGCGTATCCGTATGCTCCATGCTCGATATGAACATCCTCTTCGACGGTATCCCGCTGGACCAGATGTCCGTATCTATGACCATGAACGGCGCCGTTCTTCCGATTCTGGCATTCTTCATTTCCGCCGGCATCGAACAGGGCGTCGACAAGAAGATCCTTGCAGGTACCATTCAGAACGATATCCTGAAGGAATTCATGGTACGTAACACTTACATTTACCCACCGGCTATGTCCATGCGTATCATTGGTGATATTTTCGAATACACCACCAAGTACATGCCGAAGTTCAACTCCATTTCCATTTCCGGCTACCACATTCAGGAATGCGGCGCTACCTGCGATCTGGAAATCGGTTACACTCTGGCAGACGGCATGGAATACATCCGCTGCGGCGAAAAAGCAGGTCTGCCGGTCGATGCATTTGCAAAGCGTCTGTCCTTCTTCTGGGATCAGGGCAAGAACTACTTCATGGAAGTCGCAAAGATGCGTGCAGCTCGTGTCCTCTGGGCAAAGATCCTCAAAGGCTTCGGCGCAAAGAATCCGAAATCCATGGCACTTCGTACCCACTCCCAGACCTCCGGCTGGTCCCTCACCGAACAGGATCCATTCAACAACATCGGCCGTACCTGTATGGAAGCTATGTCTGCAGCTCTCGGCCACACCCAGTCCCTGCATACCAACGCACTCGACGAAGCAATCGCTCTGCCGACCGACTTCTCTGCTCGTCTGGCTCGTAACACCCAGCTTTATATCCAGGATGAAACCAAAGTCTGCAAGATCATCGATCCATGGGGCGGCTCCTACTATGTGGAATACCTCACCAACGAGATCATCAAACGTGCATGGGCACACATTCAGGAAGTCGAAGCACTGGGCGGCATGTCCAAGGCTATCTCCACCGGCCTTCCGAAGATGCGTATCGAAGAATGCGCCGCTCGTCGTCAGGCAGATATCGACTCCGGCCGTGAAACCATTGTCGGCCTGAACAAGTACAGACTGGCGAAGGAAGATCCGCTGAACGTTCTCTCCATCGATAACACCGCTGTACGTAACGCACAGATCAAACGTCTGGAAAAACTCAGAAGCATCCGCGATCCGGAAGCTGTCCGCCGCGATCTGGAAGCCATCACCAAGTGTGCAGAATCCCGTGAAAACGGCAACCTTCTGGAAGCTGCTGTCCAGGCAGCACATGACCGTGCATCCCTTGGCGAAATCTCCGACGCTGTTGAAAAGGTATCCGGCCGCTTCAATGCAGTCATCCACACCATTTCCGGCGTATACTCCAATGAATTCGATGACACCTCCGAACTGGACGAAGCAAAGAAACTGGCTAATGAATTCGAAGCTCTCGAAGGCCGCCGCCCGCGTATCTTCCTCGCGAAGATGGGTCAGGATGGTCACGACAGAGGCCAGAAAGTTCTTGCTACCTCCTTCGCAGATATGGGCTGGGACGTCGACGTAGGCCCGCTCTTCCAGACTCCGGAAGAAGCGGCACAGGATGCCGTCGACAACGACGTTCATATGGTCGGCTTCTCTTCCCTGGCAGCAGGTCATAAGACCCTGCTCCCGGCTATTGTCGACGATCTGAAGAAACTCGGCCGTGAAGATATCCTCGTAGCTATCGGCGGCGTTATCCCGCCACAGGATTACGAATTCCTGTACGACCATGGTGCCGTTGCTATCTTCGGACCAGGCACCAACATTCCGAAATGCTGCATCAAGCTGCTCCAGATGCTCGTAGATCGTGCTAAGGAAGAAGCTAAGGCAGAATAAGGTTGGCTAACGTTTTCTGACACTGTCATTCAATGCGTATCGGCAAAGGGTTCAAGGTTCAGGGGGTTACTGGAAATGGTGATACCCTAACCTGAACCTCGAACCCTGAACCAATGACCATTTCGCAGCTGGAATAGTGACAGAAGCGTTTTAAAGAAATCTGATTTCTTGTCCTGCGCGGAGCCGAGGGCGACCTCGGCTCCCTAGCAGGGCTTGCAATCCAAATCGAGTGATAGCCCGGAAAACAGAGGAATGGAAATGGTGATGGATAGTCACCGCTGCCGGTCACTATCACTACCAATGAATCATGCTTGATACACATCATATTTTCATTTGGCAGTCCTCCTTTTCATGATCCATCTACAGGGGGAAATAGCCAGGAAAGGGAGGGTATGACAAATGCCTGAAAACAATGATGATTTAAGACCCAGCTGGGTACCGGAAGAGAAAAATCCTGAATTTGCCTGCTCTGTTATGCGTGGGATAGATACCACGGCAAACAGCATCACCGGCGCGAAGGAATACCCGGATGCTCCGCTTCGAAAAGTGCCGCTCCGTAAGAAAATGACCGTCGAGCAGTACATCGACGGTGTGGCCAAAGGGGATCGTGTGACGCTGTCCAAGGCCATCACGCTGATCGAAAGCAATGCGCCGAAAGACTTTGACAAAGCGCAGCGCGTACTGCAGGGACTTCTTCCCAGAACGGGCAAGGCTCTCCGTATCGGTATTACCGGTGTACCGGGGGCCGGCAAATCGACCTTCATCGAGTCCTTCGGCCAGATGCTCTGCCATCAGGGCTATAAAGTCGCCGTTCTTGCCGTCGACCCGACCTCATCCATCACAGGCGGCTCTATCCTCGGTGATAAGACACGTATGCAGAACCTGTCTCGTGAACCGAACTGCTTCATTCGACCATCTCCATCCAAAGGCACTTTGGGCGGTGTCGCGAGAAAATCCCGTGAGACTATGCTCCTCTGCGAAGCTGCCGGCTGTGATGTCATCCTTGTCGAGACCGTCGGTGTCGGCCAGTCGGAGACCACGGTCCGCTCCATGGTCGATTTCTTCATGCTCGTCGTACTGACAGGGGCTGGCGATGACCTCCAGGGCATCAAGAAAGGCATCATGGAGCTTGCCGATGCCATCGTTGTCAACAAAGCGGATGGGGATAACCTCGAGCGTGCCAAGGTCGCCCAGGGCGAGTATGAAAGAATGTGCGAATTCATCCGTCCGGCTACCGAAGGCTGGAAAACCCATGCTTACCGCTGCTCCGCGATCAAGAAAACAGGTCTTTTGGAGCTGTGGGCCGTCATGCGTCAATTTGAAAAGGTCACAAAGAACTCCGGCATTTTTGAAAACCGCAGACAGCGCCAGATCCTTGACTGGGTGAACAGCATGATCGATGAACATCTGCATAATCTCTTCTTTGAAGATCCGCTCATCAAGAGCCGTCTGCCATCCGTCAAAGCGGCTGTCCTTGCGGGCGTCGTCTCCCCAAGTCAGGCCGTCACGGAGCTTATCCGCTCCTTCGATATGGATCGCGCATCCATCAAGCATTTGGAGGAAACGGAAAAGTAACTTTGTGACTAGTGGCTAGGGATGAGTAGCTAGGGATTAGGAGCCTCAAGGAACTAGGGAAACGCTGATTCAATCCGTGTTTCCCCTGGAAGACATCTGACTCCCGTATCGTCATTTCGAGCGAAGCGAGAAATCTTTCTTGCAGACCGATAAACGATGCGTGTGTGAACGCAGAAATATGTAGCAACAAGGCGTCGGTTCCCATCCGTGTTTCCTTAATCAGCGTTTTCGTAAATGCCACTTTCGGGCATCGTCCCATATATACTCGCGGCGAAATCCGCGCCTTCATTTCTCATTCGAGCAAAGATTTCGTTCACAATCAAGGGACAGCACGTCCCCAGAGCTAACCCGTAGCCCTTATCTTACATCTCAATGCGCCCATGACGTGCGCAGCATGAAAAGGAGAATCATACATTGTTTACCAAAGATCTATACCTGGCCGGTGGATCCTTCCATGGGCTGCAGGAAGTGTTTTCGAGGATCTACGGTGTCGTAGATACCCAGGCGGGCTATGCGAATAGCTGTATCGAAGCTCCGACGAAGGAGCAGGTCGCCGATGGGAGCGCAGAGGCTGTGGAGTGCGTGAAGGTCACGTACAATCCGAAGAAAATCGACATCGGTATGCTCCTTAATGTATTCTTCACCATCATCAATCCGTACACCGATGGCATTCAGGGAAAATATGTCGGCCCGCAGTACCGAAGCGGGATCTACTACACGAGCAAGGAGGATGTGCCGCAGATCAGCTACTTCCTCGTTTTCCTGCAGAATCGCGGCGTCGCTCATCAGATGACGGACAATGCCCTTGTTGTCAATGAATTCGAAGGAGAAGGGAAGGTGCGCCCGAAGGTCAGGACAGAGATGAAAGAGCTGGTGAATTTCTACCCTGCGGCCGAAGAAGAGCAGCACTATCTCAGAAGTCACCCGGATGCATATACCCCCATCGATATTCATTTGCTGGAAGAATTAAAAATCATACAGTAAAAAGGAGCTGTGAAGAAATGAATCCGCATTTCTTCACAGCCCCTTTTTACTTTGCTTTCATTTGGTTCAGGGTTCAAGGTTCAGGGCTCTCGTGGCGGCTTCGCCGCCTTTTTTAGAAGATGATATTCTCGTATCGCAGCCTTCCCCTCTAGGTAATGCTCATAAAGTCTCCAAGTCACCAGTTATTCCTTTAATAAGCGGGGAGTGGATCGTCTCACATGTGTGGCATGAGATCCTTCGACTCAGTCCCCACTTGTTCTGGCTGGGGCTTTTCCCACATGGGGCGTTTTTGTCCGCTCAGGATGACGAAACGCGAGGGCGGAAGGACTCACAGGCTGGCGGTATCGCCGCCCTTTTTTTGAAGATGGTATTCTTCTATCGCAGGCTTTTTTTTAGAAGATGGTATTCTCGTATCGCAGCCTTCCCATCTAGGGGAAGGTGCCCGAAAGGGGCGGATAGGGTGACTATGGCATGAAAGACAGCTGGGATAAGGTTTCCCGGTCACTCCTATGAGAGCTGCAAGTCCCCCGCGGCAGATGGAACGCGAAAATGAGATGATCGTTATTTCACATCGCCTTTTTTGGTCAGGGCTAGGGGAATGCTGATCAGATCTGGCAATGATGGGATTGGTGTTTCCTTGGCTTGTGGGCATGCTGTCCTTTGATCACGTTTGAAAGTTTCGCTTGAATGAGAAATGAGAAGTGGTGGTGCGGCGCATAAGAATATAGAAGCGCCGCGAATATGTATGGGGCGATGCCCGAGGGTCTGCGGATGGCGGGTTTCCCGTTTGAGGTTTCCAAACATCGATCGATGGGCCGCGAATGACAAAGATTTCTCGCTTGCGCTCGAAATGACGATACGAGAGTCTGATGTCTCTCAGTCTCCCAGTCTCCCAGTCTTTTAGTCTCAGTCCCTGGCTATCAGCCACTAGCCGCTCATCTCATTCTATTTCCTAAACGCATTCTTGAATTTCTCATTGACATGCATGACAAATGGTGCTATCATGTACTTAACCGAATAAGGAAAGGTAAGTGCCTTAAAGGCTTAATAGGGAAGACCGGTGAAATGCCGGCACGGTCCCGCCACTGTAATGCAGAGCGAATCCAAAATGTCACTGAGAGATCGGGAAGACGGATAAGCGAGGAAGCAGAGTCAGGAGAACTGCTTATCTTGGATCACCGTTATGACCCACGAGCGATGGGAAGGGGATGTCTTTACAGATGTCTCTTTGCGTTCGTGCAAAGAGGTTTTTTAATGGGGATTTCGGTACTTGATAGCTTCATAAGAAAACAGGTGCCCTGTAGGGCTTAATAGGGAAGACCGGTGAAAGACCGGCACGGTCCCGCCACTGTAATGCAGAGTGAATCCAACGAAGTCACTGATTTGAGGAGATCGGGAAGGCTGGAGGAGCGAGGAAGCAGAGTCAGGAGAACTGCCTGTTTTGTACAACCGTTTGACCTACGAGCGATAGGAAGGTGTGCTTGAGTGCAAGTCCTTTTGACGTGCATAATCCACCCTTTTTCTATCCAAAAGGGTGGATTTTTTGATTTCCTTCTGCGGCATGATGAGGATCAATGAAGCAGAGCCCCTTTTGCTGAGGATGGTGACAGGGAACACTATTCTCCGAGTAGGTCCTACGGTATCTATCGTTATCTTAACGGGTGGTAGGCGGTAAACGCCTGAACTCCTTACTATCGATGTAATGCCTTCGGGCTTTACATATACCTGTGGGGATTTTCTCCATGGTTCATCTCCTTTCCGGTGATGGTCATAAAGAAATTTCATTTCTTTTGGGAAAATGATCATCACCACCCCTTCTACGAATACTTCTTCGGAAGTGACTATATATGATGTATTCCTCAGTATCTGAGGTTTACATATACCTGTGGGGTTTTCGTCCCCCATGGTTCATCTCCCTTCAGCGATGGTTTCAACAGGGAAATGGAATCATCGCTCCCCTTTTACAGATCCTTCCCTTAGGGAAGTTCCTATAGGAGGATATTTCCTCCACTCTTGGCCGGTCTATCCGGCTGACTCGACCTCCTTGGGACGTTATCGTCCTTCTGTCAAGATGGCATCAGGGAATGCCATCTTGGCTCCCTCTCTTTGGTAATAACTTTCTACGAAAGCTATTATACAGGTTCTCATTACGGAGCCCAACCAGCTCCAACCCCTTTGGAAGCGGCGCATGTCGCTTCTCTTTTTTTATGCCAGATGGTATGGGCAATGCTCATTAATACTGCGGTTATCCTGCTTCTGTCTTATGGTATCATTCGGACTGAACTGCATCATATAAAAAATCAGCGTTTCCTTAGATCCTTCGACTCAGCTGCCATTATTCAAAGAAGCGTTTCCCTAACATACAGCCTTTTTCTCCGCTCAGGATGACGAAAAGCAACGCACCACCACTTCTTACTCCTCACTAAAAAAAGCAGCCTTGGGCTGCTTTTTCAAATCCATCCAAACCGCCTGCATGCTTCATAGATGCCGTCTTCATCGGCCCGGCTGGTGATGTACTTGGCTTTTTCCTTGAGCTGTGGCTTGGCATTTCCCATGGCGATGGAGAACCATTCGGGGCGGAACATGGTACAGTCATTCATGCCGTCGCCAAAGACAACGATGTCTTCATCCGGAATGGCGAAGCGGCGCTGAAGCTCCTTGATGCCGTGCTCCTTATGGATAGGCTCTATGAGCATGGTATCCGCACGGAACCAGACGTGAGGGAGTGGGCCTAAGGGGATCTCCGCTTCCTCCTGCTTGCTGCAGGCGATGAAGATCTTGTGGATGACGGAAGCGGTGTGAAAATCAAAAGCGGGGTCTACTTCCGTCTTGTAGTAGCGGTCTTTCACCTTCTCAAGGTACCTATTCGTGGTCGTGATGCGGTATTTCTCATTTCTGATCGCAAGCGCCCAGGGATGCTTCTCGCAGTCGATGGCAGAGAGCATCGCGAAGCAGTCTTCAAGTGCAAGACCTTCATCATAAAGGATCTTGCCGTCTATGGTGACCGCATTTCCTCCGTCGGAGACAGCGGCTGTGATGCCAAGGTCACACGCGACCTGCCAGGCATCTGCCTGAATGCGTCCGGTCGCAAGCGAGACGAAGTGCCCTGCCTTTTGGAGGCGTCGGATGGCTTCTCTGGTGCTGTCGGGATAGTCGGCAGTAAGCGGCGTGGTCAGCGTGCCGTCGATATCAAAGAAAAAGTATTTCTTCATAGGGCCTCCTTGGAGAATCATTTTCTTTCATTATACTACATGTTTCCTGTTCCCCAGCCAGATGCCGAAAAGGATCATGACGATGCCGATGATCTGCGGGAAGGAGATCGATTCGCCGAGAAGCAGGAAGGAGAAGAAGAGGGCGGCGGGGAGCTCGCTGGCAGCGAGAAGACTGCCGAGGCCGGGGGAGATGTGCGGCATTCCGCTGCTAAAGAGGAGCGGCGGGAGGAAGACACCGAAGAGGGTGAGGGGAATTCCGTAGGGAAGGATAGAGGCAAAATGCGCGGGCGATACCGGAAGGTCGGGCGGCAGAAAGAGGAGAACCATCACGAGCGCGCCGCTTACCATGAGGGCGCTTTTGGTGATGGGATGGATGCCTCGTCCGATGCGGTTCATGCAGAGAAGGCCGGTGGTGTAGGAAATCGCGGCAGTAAATCCCCAAAGCATGCCGGCGGAGAGGGGAAAGGCGCCAGCGCTTCCGATCACGCCCGCGGCCAGTACAGTGCCTGTAAGGACGATCGCGATGGAAAGGAGACGGATGCGGGTGGGTTTCTCACGTCGGATCACGCACTCGGCGAGCGTGCCGAGCCAGATGGACTGGAAAAGGAAGATGACGGCGAGCGAAGCGGGCAGGGTCTCCAGCGCGTGGTTGTAGAGCATGGTGGTGCCTGAGAGCGGAATACCGGCCAGGAGAAAGGTCAGTGCGGTCTTTTTCGCGGGGAATCTCCGCACGCGGAGAAGCCAGATGGTCCAGAGCAGAAGAAATCCAAGAAAATACTGGATGGAAGAGACGTCATTGATAGAAAAGCCCGACCGATAGGAGAGCTTGACGAGTGTGGAAATGATACCATAGGAAGCGCCGCCGGCCAAAACGAGTGCGGCATAAAATGTTTGTGACATAGATGATTGACTCCTTTTGCATGTCCCTATTATAGCATGAGAGAAGGGGGCTGGGGACTGGGGAAACACGGCGTCCCCGCTGGTGTAATGCTATTAAGTTAAGGAGATCGTTAGCCGCATAACTTCTTGCTTCCCCCTTCGGGGGAAGTGCCGAAGGCAATATGTG
>FR879558.1 GCA_000434475.1 Dialister sp. CAG:486
TTCAGCAGGTTCTATAGGTTCTGAGGGTTCAACGGGGGTGGTGCGGCGCAAAGCGCCGAATTTATATTTGCGGCGAAGCCGCCACGAGAGCCCTGAACCCATCAACCTGAACCCTAAACCCCTTCTTCTATTCCGTCACGATCCAGTCAGCGAGCGCTTCTGTCGGGACTTTCACAAGCTCTGCCCGGCCGATGCTTCTCATGACGACCAGCGTGATCTCCTTGCCGCGGCGCTTCTTATCGTGCAGTGCATGCGGAATAAGCTCCTCCGCCGGAACGCCGATGGCGGTCGGAAGCGCGAGCTTCTTCAGGACAGCACGCAGGCGGTCGGTGCATCCGCTCTCCGTATAGCCGAGCTTTTCACTCTGCGCGGAAAGGAGACTCATGCCGATCGCGACGCCTTCGCCGTGGGTGTAGGTGCTGTAATGGAAGTAACGCTCGATGGCATGACCGATGGTATGGCCGAAATTCAGCATCTGCCGGCTGCCATTGTCGTACTGGTCTTCCTCTACGAATTTCGTCTTTTGCAGGACGCTCCGCAGGATAATCTCCTCGATATTCTTCTCCAGATCCTCCTTTGTCTCGATAGACTCGAAGAGCTCAAAAAGCTCACGGTCACCGATGCATCCGTACTTCACCGCTTCGGCCAGGCCATCATGCACGTAGCGGGTCGGCAGGGTGGAGAGCAGGTCCGGATCGATGAATACACCCTTGGGCTGATAAAAAGCGCCCGCCAGATTCTTCCCGCTTCGAAGGTCGACAGCGACCTTGCCGCCGACAGAGCTGTCGATCTGCGCCAGAATGGTGGTCGGGATCTGGAAGAAATCAATGCCTCTCATGTAGGAGGCAGCGGCAAATCCCCCGAGATCCCCCGGAACGCCGCCGGAGAGTGTCACGAGTGCATCGCTTCTTGACATATCAAAGCCGGCAAGCGCCTCCAGCACATCACCGAAGACACGAAGATTCTTGCTGGCTTCCCCTGCCGGTATGGCGATCACCTTCACGTCAAAGCCGGCGCCCTTTAGGATCTCTCTGATCCTTTCTCCATAGATGCGGCGCACATGATCATCCGTCACGACGGCGATCTTCTCCGCCTTCGTCAGCTGCCTCAGCTTTTCACCGACGCTCGAAAGAAGACCGCGCCCGATCTCGATCCGATACGAATCACTTCCCAGATCAACCTTCACTGTCTTCATGCATGAGTTCCCTCCTTCGTCTGCCTGCCTCATTCAGAAAAGCCTCCATTCCCTCGCTGTCCTCTCTCTCGATCGCATCCCTGAGCACCTGCAGCTTCTCGCTGAAACGGTCGATCTCATCCAGCAGCTTCTCACGGTTCGACAGGAAAAGCGATGTCCACAGACGACCGTTGATATCCGCCACGCGCGTCTCATCACGGAAAGAGCCGCCCATGAAATACTTCGTCTCTTTATTATAGGACTTGCTTTGGATGAGCGCCGTCGCGATGACATGCGTGAGGTCGCTCGTGTAAGCGATCGCACGGTCATGCGCATCGGCTGTCACCTTCGGCACATGCCGGCAGCCGAGCGCGCGCGCCATCTCCTCGATGAGCGTGATGTGCGAGGCGCTGTTTCCCGCCTGCGGGATGATGACATAGTTCGCGCCGAGGAAAATCTCTGCGTCTGACTGCGAGAGTCCTGCGCCTTCATGCCCGCACATCGGATGCCCGCTGATGAAATCCATCCCTTTAGGGAGCTTTGCCTGAATTTTTTCGGCGAAATCATTCTTCACGCCGGCGATGTCTGTCAGCACGGCATCCTTCTTCAAAAGTCCGATCTTCTTTTCAATGAATGCCATCGTCCCCTTTTCCGGTGTGCAGAAAATGACGATGTCTGCGTCTTTCAGATCCTCTTCGGAGATCGAATCCACGATCCCCATCCGAAGTGCTTCCTGCGCGACACTTGCCGTGCGGTTGATCCCGATGACGCGGCTGCCGATGGCCTTGAAGCGTTTGGCAAAGGAGCCGCCCATCAGTCCAAGGCCGATGACGGCGATCGTAAAGTGGCTAAAGTCGTGATTGCTGTCCATGTATGTGCTCTTTTCTGTTGAAATCGTGTTGCTATGGTCATTGTAATATATGAGAGGGAGAGGGTTCAAGGTTTGGAATTAGCCCATAGGGCGTGCTGTCCCTTGATTGTTTGTGAAAGAGGGGGAGCAGGTTCAAAAGGGTTCAGCAGGTTCAAAGGGGGAAGGTGGCGGCTTCGCCGCGAGTATATATGGGGCGATGCCCGAAGGTCTGCGAATAACAGGTTTCCCGTTTGGGATTTTCTGACATCGTACTTCTGACCGCGAATGACAAAGATTTCTCGCTTACGCTCGAAATGACGATACGAGAGTCTGCCATCTCCCAGTCACTAGTCCCCTATATTTCCCTTCCCACGATCGGGGCGAGCTTTCGAAGATCCCCCATCATATGCTCAAAGGTCTCTGGCGTGATGGACTCTGCGCCATCGCACCATGCATGCTCGGGATCATTATGTACCTCGCACATGATGCCATCTGCACCGGCAGCGATCGCTGCCATGGCCATGGACTCTACCATCCAGCGGCGGCCGGTCGCGTGGCTCGGATCGACGATGATCGGCAGGTGGCTCATGCGCTTCACCGCTGCCACCGCCGAAAGGTCGAGCGTATTTCTCGTCGCCTTCTCAAAGGTACGGATGCCGCGCTCGCAGAGGATGACATTGTGATTTCCCTCCGACATGATGTATTCCGCACTCATCAGCCATTCCTCGATCGTCGCAGACATCCCGCGCTTCAGAAGCACCGGCACATGGAGACGGCCGACCGCTTTCAGAAGATCGAAGTTCTGCATATTTCTCGCGCCGATCTGGATGAGGTCGACCTTCTTCTCCAAGAACATGCCGATCTTGTCTGCACTCATGAGCTCCGTCACGACGGGGAGCTTCTCTTCTCTGGCTGCGGAGATCAGCATATCGAGCCCCTTCTCACCAAGCCCTTGGAAAGAGTAGGGGGACGTTCTCGGCTTGAACGCGCCGCCGCGCAGCATTGATGCGCCGGATGCCTTCACCGCCGATGCAATGGCACCGATCTGCGCCGGTGTCTCGATGGAGCACGGCCCTGCCATGACGACGAGCTTCTTCCCGCCGACCTTCACGCCAGCGACATCGATGACCGAGTCCTGCGGATGGAAGGCACGGCTCGCCCGCTTGTATGGTTCCTGCACACGCATGACCTTGTCGACCCATTCATTGCTCAGGAAATCGCGCTCATCGAGGCTCGTCGTATCTCCGACAAGTCCCAGTACGACCTTGCTCGAGCCGCGGCTTCTGTCGACCTGGAAGCCCTTCTCCCGAAGCTCATCCTCAAGTCTTTCGATCTCTGTCAGCGGTGCATTCTGTTTCATAACGATAATCATACGAATTCCTCCTCTTTGCCTTCAGGCAATGCTTCTATTCTACGGTATACGTTCTTCGAAAGAAATGGATTTATGGATTCAGGGGAAGCCCACAAACTACGTTTGAAAGCGGGGATGAGGGATTAGGAGTGACTAGTGACTAGTGACTGGTGACTTGAATACCGCCTTCGGGCATCGCCACTATTTATACTCCGCGGCGCTTCTGATTTTTATGCGCCGCACCACCATTCCTAATTCCTCATTCAGACAAAGTTTCATTCACAATCAAAGGGCGACACGCCCCACGGGCTAACCCTGAACCATTCCCCTAACAAAAAAGGACAGGCTCTCGTGGGCCTGTCCTCGATTCCTATCCTGCTTATCTGGAAGGGGTGATCCGCTCATGAGAATTCGTGTATGCCAAATAGCCGCAGCCATAATAATAGCTGACGGTAAAGTCATACGCATATGCAGTTCTCATGGTGTCAGAGATCTGTCTCATGGTGGTTCTTCCTTTCGTTCGAAGTTATACCAAGTATAGCCAGCGCCCTGTCAATTGTCAAGAAGATTTATCGGGGCGCAATGTGATTAGTGTGACTAGTGACTAGTGACTTGTGACTAGGAGACTAGGAGACGGGAGACTTCAGATTTTAGACTTCAGGCTTCTGACTTCTAAAATCTCCTAGTCTCCAAGTCTAACGTCTCAAGCGGGCATCGCCACCATCTATACTCCACGGCGCTTCTATATCGTTATGCGCCGCGCCACCATTTCGCATTTCTAATTTCTCATTCAATCGAGGCGTTCAAACGCAATCTATTGGCTGCCGCCAAAGCCTTGCCCCCTGCCCCTCGAACCGCTATAATAAAGTCACATTAAAATTTTCTCCGCACATGGTGCAGAAAGGCTCTCTCATGGCTGACAATACGATCCCATTCCCGACAAAAGGCAATTTCAATAAAAATCTCAAGGCAGATGCATTTGAGTCCTACCTCAAGAAGGAAGGGCTGAATTTCTTCCGCCGTCAGGATGCACATGACTCCTACGACACCGTCGTCTTCATGACCGCACTGCCTGCGGGCAAGCACCGCCTGGTCTGCGCCGTCATCACGGACAACAGCATGTACACCATGATCCGCGTCCACCTCGGCACCGCGCCGAAGGGTCCGGCCAGAAAGACCTTCGTCCCTTTCCTGAACAAGCTGAATGGGGAGCATGCCATCGTGAAATACACGATCGGCAGCGATGACAACGTCTTCCTCGATGTCTGCGTGACCTCCACGAGCGAACACTTCGACCCCGAGACCGTCCGCGACACGCTGAATGTCCTCGTCTTCCATCTGGGTGAATGCTACGAAGACGTCGCCCGCCGTCTCGATAAGCCGGGCGATGCCACAGACGGATTCTCGCTGTGATGGGGACTGGAGACTAGTGACTGGTGGCTAGGGATTAGTAGCTGGGGATTAGGATTTCTGGACACCGAGATTTTGAGACTTTGAGACTTCAGACTTCAGACTTCAGACTTCAGACTTCAGACTTCAGACTTCAGACTTCAGACTTCAGACTTCAGACTTCAGACTTCAGACTTCAGACTTCAGACTTCAGACTTCAGACTTCAGACTTCAGACTTCAGACTTCAGACTTCAGACTTCAGACTTCAGACTTCAGACTTCAGACTTCAGACTTCAGACTTCAGACTTCAGACTTCAGACTTCAGACTTCAGACTTCAGACTTCAGATCCGTGTAAGAACAGAAAAAGTAATCCTAATCCCTAATCCCTAGTCCCTAGTCCCCGATCTCGCAAAGCAGCTTCTTCGCATGCTCCTTTGCGAGCGCGACGAGCTTCTCTTTGTCGGCCTCGGTGGAAACGCCCGGGATGAACATTGCGCCATAGGTCAGGATCGGCTTGGCCATTTCCATACCGGTCATAGCCGCCATGACATAGAAGTTATCGAAGAATTCATCAAGCGTATGACCCATGCCGGCAGTGCTGTATGCGCCGTCCGGAGCGCCGGCCGTCGCAGAGATGATGAGCTTCTTGCCCTTAAGCCCGCTCGCCCCTTCGCCATGTGCAAAGCCCGGGGTGAAGACCTCTTCGTACCAGTGCTTCAGCATGGCCGGTGCATTGAACCAGTAGACAGGGAACTGGAATACGATGGTATCGGCCTCTTTCAGGAGAGCCTGCTCCACTGCCACATCCAGATGACAGCAGCCCTTCTCTGCGATATCATCGATCGCGATCGATGCACCGCTTTCGGCAGCCTTTTTCAGCTCTTCCAGAATGGTCTTGTTCATGATCGAGCGTTCCAAATGCGGATGACCGGAAATTACAATAACCTTTGCCATAATGATTCCTTCTTTCGTATAATAGAAAAAAGCAGATTCCATGGGTCCTGCCGGTTCAAAAGGACTCTCAAAATAGGCCGGTGGCCCCTTTTCCCCATTTTACCACGTTCCCCCTCCCGCAGAAAGGACATCCCATGAAACGAGACATTGTGAAAGACATCATATTTCTTCAGCAAAAGGCTGCGCCTGCCACTTTCGCGGACAAGGCCATCGCCGAAGACCTGAAAGACACCCTCGCCGCCCATAGAGACACCTGCGCGGGGCTCGCTGCGAACATGATCGGTTTTGCCAAAGCCATCATCGCCTTCCGTCAGGGGAAGGATATCGTCATCATGTACAATCCCGAGCGCCTTTCCGCTGCACGCCCCTACGAAGCCGAGGAGGGCTGCCTCTCCCTTTCCGGCGAGCGGAAGACCACGCGCTATGAGGAGATCGAGATCAAGTACCGCGACCAGCTTTTCCGCATGAAGAAAAAGAGATTCAAAGGCTTCGTCGCAGAAGTCATCCAGCACGAAATGGATCATCTGGAAGGAAAGTTAATTTAGGGTTCAGGTTGATGGTTGGCGGGTTCAGGGTTAGCCCGTGGGGCGTGCCGTCCACTGATTCTGAATGAAAGCTTTGCTTGAATGAGGAATTAGGAATGGTGGTGCGGCGCATAAAAATAATGAAGCGCCGCGGAATATAAATAGGGCGATGCCCGAAGATGGCATTTCAGTCACCAGTCACTAGTCACTAGTCACTCCAATCCCTAATCCCTAGTTACTCATCCCTGCTTTCAAACTTAGCCTCGAGGACGCGCCATCCCTTGATTGTGAATGAAAGAGGTTCAGCGGGTTCTATAGGTTCAAAGGGATTGGTGCAGCGCAAAAATAATGAGGCGCCGCGGAGTTTTGATAGCGCTTCGCGCTGTCGTCATTTCGAGCGTAACCGAGAAATCTATATTGCAGAACACTCATCGCCTGATGTGAGGCAGCACCAAGACATCGTTTTCCCTCAGCTCATACACGCTGATTCCTTCAGGGCAGTAGAGATCCCTCGGCTGCGCTCGGGATGACGATACCGAAGAACCCCAGTCACTAGTCACTCCTAATCCCCAATCCCTAATCCCTAGCCACTCATTCCTTATTTTTTTGAAAGAAGGCATCCCCATGTCCCTGACCATTTTCCCCACATTCTTCCCTGATTTCCGCTGCAAGGCGGGCGCTTGCCGGCACACCTGCTGCCAGACGTGGGAAATCGACATCGACGAAGACACGAAGAACTATTACCAAACGCTCAAGAGCCCGCTGTGTCAGGAGCTCCGGCAATGGATGGGAACGTCGGAGGATGGCTCTACCTGTTTCAGGCTGAATGAGAAGGGCTACTGCCATTTCCTGAATAAAGCCGGGCTCTGCCGTCTGGTACTGGAGCTCGGCGAGGATGCGCTCTGCGACATCTGCCGCGAGCACCCGCGTTTTTACAAATACCCATGCGGCGCCGAGCTATCCGGCACGGGGCTGTGCTGCGAGCGCACGGTGGAAGAGATCGCCGGGCACCTGCCCCTCACATTCGAGCTTCTGGATCCGGAAGCAGCCGAACAGAAACCCATGACCGTGACATTTTCCCAGCTCATGAATGAACTGCATCTTCCCCTTTCCGAGGAAGAATGCCATTTCACCCTCGACCTTTCCCCCAAAGCCGTGTCCGCCATGCTGGATGCGATGGCAGACACGGAGCCCATCGATGCCGCATGGACGAAGGACCTCTCCTGGATGCAGGCATGCGCCGAAGACTTGGTGAACGAGGCCAAGGCGCACCCGCCCAAAGTCCCCGCAGGATTCTGGGAGGCCATCTACCAGTACATCATCTATCGCCAACTGGACCTTGCGAGCCCCGAGGACTGGGATCAGCCCGCTGTTCCCGTCTCCGTACTCGCCCAGTTTGCCGCGGAAAGTACGCTCTTCATCTACCTCGAGGCCGTGCGCACAGAAGATCCCTTCCGCGCCGTCTCCCGCTGGTCAGAGCAGATCGAGTACGATACGGATAATTGGAGAGATCAGATCGAGGAGCTGACTTCTCATTTCCTAATCTCTAATCACTAGTCACTAGTCCCCTCTCATTGACAGAAAGGTCTCCCTCATGACTCCATTCGATCCCGCGCCCGGGCTCATCGCTCCGGACTTCGAACAGCTTTCCCTTCATCTGCCCGCCCGCTGCCTCTTCGCCTTCCTGAGCGAAGCGCGCATCGAGCGCTTTGCCATGGAAAAAGGCGGAACGCACCTCGGACGCTTCGCCTCGATCACGAAAAGCTTCCCCATCTATGAGCTCCAGACGCCAGACGGCCCCATCGCACTCATGCAGGCCCCCGTCGGTGCGCCTGCGGCCGTTCTGATGGAGGAGCGTCTCTATGCCTACGGCGCAGAAAAGATCCTCGCCATCGGCTGCTGCGGCGCACTCACAGACCTGCCGGAGAATGCCTTTCTCCCTGTAATGAAAGCCTTCCGCGAGGAAGGGACATCCTTCCACTATCAGGAGATGAGCGACTGGATCTTCTTCGATGAAGCCCCGCGCCTTCGCATCGAGGCATGGATGAAGGAGAAGGGCATCCCCTTCACGCCTGCTGTCACATGGACAAGCGACGGCTTCTTTCGCGAGACGAAGGAAAAAATAAAAGCCCGCCGCAAGGCAGGCTGTAATGTCGTCGATATGGAAGCCGCAGCACTCGCTGCGTGCGCCCGCTTCCGCGGGAAGGAATTCGCACAGATCCTCTTCACCGCAGATACGCTTTCCTCTCTCTCCCATGATCCGCGCGGCTGGGGCTATCGCGGTAGAAACGCTGCGCTGGAGATCGGGCTTGCAGCAGCCCGTGTGATGTGATAGAGGGATCGCCCTTTGCCCCTGAATGAAAGCTCTGCTCTCGAGTGAGGAGTGCTGGTGCGGCGCATAAAAATATAGAAGCGCCGCGGAGTATAAATAATGTCGAAGCCCGAAAGTACCATTCAAGTCACAAATCACTCGCTGCTCCTAATCCCTAGCCACTAATCCCCAGCCACTGCTTTCAAACTTCAACGGGGAACGCGGCGGCTTGCCGCAAATAGTAAATAGAAAAGGCGATGTGAAATAACGATCATCTCATTTTCGCTTTCAATCTGCCGCGGGGACTTGCAGCTCTTATAAGAGTGACCGGGAAATCTTATCCCAGCTGTCTTTCATGCCATA
>FR879559.1 GCA_000434475.1 Dialister sp. CAG:486
GGGGTTGGCTTCCTTTTTCGGCGGCGAAGCCGCCGCTAAAAGTTTGAAGGAAGGGATTAGGGATTAGGAGCTGCGAGTGACTAGTCACCAACCACCAATCCCCTGATCTCCCTGGCATACTTGGAAAGCTGCCTTTGGATCCGTTGTTTCTTTCTTGTGATGGACGGGAGGCTGTCGCCGGTGCGGGTGGAGATCTCCATGGGCGTCAGCCCCTGCATCCAAAGGAAAAAGACGGGCTTCTGCTTCTTTGTGAGACGGGCGAGGCGGGCGACTTCTTCGAGCGTGGCCTTCGCCTCGCCGTAGTCATCAAGGGAAGCGCCTTCGGCCTGGTCTTCCAGGGTGAGCTCTTCGTGGTCTTCACGTGTCATCTCCTTGCGGATGCGGTTCATCCGCTGCCACCTGAGACGGGGCGTGATGTAGCCAGCAAAGCTCGGATTCTTCTTCGGATCGTAGCAGGCGGTCTGTTCTAAAAAATGAAGGATGAGCTCCTGCTCGAGGTCTTCGTAGGAAAGGCCTTGGCAGAAGTTCTGTCGGATGCTTCGGATGAGGGGCTGGTACTGCTTCAGCAGGGCTTCGGCGGCGTCTTTGTCCCCGTGCTGCCAGGCGAGCGCCCGGCAGATGTCTTTCTGATTTTGTTTTTCGTCGAACATGTGCGTTCTCTTTCCGGAGCGCGCTCTCTTTTGTATTTCCGGATGTATTCAGAATAGCAGAACATCCATTCTATTTCCAATCGCCTTCGATGGCTGTAAGCGTCGCATCACGGCATAAGAAATCCGCATAAGCAGAATGGGCGTTCTCTTTGTGTGGATGAAGCTGAAATACATGTTCGGGCATATGGAGCTGTTTTTTGGCACTGGGATCATGCTATAATATAATACATATAAAGGAGGTCTTTATCATGAACCATCCATTTCCGCTGAATGAAAAAGAGACAGCGCTGCTCCGCCGGGAAGAGGAGCGGCGTGGTATCACGCTCGTCGAATGGCCGAGAAATCCGACGTATAATATGTGCTTTGCCTGCGGGACGGAGAATCCCATCGGTCTGCACCTGCATTTCTTCTCACTGCCACAGGGATGCCTCTCCCTCTTCACCCCCTCACGCGAGCATCAGAGCTACAATGACCGCATGCATGGCGGCCTCATCATGACACTGATGGATGAGGTGATGGGTAATTATCTCTTCCTGAAGGGCGGTATTCCCGCCTATACAGGCAAGATGGAGAGCCGCTTCCGGCAGCCGATCCTTATCGGAGAGACGGTCCTCATCACCTGCGAGGAGGTCCGCCGGAAAGGGCATCTCATCGTCATGAGCGCGAAGATCACAAAAGAAGACGGGACGATCGCTGCCGAGGCGACGTCACATATGATGCTGGGGATGAAGGAGTGACTGGTGACTAGTATTGCGTTTTCTAAATAACTGGCATTTAAGTCAACTTCCGAATCAAGTGAGAAGTGAGGAGTAAAGGTACGGCGCATAAAATGAAGAAGCGCCGCGGAGTTTTATATAAATGATGTACAAACTGTTTTATATAATGAAGGGGGATATTGGGGCACTATATGAATGGTGTGCCCCTTCCTGCACTTCTCACTAAGTCCAGAAGTTAACAAATCGCTATGCTGGTAACTAGTGAGTGGTCACTGGTGACTAGTCATTCATCCCCGAAAGGAGGATGCCATGAACAGACGAATGCTTGTCGATACCTCGATGCTCTTTGTTTTTCTCCTGCTGCTGGACTACCGCTACATCCACAATTTCGGTCATGAGATGTTAGCCTTTGTCTTTACCGCGCTCTTTCTTCTCCACACGATCTGGAATGCGAGGTGGTACCATGCCCTCTTTCGTGGGCGCTGGCCCAAGCAGCGCATCGTCATGACCGGTATCGATCTGCTTCTGCTCTTCCTTTTCCTGGGCGTCATGCTGACGGGGCTCTCCTTCTCGCACACGATGCCGATTTTCAATATCCACCCGCCGCTCTGGGTGCATCGGCTGCACCGCATCTTCGGTTTTCTGATGCTCTTTGTGATGGGACTCCATCTCGGCATCCACTGGCAAGGGATCTGGGCAAAGATGAAACGGGCGATGCACATCCCCAATACCGCACCAGTCTCTTTTTTGAGCCATGCCGCGGCGCTCATCCTCGCGGCAGCGGGTGTGTACAGCTCCTTCCTGTATGCCCTGGGCAGCCGCCTCTTGCTTATTCCTGTGCGCTCGCTGGCGCGGCCGCCTACGACGCTTTGCCTTTTCCTTGCCTGTCATCTCTCGATCGTGATCCTCTATACGGTCATCGGGTACTACGGATGGAAATGGGCAAGCAGAAGATAAAAGAACCTGCTATCATCACCAGTCTAAGGAAACGCGCCTTAAACAGCTCAAAAACTCACGAACCTTTTCCGGCTCGTGAGTTTTTTGATTGGTCTCATTCTTAATCTGGCGTTCTCTAGTCCGCGAACAGATTATCGCGTATCCTTATAGCAGGAAGGAGGACGAAATGAATCAAAGCTACCTCTGCATCGACCTCAAGAGCTATTACGCCTCTGTCGAGTGCGTGGACCGGGGGCTGGATCCTTTCACCGCGAATCTGGTCGTGGCCGATCGGGCGCGGGGAATGGGCGCGCTCTGCCTCGCTGTCAGCCCCGCACTGAAAGCACTCGGCGTCCGGAATCGCTGCCGCCTCTTCGAGATCCCGAGCGGTATCCCCTACCTCATCGCACCGCCGCGGATGCAGCACTACATGGACGTTTCTACCGAGATTTACAAGATCTACCTGAAATTTCTAGCACCGGAGGACATCTTCCCCTACTCCATCGATGAGTGCTTTATGGATGTCACGCCCTACCTTGCCATGTATGCCAAGACGCCCACGGAAATGGCAATCTCCCTCATGAATCAGATCTACCAAAGGACCGGTATCTGCGCGACCGCCGGCGTGGGGACGAATCTCTTCCTCGCCAAGATCGCAATGGATATCCTTGCTAAGCATGCCCCCTCACACATCGGCGTCTTGGACGAGACAGCCTTTCGGAAAATCATGTGGCATCACCGTCCCATCACCGACATCTGGCAGATCGCAGGCGGCACCGCGCACCGTCTTGCCAAGATCGGCGTCTACGACCTATATGGCATCACGCGCATCCCTGAGGCGACGCTCTATCGCCTCTTTGGCAAAAATGCCGCTGCGCTCATCGACCATGCCTGGGGCCGTGAGCCCTGCACGCTGTCCGATATCCGTACCTATTCACCGAGATCCCGCTCGATCTCTGCCGGGCAGATCCTCTTTACGAACTATACCAGCGAAGACGCCCGCATCCTTCTCCATGAAATGGCAGAGACACTGATCCAAGAGCTTCTGGAAAAAGAGCTGGTCGCAAAGGAGATCAGCCTTCGCATCGGCTACGCAGGAGAAGAACGCGCCTCCTCTGGCGGAAGCCACCGCCTGCCCAGCTGGACCGACATCCCCAGCCGCCTCCAGCATGCGTTCTCTGCGCTCTATGAGGCGAAAGTCCGCCGGGATATCCCCATCCGCTCACTAAACCTCAGTCTGGGCCGTCTCGCGCCCGCCGGCGAAGGCTATGAGGAGACGAGCCTTTTCAGCGATGCCAAAGCCGAAGCGAAGGAGCGCGCCATCGAGAAGGTCATGATCGAGATCAAAAAAAAGCATGGCAAAAATGCCATGCTTCGCGGGATCGACTATATGCCCAAGGCGACGCTGCGCCTCAGAAATACACTGATAGGAGGTCACCATGCCTGATAGAAAAAGAACCGCGCAATTCATGCCGTTCAATGGCCTGCGCGGCTACGCAGAACAAGTGACGGCCGCCCAGATCCGGCGAGCCGCCCGAAGAGAGATCACCGAAGACCGCGCCCGCGCCCTGAACGACGCCCTGCTCGAGCTTGAGAAGGGCGACACCGTCGCCATCACCTATTTTACAGGAAATGACTACGCCTGCACCCATACCACCATCGTCGAAGTCGATCCCGTCTATCGGAGACTTCGCACAGAAGACGGTATCATCCGCTTCAAGGATCTGTGGGATGTGGTGTGCGAGTGAGAGGAAAAATGTAAGGAAATACGGATTAAAAGTGACTGGGGACTAGTGACTAGTGACTAGGAACCTCGAGTGACTGGTGACTGAAATGCCATCTTCGGGCATCGCCACCATCCATACTCTGCGGTGCTTCTATATTTTTATGCGCCGTACCACCATTTCTCATTCAAGCGAAATTTTCAAACGAAATCAACAGGCGATATGCCCTGCGGGCTAGTCCCGAGTCCCAAGATCCTATCCCCATCCAGCCGATGCCCTCCGATATCCAGCTGATCGGTATACTGCCAGAGGAAGGCTTCGGGAAAGTCGCAGGTCCTTCCCCACTGCGCGCACCAAAAGGGCCAGCTGGAAGCTCTCTCCGGAAAGATCATCTGCGTCAGCCAGTCATAGCTCGCATAGACCCCGGCAAGATAGCCCGCACGCTTCAGAGAATCCACATACGCACCGCACATCGCTGTGATGCGCGAAGGCTCCACGATCCCCCGCGCTGCCTTCCAGCCGTCCGCATCTTCCATGTCATACCAGACACCAAGCGGCAGCTTTTCCGGGGAAAGTCCGCAGTCTGCGAGGACATGCACGGTGAACCGCGCCTCATCCTCCGCCGCCTTTGGCGTATCCGCGTAGCTGTAGTAGTAGACTCCGACCGGCAGCCCGGCGGCGAGTGCGCCATTGATATGCTCATAAAAGAGACGGTCCAGATGCCCTCGTCCCCAGCCGAGACGAATGATGGCGAAGGCGATCCCCGCCCGGCGAATCTCCTCCCAGTCGATCTCCCCATTGTGTTCCGATACATCAATGCCTGTATTGTACATAAGTTCTCCTTTTTGATACTAATAGTGACTAGGGATTAGGGATTAGGGATCAGGGAAATGCAATACCAGTCCACAATCACCAGCCACTAGTCACCAGTCCCTATCTTCCCCTCAGCTTTTTCAAAAGTTCTGTCATCGATGAGACGCCGGCATCCGACAGGTTCTCAATGACGGAAAGTGCTTCCGTCGCGGCAAGGTAACTGACCACGATCCCTGCCATACCATCCGTGGAGGCCCCCGCCTCCTGAAGGAGCGCATCACTCACGATCCCCGCTGCCACGCAGAGGTTGTAAAGGATGAGCTTCTCCGTCCCCCGCTTCTTCATGATCTCACTGGAGATCAAGCGCTGCCTGCGCGCCTCCCGGATGCCGCAGACCGATTCCAGAAAGGTCGGCTGTCTGCCGCAGGATACCAGATGCTCATGACTGATCGCGATCCAGCGCGTGAAACAATCGAGGAAGATCAGGATGCCAAAAAGCAGGAGCATCGCCAGCTGTTTCTCAAGGGTCAGGAAAAGGATCCCGCCCATCAGCTTCATGGGAAATCCATCCGTCAGCCGTTCAAGCATGTCATTCACCTCTCTTCACCTCCTTCTGTCTATATAGTGTTTTCGGGGACAAAAAAATTGTCATTTCCGCCAACTAAAAAACGCACGACACAAATACATGTGTTGTGCGTTTATTTAGTCGCCCATGGGGCTTGGCGTCCCTTGAGCATACAGAGGATGTTCAGCGGGGAAAGTGCGGCGCATAAAAATATGGAAGCGTCGCAAAGTATAGATGGTGGCGATGCCCGAAGGTCTGCGTATCACAGGTTTCCCATTTTGAGTTTTTTAACATCGAACGCCTGACCGCGAATGACAAAGATTTCTCGCTGCCGCTCGAAATGACGAGACGAGGATCTGATGTCTTCCAGTCTCTTACTCTCCCAGTCAACAGTCACTAGCCACCAGTTTCCTTATTTCCCCAGCGCCGCGAAGAGCATATCCGTGAATAGACCGGCATCGGAATTGAGCGCGACCTTCGCCGTCACAGGAGCTTTGCATTTCTTCGTATTGTGGAAATCGGCCACCATACGCCCGTCGCAGAGGCCGCCTGCGATGTCGATGTCTACATTCGCATCTGCGAGCTCAGTCACGACATTCTCATTGATGAGGTAGGCGATGGCGAGTGCATCGTGAATGGGGGCCATGTGGTTATCGTAGCGATAGAGCATCGCGCCGGCGACAGTCCCTGCCTGGTGACGGAGGGCATAGTTATGCTCCGATACATCATTGACCTTAAGGTTGTCGATGCGTTTCTGGACAAGAGCCGCTGCGACTTTCGCTTCCGGTGTACCAAGCTGCGCCAGCTCTTTGCATTTTTCTTCGGAGAGGCACGCGCGCCAAGTGGCATCGAGCGGAAGAATGACCTTCGGGATGGCCGAGTCCATGACGATCTTCGCCGCTTCGGGGTCTGCATAGAAATTGAATTCAGCCGCCGGACTGGCGTTCGCTCCGCAGTGTCCGCCGCCCATGATGACGAGCTGCTTGATCTTTCCTGCGATCTTCGGCTCTATACGAAGAGCCATCGCAAGATTCGTCAGCGGGCCGACCGCTGCGACATAGATATCTCCCTCCGACTCCATCAGCGTCTTCACGAGATAGAAGACGGCATGTTCCTTCTCTGTCCGGATCTCGGCTTCGGGGAGCGGGAGAAAATCGCCGTGACAGTCATTGAGCGTCACACGCGGAAGGCCTGGCTTTCTCCCCGGGATCTCATTGCAGATGATCGGTTCCTCACATCCGCGATAGACAGGAACGCTTGATTTCATGAACTGCACCACACGCAGCGCATTCTCCGTGGTCTTTGGCACGATGCGGTTCCCATTCACCGTAGTCACGCCGATGAGGTCGATGGCGTCCGATTTCATCGCCAGCATCATGGCAATGGCATCATCAGAGCCGGGATCGCAGTCAAGAATCACTTTCTTCGGAATCATAGCAGAATACCTCCTTGGAATAATATGCGGGGTTCGGGGTTCGCCCGTGGATTGTGGATGAAAGTTTTGCTCGAATGAGGAATTAGAAATGGTGGTGGCGGCTTCGCCGCGAATATATATGGGGCGATGCCCGAAGGGCTCTTGATGGCAGGTTTCCCGTTTAGGATTTCCTATCATCGTTCACTTGACCGCGAACGAAAAAGATTTCTCGCTCCGCTCGAAATGACGATACGAGGGGCTGACGTCTCCGAATCTCTAGTCCCTAGTCACCAGTCACTAGTCACTAAAATCTCACATCGTAAAGATGTACGATGCGATCATGTCGACGATGAGCATGACGAAAAGGAGCGGAGCGGTGCGTTTGGCAAGGCGTATCGGGGCAAGTCCGGCAGTCCCGGCGATCGCGATGAGGGCTCCGCAGACAGGAGACGAGGCTCGGCCGATGGAGGTCGCCAGTTCCATCGGGAGGAGCAGTGTCAGCGTCGGGACGCCGAGTTTCGCCGCGACGGCAGGCGTCAGCGGGCCGAAGGCGAAGAAAGGAGCCGCGCCGCTCCCCATGATGATGGCGAAGACATACGTGATCCCGGTCAGGATCGCCATGATGAGGAGTGTCGCGCCCTTCATGTCAGAGATCATATTCGTGAAGATCGTGATGCCGCCCAAGATCTTGATGCCTTCCGCAAAGACGGAGGCCGAAATGATGATCGCAACGACGGAGACGAAAACATTCGCCATGCCTTTGAAGATCTCCGCCATATCTGACGGGATCCGGCTCCTGTCTTTCCGGACGATGAATTCACAGACGAAGGTCACGGCAAAGCCGATAAAATTGGCTGTGATGACATCGATCTTGATGGACGGCAGAAAATGCGCGGCAAAGACCAGCGCCAGCGGGATGAGCGGCAGGAACACATAGAAAAAGGGGACCGACGGATCCTCGATTTCCTGTCCCCTCCCCAATTCGCCATCCGCATCGGCCAGGGCCGCATCCTCCTTTGCAGCAAAAATTTTCCTCATTATAGCACAAGAGAAGGAGCGCAGAAAGCAGAACTGATACCGGCTCGGAGGCTGTCAGCTTCTATGAAAAAGCGGCTCCGCCCTGCCTTTCCCCCTTTACGCGAAATGGCACTCCCGGGGCAACGGTGGATCGCCGGCTGTCTGCACTTCCCGTCTTTTGTCTCCCGATCCCATGCAAAAAAACTCCCCCTTGCGGGAGAGTTTTTTCATTCAGCGGATGCCGAAATTATTTTGCGATCTTAGCTACAACGCCTGC
>FR879560.1 GCA_000434475.1 Dialister sp. CAG:486
CGCTAATCCGGCACTTACTTTGAGAATTAACGCTAATCTTGAACCCATTTTCATTTCTCTTTTTTAGAGATGAAATAAACATAAATATCGTGTTATAATAGAAAAACAATCTCATCTGATTCGTGATAAGGAGGAACCCTATGGCATTAAAAGAATTTGAATTCGGCTTTGGCAAGACCACCCAGAAAGTTTCCCTGCCGGAAGAACACATCCTCGACGTCCTCGAAGGCGCCCCGACTCCGGCCTGCGACGTTAAAGCCGCTACCCTGGAATGTATGCGTCACCCGATCGGCAGCAAGCCGCTCACCGAAATCATTTCCAAAGGCGACAAGGTCTGCATCGTCTGCGCTGACGTCACCCGCATCTGGAACCATTCCGATCAGTACGTCATCCACATCGTAAATGAACTGAACCGCGGCGGCATCCCGGATGATGACATCTGCATCCTCTTCGCGCAGGGCACCCACCGTGAACAGACTCCGGAAGAAGACATCGCTGTCGTCGGTGAAGAGCTGACCCATCGCGTGAAGCTCTACCAGCACCGCTGCAAGCAGATGGACGAGCTCGTCCATGTCGGCGATACCAAGAGAGGCACTCCGGTCTGGCTGAATAAGCACGCCGTCGAAGCAGATAAGATCATCGTCGTCGACGGCATCACCCCGCACCTCTTCGCAGGCTACGGCGGCGGCCGCAAGCTGATCCTCCCGGGCGTTGCCGGAGATGAGACCATCCAGATCAACCACTGCCACGCTCTCGGTGAAAAATTTGGTTCCGGCATCAATCCGAAGACCCGCTCCACCCTCCTCGATGACAACCCGGTATCTGACGACATGCAGGAAGCCTCCGACATGGTAAAACCAGCCTTCCTCGTTCACTCTGTCATCAATTCCGAAGGCCAGATCTGCCGCATGGTCGGCGGTGACCCCTACGAAGCATGGATCGAAGGCACCAAGCTTGTCTACAAGACCCAGAAAGTCCCCTACACCGACAAAGCCGACATCGTCTTTGCCTGCGCCGGCGGCTATCCGAAAGACGTTTCCCTCTATCAGGGCAGCAAGTGCTACGATCCATCCGATGTCGTCACCAAGAAAGGCGGCGTCATCATCGCCATCATGGAAGCCTCCGACATCTATGAACCGGCCGCTTATCTCGACAGCTTCAAGTATGCCACCGAAGCCGATATGGAAAAGGCTCTCCGTGAACACTTCACCATCCCGTTCTTCGTCGCATTCAACCTCTTCTGCATGACCCACCAGTACACCATCATCCTGGTCACCAAGCCGGAGAACTTCGAAGCCATCCGGAAGACTAACCAGATCCCGGTCGCTACCGTCGAAGAAGCATGGGAGATCGCCAAGAAGAAAATGGAAGACGAAGGCAAGAAAGACTACACCATCACCGTCATGGCACACTGCGCTTCCATCGTTCCTTATAAAGACTAATAGAGATTCATGTAAAAAGGCTATCGCTCATCAGGCGATAGCCTTTTTTGTTGTGTTGAAAATACGTTTTTCCCCCGTTTCGTCATCCCGAGCGCAGCCGAGGGATCTTTCTTGCACGGCCGCCATATGCACGCATGCGCCCC
>FR879561.1:0-9210 GCA_000434475.1 Dialister sp. CAG:486
GACCGAAGTGGAGGGATCCTTCTTGCAGAGCGGTAAATCGTGGGTGAGGGAAAGGCGAAAAAGAAAGCACCAAGGTGTCGTTTGAGTGAGGGTGCATGTGTGCATATGGCGGCAGTGCAATAAAGATCCCTCGGCTGCGTTCGGGATGACGGTGCTTGGGGAGCGGATATGTTCACAAGGGTGGTGTGCCGCCTTTTTAGAGGATGGTATTCTCGTATCGCAGCCTTCCCCTCTAAGTGAAACGGTGTATGCGTGTGAATGAAAATGGGAAACCTGTCTTTCCGAGGATTGGGCGTATGGATTGGGAATTCATATTTCCCATTGCTGCATTTCTATGAACCTGCTAGAGTATAGCTATACAATGATTTCGTCATTCAGGAAGGAGTCTCTTTATGGAGCTGATGAACCGGATCCGAGAGCGTGTCGCGGCGTGGCAGAAGAAGCGGGTGCGGACGGTCGTATTTCCTTTGGCGGGGAAGCTCTGCGCTGTGGAGACGGTAGAAGGAAAGCGACTGGGACAGTGGCAGGCGGACTACGATGGTGATACGCCAAATTTGAAAGAGTGTTTCCTCTCACTGAAGGCTGCCGGACTTCGGGAGAAGAAGCTCTGGCTTTTGGTGAATGCGGACTCGCTTAGATGGAGCAGGAAACGATATCCGCAGATGACGGAGGAGGAATTTGCTGAATCGATGGAGTGGGAGGCAGATCGCGTCTTTCACACCGAGGAAGCGATCGCCATGGGGCATCGTGTGCTCTCTCATGATGAAGAGGGCTGGGAAGCGCTCTTGCATGCATTGCCGCGCGTGGATCTCGGGGCTTGGGAGATGGGAGCGCATGAGGCGGGGCTTACCATTACCCGTGCATTTCCTGTGACGGATATTCCTTTGCAAGAGGGGCCGCACTTTATTCTATATATGCGCCGCCGTTCGGCGATGCTTCTTTTCCGCAGGGGGGATCTCTGGGAGAGCCGCATCCTGCATCTGGCAGATGAGGGCAAGGCTTCGCTGTTCATGGGGCGGCAGATGGATCTGTATGGGCTCTCTTCTCTTCCATGTTTTCTGGTTCCGCTGGAGAGCTGTGGGACTAAGGAGCGGACAGCATGGCTTTCTTACCTGGAAAAGGAGCTGACTCTTCTTGCCGCAGAAGGGACAGAGGTCGAGGGGAGCAAGGCAGTCATGCTCGAAACGGAGCATCTGGAGGAAGGCGGATACTGGGATGATGCTATGCGTGTGGTGCTTGCTGTAAGTCATGCGGGGACGGCACTGCCTCTTCTCATGGGAGAGCGTCCTTTTCTGACGGAGGAGAATCGAAAGCTTCGCATCGCGCAGGGGGCGTGTGCGCTCGGCACAGCCTTTTTCCTCTTTTCCTGTGCATCCTTTCTTTCGGCTTATCGGGAGGATAAGGCGCAGATGGCGGAGAATGAGGCGCTGGCTCCATTGAAAGTGAAGAGGGCGGAGATGAAAAAGGCGAGTGAGGAGGAAGAAGCTCTGCTTGCGATGCTAAAGGAAGAGGAGGCCAAAGATCCGCACTGGGAGCAGCGTCTGGTACTGCTTGCTGATGGTATGCCGCAAGGTGTCGTGCTATCGGAGATCTCCGCAGAGGGAGAGGATGTCCTTTTGAAAGGAACTTCGCAGAAGACGACCGATCTTTCGAATTTTACTAGTCATCTCACGCGGGCGTGGGGCGGCCTCACGGAGCTGAAGAGTCGGAAGAAGAATGCGCGCACGGGGCTCTTTGAGTTTACCGTCCGCTGGAAAAAAGAAATGACGAGGAAGTCGCCGTAGGTATTGTTTTTATCAATAATGGCAGAAGACGGAGGTGTGGGCAAAAGTGATTTGCCTATGCCTCCGTTTTGGGTTAATGGTGTGGGAGAAACGGGGCTTCATGTCATAAATGTATGGCTTACCCTCTGCTAAATGTACTAGATGTTATGATTCTCACGCGAATGCTGTTTTCTTGCCTCGTGGATGCAGATTTTCTGAACACAGCGGTCATTGCTGTATGCTTTGACTGTACTGTCGCTCCCCATGCGGGGAGCGTGGATTAAAATACGTGGAAGCTGTCAAGCGACCATCACAGGGAATGTATCGGGATGACAGATGGTGCATCTCTGGCGTTATTCCTTATTTGACTGCGATTGGCGGAAGGGATGCGGTTCAATATTCAAGAAAACGCGATGACTGAAATCGCGCTTTTTTATTGCACAAACCCGCTCTAAGACGGTATAATAATAAATAACTGTAGGCTGAGAGAGTATGGCTTTGTGGTATCCGGGACGCTATGTCAGAGAAGATTTTGAGAGAGTGTCTGGTACTCGCAGTTCAACTTCTGTAGTGAAACTGATTTCCTATAAGGAGGGCATGATGATGAAAATGAAAAGACTGGTGGTCTGTGCACTGGCAGCAGCGATGATCGGTGCAGGCGCATTGACGCAGGTATCGGCTTTCAATCTGGGCAGTGTCCTTGGCGGTGTGGTCAAGGTCGGCGGTATTGCGATACTGGTCGATAAATATGGCGCTTCTATCAATAGCGCGATCAATTCGGTCATGATGAAGGAAGGCGCCGGCACGAATTACTCCACGAAGGTGGTGCCGATCGTCAGCATTGGAAATAAAGGATATATCGGGGCCGCGCAGGTCATCGGCGATGCCGATCAGGTAGAGAAGGTGAAGGCGGTTGGGCAGCTGGAGATCAGCTGGAATAACAAGCTGTTCCGTATCAAGGGGCTCATCCCGATGGATAGTGTGAATCCGACCTCGTTCTCCCGTGTGCAGGGCGTTGGCGTGTCGGCAGTGATCGATGTTCGGGTGTGATGGGCGCTGGAAAAGGCTGGGAGACCAAGCGGATTATGGATAGGAGGACCCGGTTTTCCATAGTCCTTCGGATATAGCCCGGTCTTCATGAGAAGAAGCGGGCACCTGAACCATGAACTTTTACTATTTGATTATTTTCGGAGGAATATATGAGAAAAGCATTACTGGCAGCAGGATTGGCTGCATTGATGGCGATGCCTGTCATGGCAGAGGATGTGGCAACGCTGGCGGAAAAGATCGACCGTGTAGATGAAGTCCTCTATGGTTCGGTGCAGAGCGGGTCTCTCATCGGGCGTGCGGATCAGGCCGATAATGTGATCTACGGTGTGGGGAATACATCGGCCAGTGGACTTGATCATCGTATCGACAATCTGTATGCGGATGTGGTGAGAAATGACAACGATCGCACTCCGGCGATTTCGAACCGCATGAATGCGATGGAATACTATCTGACGGATGAGATCAGCACAGATAATCTGACGGTCCGCATGGATCATCTGGAAAAAGCGGTGCTGGGCGAAGCGAAGAAGGGGGCTTTGGATGAACGTATGCAGAGCCTGGAGCAGGCAGTCTATGGAGACCAGCACTATGAAATGAAGACGGTCCAGCTGCCGGCGGATACGGTCTTCAAAGTGGCACTGAATGATGATGTGGGCAGCAAGACGAGCCAGGTCGGAGATCCGGTCTCCTTCACGGTACAGGAAGATGTTCTGGTCGGTGATGTGCTGGTGCTGCCTCGCGGCACACAGGGCAGTGGCGTGGTGACGGAAGTCAGCCGCCCGAAAAGCTTTGGCCGCAGCGGCAAGGTCGATGTCTCCTTCGATCAGGTATTCTCTGTGGATGACGAAGCGATCCCGACTGTGCTGGGACCGGAAGCTAAGGAAAAGCTGAAAATGGAAGCAGCGGCTGTCGGCGCCTCCGCTATCGGCGCGCTGGCTCTGGGACCGATCGGTCTTGTGGGCGGGCTTTTTGTCAAAGGTAAGGATGCTGTGCTCCCCGCTGGCAGCGAGCTCTATATCCAGACGGCACAGCCTGTCACGACGAAGGGACTGGTGCTCCGTGAAGGCGCGCCACACATCGTCCTTAGAAAGCATGTCGCGCGCACAGCTTCTGCGGTTGCGGCAACTGCGGCAGAGGATAATCAGGTGGCAGCGACGGCTGCGCCGGAGACCGCAGCCCCTGCGCCAAAGGCAGAAATCAGTGACAGTGCCAAAGCGGAACTGGAAGCAGCCCGTGAAAAGGATTCTACAGTAAAGGAAACGGCAGACTCCGCCAAGACCGATAATGAGGCAGCTTCTGTCGTGATCATGAGAAATGAATAATCATAACTGGAAAAAGGCGGTGCTTCTTTCTGCTCTTCTCTTGCCTTCGCTGGCTGCTGAAGCGGCGGAGGTACCTGTTTCCCAAAAGTTGCCGCCAGAGAATACCACCCATGTGGAGTATTCCGTCAGCGACGGTGTATTGCGGCCTTCCTATGACGGGGAGGAGACACGGGAGACGGCCAAAAAGGATAAAGACAGGAAAAAGAATAAGGAAACGGCGGATACCGGGATTTCCAAAGAGCATCCGGCTACGGTCGTGGCTGATAAAATGCGCTACAATGATACAACGGGAGAGGTGGCAGCTTTCGGGCGCGTAGAGATCAAGCACATGATGGATACCTACCAGACCGAGTATGTCTATGGAAATACGATCTCTCAAAAGTATGTCGTCCCGGGGGAGCTTGTCTGGAAGAATCCGACGACGGATCTCAAGGCGGCGCGCGCTGACTATGACGCGAAGGCCGCTGTCGGACATTTTGAAAAGGTGTCCGGCTGGGACAGCGGAACGTACTATTTTCAGGGCGAAAGCGGTACATATGACAAGAATGCCAATCACATAGTGATCGAGCATGGCTACTTCACGACGAAGCATGCGGTGGCAAAGGTACCGGACTATCGCATCGAAGCGGACTCCATCGATATTTATCCGGGGGATAAGTATATCGCGCATAATGTAAAGCTCATGGCGAAGAATACGGTGCTTGTGACGCTTTCGACGTACAAGGGTTCCCTTCAGAAGAAGCGGGTCAGCCCATTCACACTGATTCCAAGTCCGATGTTTGACGGTGACAATGGTTTCGGACTGCATAACAGCATTGAGATCCCGCTCGATGCGGATATGAATCTGACGGCGTATATGGAAAACCGCTGGTACACGAAGGCAGGATACAAACCGGATGTAGGTGTGCGCTATCAGACGCCGGTTGGCGGCTTGAATTTCCATTATGCCGAAGAGGAAAGCAGCACGAATGATGATGGCGGCATCTGGGTCAAGAAACGGCCGTCGCTGGAATTTGACTCGAAGCATTTTTACCTCGGTGGCTCTCGCTTCTACGTGGGCACGAAGGGGGAAATCGGTTACTGGGAAGAAGGCGGGGTCAAAGGACAGCATAAGAGCTATGACGCTTATATTTCCGGTGATCCATGGAAGCTCGGGAAATTCATGCGCTTTTCTTGGCGCGCCGGCTATATGAGAGACTACTACAGCTATAACGGCGGGGACATCCCCCAAAATACCTCATTCCGCACGGGGCAACCGGCGGGACCATCCGCAAAAATACCTATTACAGCATGGGGCTTTCCGGCGGTTACCGCAGCGTGCAGGGCTGGATCTATTATACGGATCGTGAAATCAATGGCTTTACGCCGTATCGCTACGACTCGTATACCAGTGATAAGCCGCTCGACTTTGGCGTGCGCGTGCAGCCGACGAAGAATGATGCTTTCAGTCTGGCATGGACGGTCGATACCAAGTATGGCCGCCTGAACCATCGCTACTGGACCTACTACCGCGACCTGCATTCCTTCTATGCCTGGATCCGCTACGATGATATCGAAAGGGAAACCCAGTTCATGCTGATGCCGAAAGATTTTAGATTCTAGGAAATGCTGATTCGCTCGGACAATGATCGGATCCGTATTTCCCCGCCGGCTGGTGAGCCTGTATCGGTCACTTTTTTCGGAGGTGCTCCATGGATAAAAAATGGGCACTGCCGCTGGGGCTTGCCCTTGTGGCTCTTCTGATCCTCTGGGGATCGCTGGGCATGGGGACAGCGTCGAAGCTGTTTCCTGAAAAACCAAAGGCGATGCCTCCCATGACTGCATCGGAAGGGGCTTCTTCCTCTTCGATGCTTCCGCAGGAAGAGAGCCGCCGCGTCTATGATGCATCATCCTATATCAGGGGAAAGCCGCTTGCTGACCCCTTCCATATGGAGGCGATGACGGAAAAGACGATGCCTGTGGAAACGTCAGGCGTCTCTTTGCCCTCTTCTGCGCCTCGCACGGCGAACGCCTCTGCCGGATCGGCAAAAGAGAAAAGGTCGTATGCATCTGATGTGCCGCGTCTCATGGGTGTCATGTCATTTGGCAGTGAGAAGCGGGCGGTCATAGAGGTCCATGGGGTGACGTACACGGTCAAAGAAGGAGAGCAGGCAGGACTATGGAATGTTTCCAGCATACAGGGAAAGACGGTCACACTCGCCGGTGCTTCCGGTGTTTTCACACTCAGCACCCGCTGATAAGAACGGCGGGGGCTGTTTTTTGCTGTGCCTTTTTGCTTTGCACAGGTATTTCTGCCCAAGCGCTGGATCTGGATACCAGCGCACATGAGACGATGGCCGAAGAGCTTTCCTCCCGCGATCTCCGGATGCCGGAGAAAAAGACGGATGAGGCCATTGTACAGGTGGCGCCAGCCCCGGAGAAGAAGGTCAGTCTGCATGTGAGCGACGCTCCTGTGGCAGAGGTACTGCGGGGACTCGCGGAGATGACGGGAGAGGATGTCATTTTCTCTTCTCACGTGAAGGAGCGGGTCACGGCCAGTCTGGATGATGTGACGCCGGAAGAAGCGATGACATCCATCATGGCGGCCTGTGGACTTGCCGGGCGGAAAGAGGGAAGTACGCTTATTATTTTTTCCGCCGTAACGGAGAAAGAGTCCGGCATCTTTGCGAAGTCATACCGCCTTTCCTATGCGAATGCCAAGGAAGCTGCCGAAAGTCTGACGGACATGGTATCCAAAGGCAAGGTGTCTTATAACCAGTCGGCCAATACTGTGCTTGTGAGTGGGACGCCGGCCGAGCTGATGCAGGTGGATGCGCTCCTTCGCGGTATGGATATCCCCGAAAAGCAGGTGAAGGTGGAGGCGGAAGTCATCGCAGTCAATAAAAGCTCGGCCAAAGAGCTGGGGCTGGACTGGAATTTCAAAAGCCTCACCGGCAGTGCGGACTATGACCGTGACAGTTGGACGGAGCAGCACTATGTACTGGGGGAAGATGGAAATATCAAGTACGACAGTGATAGAAATCCCAAGATCCGAAACATTGAAAAAAGCGGCTGGGACGTCACGATCCCTGATGGCTACGCTGGGATCTCCTATGGACGTGCGCCGGGCGGGCATCCCTACACCTTCTTCTTTCAGGCAAATCTCAATGCACTGGTCACTAAAGGCAAGGCAAAAGTACTGGCAAAGCCGCACGTCGTCACGATGAATGGCAGGAAAGCCGACATCCTGATCGGGAGCCGCATCCCGGTCATCGTAGAGCATATGGAAAATGGTGTGAAGACCACGACGACAGAGTACAAGGACGCCGGCATCAAGCTCACATATACCCCCATTATCAGTGCGGACAATGAGATCACCGCGGATGTGGAAGCAGAAGTCTCGACGCCCTACCTTGTCCCTGAGATGAAAGCGTACCGCATCATCACGCGCTCGGCGAATACGATGGTGCGTCTGGCATCCGGGCAGCTCCTGGCTATCGGCGGTCTCATCGATAAAGAGGAAGGAAAGACCTTCCGCAAAGTACCTATTTTAGGAGACATCCCGCTTCTGGGAAAACTCTTCCAAAGTCATGGGAAAAGTCTGGAGGAGTCGGAAATCATTATACTTATCAGGGCGGATGTGATCGAATAAAGGGGGCTGGTGACTAGGAGACTAGGAGACATCAGACTCCCATATCGTCATTTCGAGCGAAGCGAGAAATCTTCCTTGCAGAGCGATAAACGAAGGATGTGTGAACGCAGAAATACGTAGCACCAAGGCGTCGTTTCCCTGTATCTGCTTATGTGATACTGACTGCAGTGCAAGAAAGATCCCTCGGTTGCGCTTTCGATGATGATATGGTGAAGGGATACCCCCAAAAAAGTTTGAAAGCAGGGATGAGTGACTGGTGATTAGGAATTAGTGGCTAGGGATTAGGCTGGCGATACGAGAAAACCGCTAATTTCAAACTTCCGCGGCGCTTAGATCCTTCGACTCAGTTCTCATATTTCAGATAAGCCATTCTTTAACATACGACGTTTTTCTCCGCTCAGGATGACGAAATGCGCCGTACCAATCCCTTTGAACCCGTAGACCTGTAGGACCCGCTCCCCCTCTTTCATACGCAATCGAGGGGCAGCGCGTCCCACGGGCTAACCCTGAACCTATAAACTATTTTTATAGACCGACATGCTACATGCCGGCCACGGAGTATTACTATGGCAATTCTACGTATCAACGGTCTGTCGAAATCCTTCGGCATCAAGACTGTCTTTGAAAATGTTTCCTTTGACATCCGAAGCGGGGAACGCATCGGTCTGGTCGGTGCGAATGGCGCGGGCAAGACGACGCTCCTGAAATGCATTCGCGGTGATGAGGAATACGATAAAGGCTCCGTCAAGGCGAGCGACGGTGCCATCATCGGCTACCTCCGTCAGGATTTCAATTACACCTCCCATACCATCCGCGAGGAAATGGAAGAGGCGTGGCGGGATGTCCTCTTTTATAAAGATCGCATCGAAGCGCTGACGAAAGAGCTCGAGCAGCACAAGGACGATGAGAAGCTCATTGAGCAGTATGGCAAGGCGGAAGAGCGATTTGAATTCTTAGGCGGTTATGATTATGAGTCGATGACGAAAAAGATCCTGACCGGGCTCGGCTTCAGAGAGGAGGATTGGGACAGAGACATCCATGCCTTCTCCGGCGGGCAGAAGGTCCGTATCAACCTTGCCGCCGCCTTCGTGCGCCATCCGGATTTCCTTCTCTTAGACGAACCGACGAACCACCTCGACATGGGCATGCTCGAGTGGCTCGAAGACTACCTGCGCTCGTACAAAGGCGGGATCCTCATGATCTCCCATGACCGCTATTTCCTGGATGCAGCGGCGACGGGGATCATCGATCTGGAGAACCATCATATCCGAAGTTTCCGTGGAGGCTACTCGCGCTATCTGGAGACAAAGACGAACCAGGACAAAGCCTACCAAAAGGCTTACGACAAGCAGCAGGAGCACATCAAGGAAACGGAAGAGTATATCCGACGCTACAAGGCGGGCATCAAGGCGAAGCAGGCGCGCGGCCGCCAGTCACAGCTGAA
>FR879561.1:9245-19087 GCA_000434475.1 Dialister sp. CAG:486
GAACCGCCTCGAGCGTCTCGATAAACCTGTCCATCAGGCGACGTTCTGTTTTCACTTTGATCCGCCGCAGGAATGTGCGGAGAAGGTACTCGACATCGTGCGTGCGAAAGCCTCCTACAAGGATCATCTGATCTTTCAGGATCTGAACCTTCACATCAAAAAAGGGGAGGTACTCGGCCTCATCGGCCCGAATGGCGCGGGCAAGACCACGCTTCTGAAGCTCATCACCGGAGAAAAGACGGCAGACAGCGGCATCATCCAGCTCGGCAATAATGTGAAGATGGGCTACTACTCGCAGGAGCAGGAGCGCCTCCACCCCGAGCTTTCCGTCCTTGACGAAGTGCGTGACACCTTCAATTTCGGAGAGAAGGAAGCCAGAAATATCCTCGGTATGTTCCTGTTCCGCGGCGATGACGTATTCAAGCAGGTCGCCATGCTCTCCGGCGGAGAGAAGGCACGTCTCTCGCTCCTGTGCCTCTTTCTCGAGAAACCGAATTTTCTCATCCTAGACGAACCGACGAACCATCTCGATATCCCTACGAGGGAGATCATGGAGCAGGCCATCCAGGCCTTCGGCGGCACCTCACTCGTCGTCTCGCATGACCGCTATTTCTTAGATAAGATCACGACCCGCATCGTAGAAATGGAACATGGAAAGCTCACCGAGTACCTCGGGAACTACAGCTACTATAAAGAGAAAAAGCTCGACCTCGAAGCCTTTGAAAAAGACCGCAGCGGGGAAGAGACTGTAGAAGAAGAGCCGGAGAAAGATAAGACTGCGCCTGAGAAGGAACACCAGAAGAAGCAGGAAGTCTCGGCCGTAGAAAGGGAAAAGCTCAGCCATGTGGAAATGGAGATCGGCCGCCTCGAAGCGACGGTCAAGATGTACACCGCGCAGATGAGCATGGATCCGGACAACTATGCAGACCTCGCCGCCGAGTACGACGAAGCGCAGAAAAAGCTCGAAGCTCTCTATGAGAAATGGGACGAGCTCGCCGCGAAAATGGACTAAAGAAAGACGCCTCTTGCGGGCGTCTTTTTTGATGCGAAATGAAAAATGGTGGTACGGAGAAAACGCCATTTCAACAATAGTGCGAGCCAACCCCGCCTCGCTGCGCTCGGCAGCCCCTTCCAGAGGATGGGGCAAGTGGGGAGCAGGGGTGATGGACGGCGCGCAGCGCCGCTGCATCCGCGATGCGGATGCAAAGTGAGAAAAGTGGCTCTTATTTATGCTATACTGTAAGAAACAGACAGGAGGTGAGCCTTTGATCGATATACAGAAGGACATCAGAGGGCTCTCTGCGATGGGACTCATGGAGAAGCTGCTCGCGGACAAGACCACGGGACGCCATATTCTCTGGGCTACGGATGCCTATGAGACGGAGGGCGAAGCGTATGGACGCGGGCGGGAAATCGAGCTTGCAGAGATTTCGCTTGTGAAAACGCGGGCGCGGAAGGCGGTGGAGCAGCAGTCGAGCCGCACGAGGCGGCATGGGGAAGTCTTCACGCCGCGCTGGGTCTGTGATCTCATGAATGACGCGCTCGATCGAGACTGGTTCGGCGTAGAAAAGATGGAGCCGGACGTGTGGGAGGATCTGGATGCGCTCTTTTTGCAGAAGAAGGGACATAAGACACCGCGTTGGCAGCGGTATGTGGACAGCCGGCGTCTGGAAATCACCTGCGGAGAGGCACCCTATCTGGCCGAGCGCTATGATGTATCGACGGGGGAAGAAATCGAAGTTTCTTCCCGCCGCGGACTGCTTGATCGGAAGCTCCTTGCGATCTCGCACTTTACGGAGACGAGAGAGGATTGGCAGCACTGGGCACTCCGCGCGATGGAAGCAACGTATGGCTATGAGTTTCAGGGAGACAATCTCTTGATCGCCCGTGTGAATATCATGAAGACGGTGATGGAGCATTACTTCTCGAAATGGGAGGAGGCGGCGCCCGCCTCTTTCCTCCGAAAGCTGACGAATAAGGTGGCGTGGAATCTCTGGCAGATGGATGGACTCTCTGGCCGCATCCCGTACTGCGCGGAGGATCCGGAGGGCGCGGATCTATTCTCCTTTGGGAATATAGATATTCGCCCGCTCCTTTCGGTAGGTCAGCCGGTGTGCCGGGTATATTCGTGGAGAAGTGATTGCCAGAGTGTTTCGTATGGGGATGTGAAAGCGAGGTCTTGTGGGATGAGGTTTGATTATATTGTGGGAAATCCGCCATATCAGGAGGAGACGGATAGTGAGAGTACTCGAAAACCTCCTATTTATAACCTGTTTATGGATGAAACGTTTTTATTAGCAGACGTTGTTGAGCTCATAACTCCAGCAAGATTTTTATTTAATGCTGGTTATACACCTTCCTCTTGGAACAAAAAGATGCTTCAAGACAAACATTTTAAGATATTATACTATGAGCCATTAAGTGCAAAAGTATTTCCGAACACAGATATTAAGGGGGGGGGTGAGCATTTCATTAAGAAATGTGAAAGCTGACTATGGCGCTATTGAAACGTTTACAAAATACGTCGAACTAAATAGTATACTCCATAAAGTGCAATGTAATTCAAGCGATTTTTTAGATACAGTGATTAGTTCACCACTTAGTTTTAAATTGTCGCCGCTTATGCTTAGTGACAATCCTGATACCGTTGGGAGATTAAGAACCAGCGCATTCTCTGCATTGAGTTGTATTTTTTCTGAGAAAAAACCAGATGATGGTCGAGCATATATACAGTTCATTGGATTGTTGAATGGTGTACGTACGCGTCGTTATGTACGTAGGGACTATATAGTCGATAGTTCAAATACATTGGACTTTTATACATTGTTAGTGCCGAAAGCTATGGGATCGGGAAAATTTGGTGAGCAATTATCCACATTTGAAATTGCAGAGCCGGGTGTTGCATTTACTCAAACGTTTATTGGTATTGGATGCTTTAGCCATCGGGAGGAGGCTATAAATTTAGCAAAATATTTAAAGTGTAAATTCACTAGAGCGATGCTAGGTATATTAAAAATAACTCAAGATAGCCCTGGACCTAAGTGGCGCTTCGTTCCCCTCCAAGACTTCACTACCGCCTCAGACATCGACTGGACGAAACCAATCTCAGAGATCGACCGTCAGCTTTACGTGAAGTACGGGCTTGACGAGAACGAAATCTCCTTTATTGAGAAAAATGTAAAGGAGATGAAATAAAATGAAAGCAGCCCAAATGATCCACACTGCCACCCGGATCACCCCCATGATTTACGCCTACACCACCCCGGGATACCCGAAAAATGACGGCTGGACGAAGATCGGCTACACGGAGCAGGGCGTGAAGAAGCGCGTCGAGCAGCAGACACATACCGCCGGGCTCGACTATGAGATCCTCTGGAGTGATTTCGCTCGGTACAAGGATGACAGTGGAGAGTTCTTCAAGGACTACGATTTCCACCATTTCCTTGAAACGAATAAAAAAATCCCTCGCAGGAAGGGAACGGAGTGGTTCCAGATCAGCGGATGGGATTCGCAGCGGGATTTCTTTGAATTTGCCAGCCGAAGGTACCTGACAAAGGCGAAGGAAGGGATGGCCTACACGCTTCGGCGCGAGCAGGCGGAGGCGGTCGCGAGAGCGAAGGTGTATTTCGAGAAGGGTGGAAAGGAATTTCTCTGGAATGCGAAGCCGCGATTCGGTAAGACGCTCGCGGCCTATGATCTTGTACGGAAGATGCAGGCGCGGAATGTGCTCATTGTGACAAATCGGCCGAGCATCGCCAATTCTTGGCTGGAGGATTTTCGCAAATTCATCGCCTGGCAGGAGCCGATCCTTTTCGTATCGGAGACGGATGCTTTGAAGGGGAAGGCGGGCGTGCTTTCTCATGAGGAGTATGTCAATGCGTGCCTCAATGAGGACAAAGCGTATCGCATGGTGGCTTTCGAGTCGCTGCAGGGGCTGAAGGGCTCGGCCTATTTTGCAAAAGATGGGATCGACAAGCTGAAGTGGATCGCGGATCTTTCTTTCGACCTCGTGATCGTCGATGAGTCGCAGGAAGGTGTGGATACGAAGAAGACGGATTGGGCTTTCGGCAAGATGAAGAAGGCGCATACGCTCTATCTATCGGGTACGCCGTTCAAGCAGCTTGCGCGCGGTGATTTTGCAGAAGATCAGGTGTATAACTGGTCGTATGCGGATGAGCAGGAGGCGAAGGCATCCTGGACGGGGGATGGGTACAATCCGTATGAGGATCTCCCGAAGCTCACGATGCTGACATATCAGATGTCTCCTATGATCATGGAGAAGATCACGCAGGGCGCAGATATGTCGGAGGAAGGGAAGACGGACTATGCCTTCGACCTCAATGAATTTTTCGCGGTGAATGAGAGCGGACAGTTCGTCCATAAGGAGGAAGTGCGGAAATTTCTCGTACAGCTCCGGACGGGGGCGAAGTATCCTTTCTCGACGCCAGAGCTTCGGAAAGAGCTTGCGCATACGATGTGGTACCTGAACCGTGTCGCGGCAGCTAGAGCGCTTCGGAAGCTTCTCAAAGAGGATCCGGTCTTCAAGGACTATGAAGTCATCATGGCCGTAGGCGATGGGCGACAGGATGAGGAAGATGAGACGAATGACAAAGCCTATGAACGCGTGAAGCAGGCGATCAAGACGCACGATAAGACCATCACGCTCACGGTCGGACAGCTGACGGTGGGGGTGACGGTGAAGGAGTGGTCGGCGGTGCTGATGCTTTGTAATCTGGAAAGCCCGTCGTCGTACATGCAGGCGGCATTCCGTGCGCAGAATCCGTGTCGTTTTCAGGATGAGGATGGAAAGATGTATCGCAAGGAAAATGCGTATGTCTTCGACTTCGATCCGGCGCGGACGCTCATCATCTTCGACCAGTTTGCGAATGACTTGCTCTCGGATACCGCGGGCGGCAGCGGGACGGCGGATGACCGCAGGCAGAACATCAAGCGGCTTTTGAATTTCTTTCCGGTCATCGGGGAGGACAACGATGGGGAGATGGTGGAGCTCGACGCAGCGAAGGTACTCTCCATCCCGAGAAAACTCAAGAGCACAGAAGTCGTGCGGCGCGGTTTCCTTTCCAATTTTCTTTTCCAGAATATTTCCAATGTCTTTGGCGCACCGGCGGCGGTAAAGGAGATCATCGAGAAGCTGCCGACGGCGCAGGAAGAGCAGAAAAAGAAAGACGATGGGGCGAAGGATCTTGGAAGTGAAGACAAGCCTTTCGATGAAGAAGGAAATCGAGATGTAGAGTCCATCGTCATCGGCAAGACGCCGGATATTTTCGGTGATAAGATTTACGAAAAACTTGCGGATGATGTGGAAAAGCCATTGCAGGATGTCGCGCAGCATACACCAGCGACGGAGAATGCTGTGGAGGAGATCACAAGGAAGATCGATACGGCGACGGATGCGGTGGCAGATACCCTGATTTCCGATCTGGTGCCCCAGGTGTCGGCGACCTATGGCGTGACCAAGGCGCGGCAGAAGCGCATGGAGAATGATATCCGCTCCGATGTCAAAGGGAAGGTAGAAGAGAAGAAGGATCAGTTCATCCAAGGGGCGAATCTTGCCAAACTTGATATGGATCGCAAGGTCAAGGAAGCGGAGGGGGATGCGAAGAAAATCGCAGAAGCCCATGACAGCTATGGCGAAGTGATGGATGGGCTCATCAATCAGCTGAAAACGGGTATTCAGGAAACGGTGCAGAAGGCCATTCAGGAGAAACCGGCGGAGCTCGTCCGTCAGATGGAAGAACACAAGGCGGCGGAAGAGAAGAAGTCCATCGAGACCTCGATCCGTGACCATCTGCGTGGCTTCTCCCGTGCGATCCCGAGTTTTCTCATGGCGTACGGGGATCGGAAGTTGACGCTTGAGAACCTCGACGACTATACGGAGGATGACGTATTCTATGAGGTGACAAATATCACGGAAGAAGAATTCCGCTTCTTGCGCGACGGCGGAGACAGGCTGAACCCGGAAACGGGGAAGATCGAGCATTTCAAGGGCCACCTTTTTGACGAGACGGTCTTCAATGACGCAGTGCAGGAATTTCTGAATAAGAAGGAAGCGCTCGCAAACTACTTCGATGAAAGCCAGGAAGAGGATATCTTCGACTATATCCCGCCGCAGCAGACGAACCAGATCTTCACTCCGCGCTGGGTCGTGGAGAAAATGGTGGATGAGCTCGAAGAGGAGAATCCGGGCTGCTTCGATGACCCGAAGGCGACCTTCGCGGATCTTTACATGAAGTCGGGGCTCTACATCACGGAAATCGTGAAACGCCTCTATCGGAGCGAAAAGATGAAGAAGCTCTATCCAGACAGCGAGGAGCGCATCCGCCATATCCTTGCGAATCAGGTCTATGGTATGGCACCTACGAGGATTATTTATCTTATCGCGACAAACTATATCATGGGATTTGACGAACGATTCAAAGAAAACAATCCGCACTTCGTGCAGGAAGACGCAGCAGAAGCCGCTAAAAACGGCTGCCTCGCCGAACGTGTGAATGCGCACTTTGGCGTATAAGACAGACAATAAAAAGGCCTTGCCCGAACGGGCAAAGCCTTTTTGGCATGCCAAAAGACGCAGCATGATAGATAGCGATCCATGGAGGCATTCCCTGCAATCTGGCACCAGCGCATTTCACGGTTCATGTCGTACAAGTACGGCTAAACTTCGCTCTAGGGTTTGCCCGCGAGGCGAATCCTGCATGGGATGCTTCTTCGCCATGCTGCGTCTTTATGTGGTTTGTGTCTGACTCACCTTCCGGCGGCTAGCACGCTTTCGGGCGGGAGGAGGGATATCGGATCCGCCATCAGCTCATTCACGCCGTCCCTTTCCTATAGGTCAGTGCACGTAGGGACGAAGAGATAAGCTTTTGGCTCCCGGGAAGATTTTCCTCTCTCCATCAAATAATATCGGGGAAATTTTTTCTTTTTACACGGTTTTGATTTTGGAAAAGTATGGGGAAAGCGGTATCCCTATATCATCAGCCTTCCTTCCATGGGGGAGGCTGAAAGATGGCAGCTTCACCACAATTTTTATGGATGGTCAGCGGGAGACTAGAGAAGGCGCCGGTCCAACCAAAGTGAAGCCAACCCCGTCTCGCTGCGCTCGTCTGCCCCTTCCAAAGGAAGGGGCTAGGGAAATGCTCAAAATACTTTTCTAAAACTTGCAGCGGGCGAGAATATGAGAAGTATGCATAAAAAACAGCGCGCAGCACCGCACCTTCCCCGTTGAACCCATTGAATCCTTTGAACCCGTTGCCCCTACCCGTTTTTTATGAAAAAATTATTTTCCTACTCTTGCGTATACGTGGTATAATAAATTGTATTTCCGAATATATGATAACTTGACGGCTTCACTATAGCGTGAAGTCATCATCAAAAAAGTGCGCCTAGGCGCAATAGGTTGCCCGAGGGGGAAAAGGAAAGAAATGAAAAGAGAAGATATCCGCAACATTGCCATCATCGCTCACGTCGACCATGGTAAGACGACTCTGGTCGATGCCATGCTGAAGCAGAGCCACATTTTCAGAGATAACCAGAAGGTCGCAGAACGCGTCATGGACTCGAATCCACTGGAACGTGAACGCGGCATCACGATCCTGGCGAAAAATACCTCTGTCATGCATGACGGTGTGAAGATCAATATCGTCGACACCCCAGGGCATGCGGACTTCGGCGGCGAAGTCGAACGTATCCTGAACATGGTCGATGGCGTACTGCTCCTCGTCGATGCTCATGAAGGCCCGATGCCGCAGACGAAGTACGTCCTGAGAAAAGCGCTGGAACACAAGCTGAAGCCGATCGTCGTCATCAATAAGATCGACCGTCCGGATCAGCGTATTTCCGATGTCGAAGGTGAGATCCTCGAGCTCTTCATGGAACTCGATGCGGACGATGACCAGCTTGATTTCCCGCTGCTCTATGCATCGGCCAGAAGCGGCATCGCCAAGCTCCACATGAATGATGAAGGCAAGAACCTTGACCCGCTCTTTGATGCGATCCTGAAGTATATCCCATGCCCGGAAGGCGAACCGGATGCCGGCCTGCAGGTCATGGTCACCACGCTCGAAGCGGATGACTACCTCGGCAAGGTCGCTATCGGCCGTGTGACCCGCGGTACTGCGAAGCAGGGGATGCCTGTCGCTATCACCGATGGCGAAAAGATCAGAAGCGACCATATCGCTCAGCTCTTCCACTGGCAGGGCATGAAACGTACGCCTGTCGATGAAGCGAAGGTCGGCGACATCATCGCTATGGCCGGCTTCAAAGATATCAATATCGGTGAAACGGTCGCTGATGCGACGAACCCGGAGGCACTGCCGGCGATCCACATCGACGAACCGACCCTGTCCATGGTATTCCATGTCAATAAGAGCCCATTTGCCGGCCGTGAGGGTGACTTCGTCACTTCCCGCCATATCCGTGCCCGTCTCTACAAGGAAATCGAAACGAACGTGGCTCTTCGTGTAGAAGACACGGAAACATCTGATGCATTCAAGGTTTCCGGCCGCGGCGAGCTCCACCTCTCCGTCCTGATCGAGACCATGCGTCGTGAAGGCTTCGAACTCGAAGTCTCCAAGCCGCAGGTTATTTTCAAGGAGATCAATGGACAGAAGTGCGAACCGCTCGAACGTCTGACCATCGAAGTACCGCAGGAATTCATGGGCGCTGTCATGGAAGGTCTTGGACCGAGAAAAGCAGAAATGATCTCCATGGAAGAACTCGCAGGCTATATGAAGATGGAATTCTCCATCCCGGCCCGCGGCCTCATCGGCTTCCGTAATGAACTCCTGACCACCACCCGCGGTACAGGTATCCTCTACCATGTCTTCCAAGGCTATGCGCCATACAAGGGTGATATCCCGGGCAGAACCAGAGGCTCCCTCGTGGCTTTCGAATCCGGCACCACCACTGCATACGGCCTGAACTCTGTCCTCGACCGTGGCGAGCTTTTCCTGGAACCGGGCGTCGAAGTCTATGAAGGCATGATCATCGGTGAAAATACCCGTGATCAGGATATGGATGTCAACCCATGCAAAAAGAAACATCTGACCAACACCCGTGCCTCCGGCTCTGATGATGCTATCAAGCTGCCGCCATGCCGCAAGTTCACGCTGGAAGGGGCGCTCGAATGGATCAATGATGATGAACTCGTCGAAGTCACTCCGGAAAACATCCGTATGAGAAAGATGGTTCTTTCCCGTCAGGCTAGATATAAGAGTGCCAATGTAAAGAAAAGCCAGCAGTAATCGCTGAATAAAAAAACGAACCCACAAGGGTTCGTTTTTTTATTTGGAGGAGAAGGAGAAAATGAGGAATGACGAATGGTGGTGTGGCGCATCATACAATGAAAGCGCTGTGGATTATTGGAATCACGTAAAATGCGTCGCCCCTTGGAGAAGGGGCAGCCCGAAGGCCAGGGATAGACTGCCTCGAAGAGGCAGATTTCTGCAGAACGGTCGGTAGGTTGCTTGAGGATCACTGAAAAACGATTCACGCAGATGGGACGCTGACAGCTACGTAGAGTTGCGCCCTTGTGGGGCACTCTATCCGGCACCTTTGGCGCGACCCCTCTCCAGGGTCTGCTCAGCTTGCGAGGATTTCTTTCCTTCGAAATTTGAAAGCAGGGAGGAGTGGCTAGGGATTAGGGATTGGGGATTAGGAGTGATTGGTGACTAGGATTCTCCGGCATCGTCATCCCGAGCGTAGCCGAGGGATCTCTACTGCCCTGCGGGAATCAGCGTGTATGCGCCGAGGAAAAACGTTGTCTTGGTGCTGTCTCACATCAGGCAATGAGCGTTCTGCCATAGAGATTTCTCGGCTACGCT
>FR879562.1 GCA_000434475.1 Dialister sp. CAG:486
ACGCGAAAATGAGATGATCGTTATTTCACATCGCCTTTTTGGCTGAAGGCGCAGCCGGCGCCGGTCGCAAGGGCGAGATATCGGCTGCCTGCCGAACCTTGCCCTGAAAACCGTTCCGAAAATTTTTTCAAAAATCCCCTTGCAAAATACGGCGGAATCGTATATAATACTTTTCGTCGCACAGCGAGAGTGCTGACAGCGAAATGAACATCTTGATTGAATGAAAATTTCCTGTTGACACGAAGTAAACGATATGATACAATATCAAACGTCGCTGAAATGCCAAGACTTACATCGGTTCGATCCGAAAAAATAAGACTTGACAAAAGACAAAACTGTGATATAATAATATCGCTGTTAAGCAAATGCGGAAGTAGCTCAGTGGTAGAGCACAACCTTGCCAAGGTTGGGGTCGCGGGTTCGAGTCCCGTTTTCCGCTCCATAGTTAGTTACATCGTAAGATGTTTCTATAGATTCCTGAATAGCTCAGCCGGTAGAGCGCGTGACTGTTAATCACGATGTCGCAGGTTCGAACCCTGCTTCAGGAGCCAATAGGGGTATCGCCAAGCGGTAAGGCAACGGACTCTGACTCCGTCATGCGTAGGTTCGAATCCTACTACCCCTGCCAAATGATCCACTAGCTCAGTCGGTAGAGCACTTGACTTTTAATCAAGGTGTCCCGCGTTCGAGTCGCGGGTGGATCACCATAAGTGGCCTGTTCGTCAAGCGGTTAAGACACCGCCCTTTCACGGCGGGTTCGGGGGTTCGAATCCCCCACAGGTCACCAATGTGGGCGATTAGCTCAGCTGGGAGAGCGTCTGCCTTACAAGCAGAATGTCAGCAGTTCGATCCTGTTATCGCCCACCAAAAGGCCCGGTGGTGTAGTGGTCTAACATGCCATGAAAAGTTCCACGTGCTCCGCGCCGTGGGATTTTTTATTGCCATTTCCCTCCCACCTTATTTATCATTTAACCTCCTGCATCCGCGCTCACGATCATTTGCGCGTCGCTTTGCTCCTTCAAATGATGTTCGCTGCGGAACCAGTTCGATCCTGTTATCGCCCACCAAAAAGAAAGCGTCATGTGCTTCGCGCCGTGATGCTTTTTTATTGCCATTTCCCTCCCACCTTATTTATCATTTAACCTCCTGCATCCGCGCTCACGATCATTTGCGTGTCGCTTTGCTCCTTCAAAATGTGTTCGCTGCGGAACCAGTTCGATCCTGTCATCGCCCACCATGATGAAAAGTTCCACGTGCTCCGCGCCGTGAGATTTTTTATTGCCATTTCCCTTTTCCCTCATTTGTCATTCCCCCTGCCCTTAAAAAATCTATTGCATCTCACCTCCCAAAGGGGTATAATACGTAAACACATGGGGCATTAGCTCAGCTGGGAGAGCGCAAGGTTCGCAATCTTGAGGTCAGGGGTTCGATCCCCCTATGCTCCACCAATAAAAAAACGATCCATGGTATGACTCCATGGATCGTTTTTTATTGGTATAAAACCCGCAGCACCTCTCTTTTGTGATGCACCGCGCTTCTATTTCTCATTCAATGAATCATCGGCAGTGTCGATCCACCGACAGGAATGACATAAACGCTTGCCTTCTCTCCCTTCTTTTCCAGCGCCTGATCGACAGCCTGCTGAAGGTCATGGAAAGGCACCATATTTGCTTTCCTGACAAGGGCATCGTCCATATCGGTCACGAGATAGATGGTACATTTCTGCTGCACAAGGCCGAGCGCCGCCGATTTGTGACCACCGAGCTCGAAGTGCTCGTGAATGGCCGCGATGCGTTCTTCCGGTGTCGGATAGCTCTCGATCCAGCGGGCAAAGGGCGCGCTGCCGTAGCCTTCGTGGCAGGATGCGGCAACGATCATGATACCGCCCGCTTTCACAGCGTGCTTCGCGTTATCGATGGATTTCTGTGCCTGATAGAGATTGATATCCTTCGGATAGCCGCCAGTAGAAACGATGACGACGTCAGCCGGTTTCTTGATATCCACTCTGTAGAGGCCATCCAGGAAACGGCAGGCGTCACGATGCGCTGCGACGGGATCTCCGGCTGCGGCATAGGCGATCTTCTTATGATCATCCAAGACTACATTCACGATGAAATCGGCAGGACAGTACGCTGCCGTTTCTTCGATGTCCTCGCGCACAGGATTTCCATCGAGATGCCCCGCATACGCACCGGGGCGGATCATATTTCTGTGATTCGACTGGATCGAGGCAAGCGAAGCACAGCCCGGCATGATGGCTTTCATGCCGCCGGAATAACCGGCGAAGTAATGGTACTCGACATTACCGAGAAGGATGCGGCGGTCGGCTTCGGCAACCGTGCGGAAGATATCGACGGAGGTCCCATTCCTGCAGGTGCCAAGATGCACGCAGTCTTCTGGATCGCTGTCGATGCATTTCACTTTGTGATACGCCCATTCACCGACGAGGCGCTCTCGCTCCTCTTCTGTCAGATGGCGATGGGAACCTAGGGCAAAGACGACGGTGATATCTTCCTCGCGGATTCCCGCAGTTTCCAGCTCTTGCAGGACACAGGGGATCAGAAGCCAGGAAGGCACGGGGCGCGTAACGTCGCTCGTGATGATAACGACCTTTTCCCCCGCCTTCACGATCTCAGAGAGGCGCGCCGAGGAAATCGGATGAGCAAGTGCCCGGCGTATTTCCTCTTCTTCGATATCTGCCTCTTCGCAAGGATGAGGGAGAAGTTCTTTCACCGGATGGCTGTCATCTACATGAAAGGAAATGTAGTCTTTGAAGTATTTGATACTGAAATCCATGGTTTGGCTCCTTATACATGAGAAATGAAGGCAGCGGCTTCGCCGCCGTATAAAACAGGCGATGTTCCTAGGGAAACACTGATTAAATCGTTGTCAGATTTTACTCTTGAATTTTTTATGCATAGCGAGGAATAACCTGACGCGAATAGCGAGCTATTTAAGGAAGGTTATGACGAAGCTATGTATAAAAATTCTTGTAAAATCTGACTCTGCGATTGAATCAGCGTTTCCCTAGCTCTTTTCTTCCATTATAGCGTTCTAGGATGATATAGCGAATATCAAGTAGGCATGGGTAAGTATGGACACCATGCATTCGTTCGATAGAAGAGCGGCGACTAGGGATTGGATTGGGGATTAGACATCAGACTTCGAACTGCTGACTTCTGACTTCTGACGTCCGACATCTAAAATCTCTTAGTCTAACGTCTCAAGCGGGTATCGCCATTATTTATACTTCGCGGCGCTTCCATATTTTTATGCGCCGTACCACCATTTCTCATTTCTCATTTCTCATTTCTCATTCCATCGAGGCTTTCAAACGGAATCAAAGGCCAGCACGCCCCAAGGGCTAACCCTGGATCCCATATTTTCCCTCTTGACAACTCCCCCTCTTCCGTCTATAATCCAATCATACGAAACAAGCGATGATGAAGAAGGGTGCTTGAATCTTTTTCAGAGAGACAGCGGTCGGTGTGAGCTGCCAATGGGACAAGGACTTTCCACTTCGGAGATAAAGATGAAGAATCTTTCGGGATCTGCCCGTTACAGGAGACTAAAGATGGCCGGAAGGCAATTTGGGTGGTATCGCGGGTGCTCTCGTCCCTTTGAGGATGGAGGGCGTTTTTTATTATCCGTATACTGACTGATGCACCGGTTAAATTGGGTGGTACCGCGAGAAAAGAGAAGCTCGTCCCATGGGACGTCTTCTCTTTTTGCGTTTTTTAAGGAGTTTTTCATGAAACGAGTCTACAACTTTAACGCCGGTCCCTCCCCCATGCCTTTGGAAGTTTTGGAGGCGATGAAAAATGACCTCACCGATTTCAAAGGAACGGGCATGGGCATCACAGAGATCAGCCATCGTTCGAAGGAATTTCAGGACATGCTGGATGAGACGAAGGCTCTTCTCCGCGAGCTGATGCACCTCGATGATGACTACGAGATCGTATTCATCCAGGGCGGCGGCACGATGCAGTTCCTGATGACGGCGTATAATTTCCTTCATACCCGCGCCGCCTATGCCGACACCGGAGTGTGGGCGCACAAAGCAAGAAATTCTGCCGCCTTTTTCGGAGAAGCCTATGATGCCAATTCCGCAGCGGACAGAAATTACTCCTACATCCCCGACACCTATGAGGTGAAGCCGGGGACGGACTACCTGTACCTCTGCGCCAACAATACGATCTACGGCACAGAGTACTGGAAATTCCCGAAGGTCAATGTACCTCTTATCTGCGACATGTCGTCAGATATTCTCTCCCGCGACATCGATTTTGGCCGGTTCGACATGATCTGGGCGGGCATCCAGAAGAATCTTGGCGCGGCAGGCGTGGCGCTCGCGATCCTGAAGAAATCTCTCCTCGCCACGGCACGGACGGATATACCGGAATTTCTTCAGTATCAGACCTTCGTCAAGAAGGACTCGACCTTCAATACACCGCCGGTCTTCTGCATCTACTCGCTGAACCGTATGCTCCACTGGATCAAAAATATGGGCGGCCTTCCTGCCATCGAAGAAAGAAACAAGGTCAAGGCCCGGCTCATCTATGATGTGATCGATACGAGCGATGGCTTCTACAAAGGGCATGCCGAAAAAGAAGCCAGAAGCCGCATGAATGTGACCTTCAATCTGGCGAATGCCGAGATGGAGGCCGACTTCGCAGCCAAGGCAAAAGCCAATGATTTCATCGGTGTCAAAGGCCATCGACTGGTCGGCGGCCTCCGCGTCTCTCTCTACAATGCCGTCACACCGGAAGCGGCAGAGGCTCTAGCTGACTTTATGAAAGAATATATGAGAGTGAATGGATAAAAGTGACTAGGTATTAGGGATTGGGAGTGACTAGTGACTGGTGACGAGTGACTGGAATACTATTTTCTGGCATCGCCCTATTTATACTCCGCGGCGCATTTCGTCATCCTGAGCGGAGTGAAATGTCGGATGTTCGATCATGTAAAGGCGGAACAGTGAGAACTGAGTCGAAGGATCTGGCGCCGCACCACCATTTCGCATTTCTCATTTCTAATTTCTAATTCAAACGAGGACATTCCTAATTTCTCATTCCTAATTTTCCTGAACCCCAAGCATCATACCGCTGCATTTAATCATATAAGGAGCAAAAACTATGTTTAGAATTTTCATCACAGCAGACGTTGCCAAAGAAGCGAAAGAGATCCTGGAAAAAGAATTTATCGTCGACATTCAGCCGAATATGAAGGAAGAAGAGCTGTGCCAGGTGATCGGAGACTATGATGCCATCATCACAAGAAGCCAGACGAAGGTCACCAAGGCCGTCATCGATGCCGCCAAGAATCTGAAGGTCATCGGCCGCGCCGGTGTCGGCATCGACGGCATCGATATCGCCGAAGCCACCAAGAAGGGCATCACCGTCGTGAATACGCCGGAATCGAATACGATCGCAGCCTGCGAGCACACCATCGCCCTCATGCTCTCGATGACCCGTCATATCCCACAGGCGCACCAGTCCATCATGGAAGGCCGCTGGGACAGAAAGAGCTTCACCGGCATCCAGCTCCTGAATAAGACTGTCGGCATCATCGGTGTCGGCCGCGTCGGCTCAAATGTGGCTAAACGCCTGCAGGCATTCAATATGAAAACCATCGGCTACGATCCCTATATCACCTTAGAGCGCGGCAAACAGCTCGGCGTCGAGCTTGTCGATCTGGACACCCTTCTCAAAGAGTCCGACTACATCACCCTGCATACCCCGCTCACGGATGAGACACGTGGCATGATCGGAGAAAAAGAACTCGCTAAAATGAAAGACGGTGTCCGCCTTGTCAATGCGTCCCGCGGCGCCGTCGTCGATATCAAAGCACTCGCCGATGCACTGAAATCCGGCAAAGTGGCCGGAGCCGGCATCGACGTATGGCCGAATGAACCGCTGAAGCCGGAAGAAAATCCATTCCTTGGCTTGACGAATGTCGCACTCACCCCGCACCTCGGTGCGTCCACGAAGGAAGCGCAGGCCGGCGTCGCCACTGACGTCGCTGTCGGCGTCGCGCAAGCGCTCCACGGTGAACCGGTCGCTACCGCAGTCAATGCTTCCCCGATCACGAAAGCTACTCTGCATGTCATCCAGCCGTACTTCAACCTCTGCGAACGCATGGGCAACATCGCCATCGATCTCGCAGGCGGCCGCATTTCCACTGTCAATATCGAATACACCGGTGAACTCACAGATACCGAGACCGCACCGCTCACCACGGCTGTCCTGAAGGGTCTCCTCTCGCCGGTCCTCCAGCAGACCGTCAACTTTGTCAACGCCCGCGGCATCGCAGAGGAACGCCACATCGATGTCCGTGAAGTGAAAGCGAAAAAAGGTCACTACTATACGAATACCATTTCCCTCACCATCGACACCGACAAGGGTACACACCGCATCACAGGCTCCCTCTTTGACCGCAAGGATGCCAAGATCGTCTCCCTCGACCATTTCCGCGTAGACTTCGAACCGAAGGGCTGCATCATCATCGCTCCGCATGAAGACAAGCCGGGCATGATCGGTCAGGTCGCTTCCGTCCTTGGCAGTGCAGGCATCAATATCAACGGCATGCAGGTCGGCGCTTCCGCAGACAAGGGAACGAATGTGATGGCCGTCGCCGTCGATAAAGATATCCCGACTGCGGTCCTCCCTGCCCTCATGAATATCGATGGCATTCACGATGTGAAAGTCATTCATTGCGAACATTGATGGTTCCAAGTTCAGATGGATGGGTTTAGGTGGAAAGCAGGGATGAGTGACTTGTGACTGAAATTTCAGCTCATGACATCACCACTATCTATACTCTGCGGCGCATTTCGTCATCCTGAGCGGCGGGAAACGTCGTATGTGAGAAGCCCGCTTAAAGAAAAGTGAGGACTCAGCCGAAGGATCTCGCCGCAATACCATTCCTAATTTCTCATTTCTAATTTTTCCAAACCCTTTACCCCTCAAAAAGGAGACTCTCTCATGATCCGTATCATTCTTCTTCGCCACGGAGAGACTACGTGGAATATCGAAGGCCGCTACCAGGGACAGGAAGACACGCCGCTTTCTCCCCGCGGCATAGAGCAGGGAAAAGCGGCCGCGATCGCCCTCAAGGACATCCATATCGACCGCGCGATCTCCTCGCCCCTCTCCCGCTCTCACGACACCTGCCGCTTCGCTGCGGACTACCATCACCTTCCCGTCGCCAAAGACCCACGCCTCACGGAGATCAGCCACGGCCTGTGGGAAGGCATCCATGCTGATGAGATCGAAGCGCGCTATCCGGAAGAATTTCAGCTCTGGCACACCCACCCTGAACGCGTGCAGATGCCCGAGGGGGAAAATCTCGAAGACGTCAGAAAACGCGCCCGTGAAGCCTTCGATGAATATGCCAGAAGCTATGATGGTGAGACTGTCCTCGTCTGCGCGCACGACGCCGTGAACAAAGCGATCCTCTGTGACCTGCTGGAGCTTCCTATGAGCCACTTCTGGCAGATCAAACAGGACAATGCCTGCATCAACGTCATCGAGTGTGACCACGGCATCTGGCGTCTCGTCACCTTGAATGCCACGACCCATCTGGGCTACCTCGTCAGCGGCATCGAGCAGAAGGGGCTATAGTGATGGTTCCGGTCGTCGGGTTCAGGGGTTCTAGGGAAACGCTGATTCAATCGCAGAGTCAGACTTTACAAGAATTTTTATACATAGCTTCGTCATAACCTTCCTTAAATAGCTCGCTATTCGCGTCAGGTTATTCCTCGCTATGCATAAAAATTCAAGAGTAAAATCTAACAACGATTTAATCAGTGTTTCCTTAGAAATCTCAATGACTTGTGACTAAGAGTCTAGGAGACATCACTTGAGACGCATTTCCCCACTCTCTTTCATGCCGCCAGTGCCCTATCCGCCCCTTCTGGGCACCTTCCCCTCGAGGGGAAGGCTGACGATACGAGGGAACCTGCTATCAAGAGCCCTTCGGGCATCGCCAGTATGTATACTTCGCGGCGCTTCCATATTTTATGCGCCGCACCACCATTTCTCATTTCTCATTCGAGCAAAGCTTTCATCCGCCATCCATGGGCGAGGCGCCCACGAGCTAACCCCGCCCCCTCAAACCGCAGCGAAAGCTGCGGTTTTTCTTGACTTTCTTCTGAAATAGTGTAATATGTAGGAAGCATTAAAAAGTGTATACTTATTAGCGAGGCACAAGCGCTCGCAGAAGGAGAATCACATGGAATTTTTTATCGATACCGCTGATGTGGAAGCCATCCGCAAAGCCAATGATATGGGATTTATTTCCGGCGTCACCACGAATCCGTCTCTGATCGCCAAGGAAGGCAAAGACTTCCACGCCACCATCAAAGAGATCGCCTCTATCGTGGATGGCCCGATCTCCGCAGAAGTCCTCGCCGATGATGCGGAAGGCATGATCGCAGAAGGCAAAGTCCTCGCTGCCCTTGACCCGCATGTCGTCGTCAAGATCCCGATGACCGCAGAAGGCATGAAAGCGGTGAAAGGCCTCGCAAAAGCCGGTATCCGCACCAATGTCACCCTGATCTTCTCTGCCAATCAGGCTCTGCTCGCTGCGCGCGCCGGTGCTTCCTTCGTTTCCCCCTTCGTCGGCCGCATCGATGACATCGGATGGGACGGCGTCGAACTGATCCAGACCATCTCCGAGATCTTCGAGCTTCACGGCATCGAGACGAAGATCATCGCTGCCTCCATCAGAAAGCCGCAGCACATCACCCAGTGCGCTCTCGCCGGTGCTGACATCGCGACCGTCCCCTTCCAGGTCCTCATGGATGCGATGAAGCACCCGCTGACAGACAACGGCATTGCCCGCTTCAAGGCTGACTGGGCTGCCGCTCACATGAAATAATTGAGGATTTCGGTTATAATAGCAGGAGTTGCCAAGAGGCAGCTCCTTTTTTCCTAGTCTTTTTACTGGTCTGAACCAGCAAGCATTTTTCAAATATACGATCCCTATGTCTATCAATCTTTCTCATCTCAAAAAGCTGATCGCGACAATGATCCCGATCCTGATCGCCCAAGTCTCCACCGTGGGCATGAACTTCATGGACTCGACCATGTCCGGTCACGTCAGTGCAAACGATCTGGCTGGCGTCTCCATCGGCGCCAGTCTCTTCCTTCCCATCCAGACGACCGCGATGGGACTTCTCACCGCTGCGACACCGATGGCCGCACAGCTCATGGGGAAGAAAGAAAAGGAGAGCATCCCGATGATCATCCGCACGGGACTCTACCTCGCACTCCTGCTCTCTTTCCTTTTCGCCCTTCTCTACTACCTCCTCATCGATACGGTCCTCGAAGGGCTCTCCCTTGCCCCCGCAGTTTCCTCCATCGCCAAGGACTACATGCTCGCGCTTGTGGGCGCATTCCTTTTTGAAATGCTCGCGATGCCGCTGCGCTCACTGACCGACACTGTGGGAGCGACGACGATCTCCATGCGTCTCTTCCTCCTCGCCCTCCCGGTGAACGGCCTTCTGAACTACGCCTTCATCTTCGGGAAATGGGGAGCTCCCGCCCTAGGCGGTGTCGGAGCCGGCATTGCGACTCTTCTGACCTACGTCTTTCTCATCCTGCTCTTTCTTGCTGTCATCCTGTCTCATAAGCCATTCATGGGCCGCGCGCTCTTTTCCTCACCGGAAAGCCGCCTCTTCGTCTGGAAAGAGTACATGGCACTCGGCATCCCGAATGCGCTCGGTGTCTTCATGGAAACGAGCCTCTTCGGCTTCATCATCGTATTCATCACGAAATTCGGCACAGAAACCATCGCGGCGCATCAGGCAGCGCTCAATTTCTCCGGTATCATCTACATGATCCCCATGAGCTGCTCCATGGCGATGACCATCCTCGTCGGCTACGAGGTCGGAGCGCGCCGCTATGACCTTGCCCGCGAATACTCCCGGCTGGGGCTCCTCACCACACTCACCGGCGCAGCCATCACCATCACCGCGACGCTCCTTTTCCGGAAGGAGATCATTTCTCTCTACAGCACGGATCCTGCCGTCATTGCGCTTGGCAGCCTCTTTCTTGTCTACTGCGCCGGATGGCAGCTCTTCGATGACATTGCAGCTCCCATCCAGGGGATCCTGCGCGGCTATAAGGACGCGAAAGTCCCCTTCTTCCTCATGCTCATCGCCTACTGGTTCGTCTGCTTTCCCTCCGGTCTTTTCTTCGACTACGTCCTCTCCCACGGTCCCGAGTCCTACTGGCAGTGCATCGACCTTGGTGTCGGCACCTCGGCCCTGCTCCTCATGGGACGGCTGTGGTGGATAGAGAGGAAAGTGACTAGGGATTAGGACTCTGCGCTTGAATCAGTGTTTCCCTAGTCCTGTCCCCTCCTTTGGTGCTACAATAGTATCAAAGGAGGTCTTTTTATGAAACGAATTTCTCTTTTACTCCTGTCCCTCATCTTCTGCCTCAGCGTCCTTGTTCCCGCGAAGGCGGCCGATCCGGCTGTGAATCGAAGTCTGGGATACTTCGAAAATACACGCACCGTGCTCCTGCTACGGGCGCGATACAGAAGCGGTGAGGAAGCCGCTGCCTACGTGAACCGCGAAATGGAAAGGATCTTCCGCTATCCGTATTACCGCACCCTGGATCCGAGCGCGTACGAGGCTGACCTCTACTCGACCTCCCAGATGAAGGAGCTTGCTGAAAAAGCAAATGCAGACATCGTCGTCATGCCTGTCATCACGGAGTGGCGGCAGGTCGTCTATCACCGCTCCTTGTTCTGCGACGCTGATGACATCGTAGAGACACGCGCCGTCTTCGATATCTATTCCTATAAGAAAGGGGAGCCGTCCGTCCGCGATGACCGCGCGACCTACTGGAACAGCGAAGAGGAGGGCACCGTCAGAAATCGCTATATCTTCGATGACCTCATGCAGGATATCCTGAAGACCTTCCCCTACCGCCGCGTACCGACGGATATCGCAAGAAATCTCACCGGTGATCCCGATCGAACCCCGCTCGCAGAGATTGAAAAATAGATCGCACTCTGATGGAGCCAAGATGAGCCCATGGGACGCTAAGCCTGCGCCCCAACAAAAACAGGCGATGTGAAATAACGATCATCTCATTTTCGCTTTCAATCTGCCGCGGGGGACTTGCAGCTCTCATAGGAGTGACCGGG
>FR879563.1 GCA_000434475.1 Dialister sp. CAG:486
TCCTAGTCTTTTAGTCTAGTCACCAGTCCCTAGCTACTAACTCCCCCATTATATCACATATAAAAACTTTTCTATGCGTCTTGCATTTTGGCAGATCATCATGTACAATATTCACATAGAAAAAATACTATGTGTTTATTCGATAAAAATTTTTCGTAGACCATTCATGAACAGAAAGAAAGGAACAACTCTATGTCAGGTTTATTTTTTGACAACTGGGACACCCCCGTCTTCCGCCCGCCGAGTGAATCGGACAGCTTCATCCTCCGTGTCACCCGCGGGTGCGCACACAACAGCTGCACGTACTGCAACATGTATCGCGGCGTGCGATTTGAAAAGCTCTCTGACGATGAGATCATGCGCCAGATCGCGATGGCATACTCCGTCGATCGGGATGGCGTGCGCCGCGTCTTTCTTGCAGACGGCGATGCGCTCGTGCTTCCGACCGAGCGCCTGCTCCGCATACTGGATACGCTCCGCAAATATTTCCCGAATCTCACGCGCGTCTCCTCGTATGCTGCGCCGGGCGACATCCTCCGAAAATCGCCCGATGAGCTCAAGCAGCTCAAGGAAGCCGGCCTCACCATGCTCTACTATGGCATGGAAAGCGGAGACTCGAAGACGCTGAAAAACATCCGCAAGGGCGTCGACGGCGAGCAGTCGATCGAAGTCGGAAAGCGTGTACGCGCCGCGGGGATGGATCTCTCCATCATGATCATCCTCGGCATCGCAGGCGCGCCGGGGAGCATGCGGCATGCACTCGCGACGGCACATGCCATCAACGAAATCAAGCCGACATACCTCTCTGCGCTTTCTCTCATGCTGTACCGCGGCAGCGAGCTCAAGGCACAGTTTGAGCGCGGTGAATTCACTCCGCTTCCCCCTTATGGCCTCATGGAGGAGCTGAAGGTCATCATCGAGCATCTCGAGCTGCCAGAGACCGATCCTATGGTCTTCCGCAGCAACCATGTATCGAACTATATCCGCCTAGCGGCGACACTGCCCCGGGATAAGGAAAAACTCCTTGAGGATATCGATGCCAGCATCCGCTATCTGAAGCAGCAAAAGAACTGGGATATTTACAATCATGACTGGAGCAAATAAAAAGGGCGCTGTGAAATAACGATCATCTCATTTTCGCGTTCCATCTGCCGGGGGGGACTTGCAGCTCTCATAGGAGTGACCGGGAAATCTTATCCCAGCTGTCTTTCATGCCATA
>FR879564.1 GCA_000434475.1 Dialister sp. CAG:486
AAGGGTTCAGAGGGGTCAATGGGGGTGGTGCGGCGCATAGTCATATGGAAGCGCCGCGGAGTTTTGAATATACGTTATCCTTGGAAAATAAGAAACCCGTGAACCTTTTGAACCTTCAGAACCCTTAGAACCCTGAACCCTGAACCCTTACCCCTTCAGCCCCAGCGCCCTCTTGATCTGATGCAGGAGCGATGAGCTTTCCTTCCTCCGGTACCTCGCCGCTATGAAATCCTCCGGACGGCGCAGGCCCAGCGAATAAGAAAAATAGACCGTGTGCGCCATATTCACCAAGTACGTTTTCGTTTCCTGTACGAGGAATCCCATGGCGTCCGGCGGAAGCGGATCCGCACCGGTGATGCGAAGGATCTCTTGAAGCAGCACCGTGACCCGTGCATCAAAATCCTCCGCTTCCGTCCGAGCCGTGATCGAGTGCGTGAAATCGGGAAAATAATGATAATAATATTGCGGTTGCTTCGGATCGAAGATCGCCCACTGGCGAAGGAACATATTCACCTTGAGATAAAAACGCTGCGACTCCTCTTGATCCCTGTCCGAAAGAAATCCCTGCATCTGCATCCGATGCACCCAGCGTGCAAAGCAAGGTGAAGTCAGCACCCCTCTTAGGATCGCCGGCCGCATGGCGCGCTCCTGCCTAAGATACGACACGAAGAAGGAGAAAACATGGGCGCGAAACCGCACATAGGCATAGAGAAAACGCGCACGCGCTGCATCCTTCAGCGGATACAACGAAGAGAGACACTGCTCCAGCGTCCCCAGCATCTGAGCGCTTTCGAAGACCTGCGCTGCCAAGGCACGCCCCTCTGCCTCGCCCAATGCCAGACAGAGAAAGGCAGGGAGGCGCGTATCCCCGGCGTGATACTCCGGATCACAGAAAGACAGCGCTGCCAGGAAATCCGTCCCATCGCGCTGCATCCTATCTATATAAGAGAGCGTTTCTTTCCGGAAGAAATCCACATAGGGCGAAAGCGAGAGCCCCGTTTCAAGAGAGAGAAGTGACACGAGCGGCAGGATCCCGGCCTCCGGCTTCCCCGTCGAAGAAAAGAAATAGGACAACCCATCACGGACATGAGGAAGGGCCTTTGAAAATTGCCCCGTCACATCCAAAGACAGCTTCCCTGCCAGCGTAAGGGAAAGAAACGAAGAACCCTCCGCCTCCGTTTCCAAAAACATCTCAGCCAGTGCCAGACGGAAATGCACATACATTCTCACCACCACGGACCGATCCGGGGCAGAGAGCCCTGCGGCGACCCCGGCAAAGGCCTGATCGATGGACAGGGCATCCAAAGAAAAGCTGCGGCATGCGAGCGGATAGAAATGGCGGGGCGGGCGGGGGGGGAAAAAAACCGAGAAATGGCGGTTCAGCCGATGCAGCAAAATCGCAGAAAGCCTCTTCTTGCGTGCGAGCAGTTCCTCATCCTTCATGCGAGCACCCCCTTCCTCTTTATAAAAAGGAAATGTGTTGTCTCATTATACAATGAAGGGACGACGGTAGGCTAGGAATAAAGCATCAAGTGACTGGTAACTGGTGATTAGGGATTAAGGATTAGAGACTAAGAGACTAGGAGACTAGGAGACATC
>FR879565.1:0-10404 GCA_000434475.1 Dialister sp. CAG:486
TCATGGAGCTATTATTTCACAGCTCCTTTTTTACAGCGTCACCATGAAATGCCCGATCAGCATCTCAAGCGCCCGTTTCACTGTCTTTTGGAAGCGCTCCTCTGCAAGCGCATACACCTCTTGCGGCGCGATGGATTCACTCTCTGTCCGTTTCGCCACGACACCGCAGACGGAGCCGGCACGAAGGCCCATGACGCTCGCCAGCGTGAAGAGCGTCGCATTTTCCATCTCAAAATTCGTACATCCCATCGCCTGAAAATCAGAGAGAAGCCCCTGATACGAGGTCCTGACATAGCCAGAGAAGCTGTCATAGCGCTCCTGCCCCGGCCAGAAGGAATCCGTCGAGACAGAGATGCCGACCTGATACGGCACCCTGAGGCTTTCCGCCGCTTTCATGAGCGCCAGTGTCACCGTCATATCCGCCACAGCCGGATACTCCGCGGGTGCATAGGCCTTCGACGCACCGTCGCGGCGCACCGAAGCCCGATCGATCACCAGATCGCCGAGCTCAAGTCCTTCCTGAATGGAGCCCGTCGTCCCCGCGCGGAGGAAGGTCGTGACCCCGAGACGCGCCAGCTCTTCCACAGCAAAGCTCATGCACGGCCCGCCCATCCCCGTCGACATGACAAGCACCGGCTCACCGGAGACGCGGGCAAGCCAGCTCGTATAGTCGCGATGCGAGGTGAGAAAAACGGCAGACGGATCCAGCGCCTTCGCCAGCCCCGGCACCCGTCCCGGATCTCCGGGCACGACAGCGTAGCGCGCGCCCGCCAGCTGTTCCTTCGTAAGACCCGTGTGATACATGACCTCGCCTTCCTTGGCATAGTGATAGTTTCTCATAGTGGACCTCCTTTGGTGTGACTGGGGACTGGTGACTAGTGACTGGGGATTAGTAGCTAGGGATTAGGGATTAGGAACCGCGAGTGACTGGTGACTTGAATACGACTTTCGGGCATCGCCCCTTTATACTCCGCGGCGCATTTCGTCATCCTGAGCGGAGTGAAATGTCGGATGTTCGATCATGTAAAGGCGGAACAGTGAGAACTGAGTCGAAGGATCTGGCGCCGCACCACCATTTCGCATTTCGCATTTCTAATTTCTCATTCAACCAAAGTCTTCATCCCCGAAAGGGCGCCCCGCCCACGGGCTAACCCTCCCCCTGAACCACAAAAGGAGACTTGTCCCCATCCAAGTCCCCTTTGCCCTTACTTTTTATTCTTCTTCTTTTTCTTATCCTTCTTGCCTTTTTTGTGCTTCTTGCACTTCTTGATCTTGGCGGAGATGAGCCTCTCCTCCTCCGGAAGCGTCAGCTCCTCGCCGGCCGGATGCATCTCCTCTTCGGAGAGCTCCCAGTCGCCGTCGATATTATCTTCGCCATCGGGCCGTCCCAGCGTATGGGTCTTGTACTCGATATTGATATCGCTCCCATCCGTATCCAGAGAGACAGCCGCTTCGCCGCCCTTCTCGATCAGGTCGGTCAGGATCTCCTCCATCTCATCGGCAAGAGCGATGATATCCTTCAGACGCTCTTCCTCCGCCGGACGGTTATCCAGGCAGGGATTCAGCATGTAGCTTTGCAGGAATGCGCGGTCTTAATCGATCCGCCGGCTCATAGCCGAGAGCGTTTCCTTCCAGTTCTTCGTCTCCATTTGTTACTCCTTTGCGGAAGCCGTGCCTTCCGTCACCAATACCTTATCGATGCGCCTGTTGTCGCAGTCTACGATCTCAAAGGTAAAACGCCCATATGTGACCTTCTCCGTTTCCTTCGGGATGTAGCCCAGAAGGTAAGTGAGGAAACCGCCGAGCGTCTTGTAGTAGGCCTCTTTCTCTCCGGGCAGTTCTCCCTCGATCTGGAAATGCTCGCGGAAATCATCAATGGAGCACAGCCCCTCCACCAGCCAGGCATGTTCGCCGCGACGGATGAATTTATTCTGCTCTTCCAGGATATCCTCCTTGTCTCCGGGCATATCCCCTACGATCTCCTCCAGCACATCATGCAGCGTCACGAGGCCGGACAGCGTCCCGTACTCATCGATGACGATCGCCTCATGCACCCCGCGCGTGCGGAAGAGCTGCAGAAGCTTCGTCAGGATGAGCGTCTCCGGGATGAAAAGCGGCTGATGGATCGTATCCATGATCGATGCCTTCAAAGGCTTGCCCGGATGCTTGTGCTGATCGATCAGGATCTCCGACACATCCGCAAGACCCTTGAAGTCATCCAGCGAACCCTTGCCGACCGGCAGACGGAAATGGGATGTCTCCATCATATCCGCCCAGATCTTCTTCTCTTCATCCTCCAGATCCAGCCAGTCAAGCTGCGGACGCGCCGTCATGCAGTCCGACGCCGTGCGGTCATTCAGCTCAAAAACATTATCAATGATCTCAGGCTCTTCCTTATCGAAGGTGCCGAGTCGCGCGCCCTGCTGAAGAAGGACCTTGATCTCCTCCTCCGACACCGGCTGCTCGCCGCCCATCTTCACACCGAGGAAGCCCACCACGATCTTCGTCGACCATGTGGAGAACCACACCAGCGGCCGGCATGCCGTCGCCAAGATGATCATCGGACGCGCGATGACGCACGCCGCCTTCTCCGGCACCGCGATGGCGATCCACTTCGGTACCAGCTCGCCGATGATGAGCGAGAAATAAGTGACGAGCACCATCACCGTCACCATGCTGATCTCGCGCGCATACGGAGCGAGCAGGGAGATCTTCTCCATCTCACTCGCCAAAGGCCCCGCCAGCGACGCTCCTGAAAACATACCCGTGATGATGCTGATGGTGGTGATGCCCACCTGAATGGTCGCAAAAAGCTCTTCCTTCTCCTCGGCAAGGCGCAGCGCATACACCGCGCTCTTATTGCCCTCGTCGATGAGCTCCTGCAGCTTCGTCTTCCGTGCTCCGACGATGGCGATCTCCGCCAGAGAACATACCGCATTGCCTAAAACAAGCAGGATAATAATGATCAGTTCAAGCCATATGTGGCCGTCGTCCATCTTCTTTTCTACCTCCTGGGAAAAACACTATTGAACGATGTGTCTTTATTATAGCATGAAATAAATGCCGCGAGGGAAAAAGATGGACGGAGAAAGGAGCTGTGCTTTCATTCGGTTCAGGGTTCAAGGTTCAGGGTTCAGGTGGCGGCTTCGCCGCCTTTTTTAGAGGATGGTATTCTCGTATCGCAGCCTTCCCCTCTAGGGGAAGGTGCCCGTAGGGGCGGATAGGGCACAAGCAGCATGAAAGACAGATGAGGAAAGCGGAGAAGTGCGCGCCATATGTGGGTAAAGCGTGAGCCCCTAGCTGCTAGTCCCTAGTCACTCATCCCCAGCCACCTCACAGCACGCAAAAACCGCCTTGAGATCATCAAGGCGGCTTTTCTTAGTTGCCAAATACGTCCTTTCCTTCCTCCGGTGCTTCCGGTGCTTCCGCCTTGCAGTACTTGATCTGCTCGCAGATGCACTTGTCCTTCAGCTTGTACAGCTCGGGCAGGAAATCCATCAGCTTCGTAAAGGTCTCATCATTGATCCTGTACTTCGTCCACAGACCCTCGCGACGCGCATTCACCACGCCGGACTCGATCAGGATCTTCATGTGATAAGACAGCGTCGACTGCGACAGCGTGAAATTCGAAAGAATGTCGCAGGCAGACATCTCCCGGCATGACAGCATGTCGATCACCCGCAGTCGCGTCTCATCGGAAAGCGCTTTGAAAATCAATGCAAACTCTTTATAACTTGGCTGAAAATCCATAACAAAACCCCTCTTCTTTCAGTCCACGTGCGCCGTCTCTGTCCGCCGCCTGTTATCGATAGATTTAAATGTATAGAAAACATTTTATCGCAAATGAAGCGGACTGTCAAACAAGGGACGGTTGGATTTGAGGTTCAAGGTTCGGGGTTCAGGGTTAGCCCATGGGCCTGCCGCCCTTTGATTGCATGTGAAAGCTCTACTCACCAGTTAGGAGTGAGGAGTTAGGAGTGAGGAGTGCTGGTGCGGCGCATAAAAATCAGAAGCGCCGCGGAGTTTTGATAGCGCTTCGCGCGCATCGTCATTTCGAGCGTAGCCCTCAATCTTTATTGCAGAACGTTCATCGCCTGATGTGAGACAGCACCAGGACATCGTTTTCCCTCGGCGCATACACGCTGATTCCCGCAGTGCAGTAAAGATTCCTCGGCTGCGCTTAGGATGACGATGCCGGACAATCCCAGTCACTCCTAATCTCCAATCCCTAATCCCTAGCTACTCATCCCTGCTTTCAAACTTCGGGGTTAGTTCCTTGGGCGTGCCGCCCTTTAATTGCGTGCGAAAGAGGGGGGGAGCGGGTTCAACAGGTTCAGAGGGTTCAACGGGGGTGCGGCGCAAAAAATAATGAGGTGCCGCGGAGTTTTGATGACGCTTCGCGCCGTCGTTATCGGAAGCGAACCCTGCGAAAGCTATAGTCATGCGCGCCCAGAAGTTCTTGACCGCCCCATGTGATCGTGCTACAATGAGGATGCGAAATGGATTCCAGCATCCGTAAAAGCACAAAAGAATGAGCCCCCTTGAGATCTCGACCATCTCAAGGGGGCTCTTCTTGTTCAAAGCACAAGAATAAGCTTCGGCTTATCACTCACTGCCCCTTTACCAGTCAAGCCATTTGCAAATGTAGTACGCGACTACACTTGCTGCGACCGAGAGAAAAAATGATTCCAGCATTCGCAAAAGCACCTCCCTTCAGTCACAAGACTATGCATAGGGAGTTGCAGTGTGACGTGTAAGTATATCATACGTCTTATTGCACAAAAACCGACTTTTATGTTTGCGGCGCTTTCTCATTATTATGCGCCGCACCAACATTTCTAATTTCTCATTCGAGCAAAGCTTTCATCCACAATCAAGGGGCAGCACGCCCCAGGGCTACCCCTTTTTGAACGTCCAATACCTCGGCACGAAGATGTCTTCATAAAGATTGATGGCGAAATTATCAGTCAGCCCCGAGATGTAGTCGACAGCCGCACGGGGGATGTCGCCCCCGGCGAGGCGGAGCTGCTTTTCCGGAAGACGGTCGTAGCAGGCCCCCGACCTGTCCCTCTCCGTGTAATAGGAAAAGAGCATCTTCACCACATGGCTTCCGCGATCGCGATCGGGGATGAGGTTATCCGACATATAGACGGCGCGGAACATGAATCTCCTGAAATCCAAAAGGATCCTGTCGCCCTCCTCACACATATGGATGCCGTCCGTCTCATCCTGCATCGAATGCTCCACGACATCAGTCACCATCGCAGTAATCATGGAGGAGTGCGTCGTCCCGATGCGCCGGCGGATTTCCTCGGGCACATCCGTCGCGGTGATGAGCCCCATGGACTCCGCATCCTCATAGTCGTGACAGAGGTAGGCGATGCGATCGGCATACTTGATCAGACTGCCTTCGAGCGTGTGCGCCTTGAGCGGCCCGCAGTGGTTCAGCATACCGTCGAGCACAGGGAGCGTCAGATTCAGCCCCGCGCCGTCCCGTTCGAGCCTCTCTGCGATGCGGACGCTCTGCTCATTATGCTCGAAATGGCCATAGATCTCCTTGAGCGCCTGCTCCCCGACGTGGCCAAAGGGCGTGTGCCCGAGGTCATGTCCGAGCGCGATCGCCTCCACGAGGTCTTCATTCAGGGACAGTGCGCGCGCCATCGTCCGTCCGATCTGTGCGACCTCGAGGGTGTGCGTCATCCGCGTCCGATAATGATCGCCCTGCGGCGCGATGTAGACCTGCGTCTTGTGCTTCATCCGCCGGAAGGAATTGCTGTGGAGGATGCGGTCACGATCCCGCGCAAAGTCCGTCCGGAGCGGATCCTTCGCCTCCGCATGCGCCCGCTTCGCCTCCTTCACATGAAAGGCGCGCGGCGACAGGACATCGTATTCTCTCTCTTCGATCCGTTCCCGTGGATTCATAGTGAGCCTCCTTGGAAAAATGATGGTGTGTTTATTTTATTGTAGCATAAATAAAAGGGGCAGGGTCAACCCGTGGGGAGGTGCGGCGCATTTCGTCATCCTGAGTGGAGAAAAACGTCATATGTTAAATCTGAAATAGGAGAACTGGGTCAAAGGATCTAAGCGCCGCGGAGTTTTAGAATATATGGTATTCACGTAAGATGAGAAACCTGTGAACCTTTTGAACCTTCAGAACCCGTTTAACCTATAAAAATTCATAAATAGGGAATAAGAATGGCCTGCTTTCAAACTTGAAGTATATAGAGCGATGCACTTACTTCGATTTCTCCCTCCTTCCTCTGGAAGGAGGTGGCGCATAGCGCCGGAGGTTGGCTTCACTCTATTTTCCCTTCGGCCAACCCCCTGCCCATCTACCCCCTTCCATGGGAAGGGGGTAGATGGGCTACTCATCCCGCTTCTCCCTCCTTCCTCTGGAAGAAGGTGGCGCATAGCGCCGGAGGTTGGCTTCACTCTAGGAGGTGGCGCGCAGCGCCGGAGGTTGGCTTCGCTCTATTTTCGCCTTCGGCCAACCCCCTGCCCTTCCAAGGGAAGGGGATAGAAGAAAAGAATTCTCGCTTACGCTCGAAATGACAATGCGAGAGAGTCCCCAGTCACATGCCACTTTCTGGCATCGCCCATATATATTCGCGGCGAAGCCGCCACCTTCATTCCTAATTTCTCATTCCTCATTCCTAATTCGCGCAAAGCTTTCATTCATAATCAGTGGGCGGAGCCGCCCCATGGGCTAACCCTGAACCCCTCGCCCTTCCTTTATGCTATAATGAAGAAAAGAAAGGGGGGCTTTCCCATGAAACTCACAAAGTATCTCTCCATCTTCGCGCTCACCGGTGCGCTTCTTTTGGCGATGCCTTCTGCGGAGGCTTCGCTCTGGCCGGGACTGGGGACGACAGCTCAGGAACGCTCGGGCGCTTTCCGCACGGATGCCTTCGACACAGACCATGCGGTGATGAAGACGCCCTATCTCCTCTCGCAGGCCAACAATGCGGAGTACGCCGGCAAGGTGAATGCCGTCATCGGCCGCGAAAAGGCTGACTTCACGGCGTCCCTCCGCACGGAGAATGAATATGGCAAGACGCTTGGCTGGATGACCTGGCATGAAGGGATGATCGGCAACTACATCAATAACACGCAGGGCATCACGAGCATCGTCCTCATCTCTCAGATGCTCCGCGCCGGTGCCGCGCATGGCGAAACGCACGCCAAGGGGCTCACATGGAACAGCGCCGGCGATCTCCTCTCCCTGAAGGATATCCTTCCTGATCTCACGGTCTATGATGTGAACCAGTGCATCGAGGTGACTGCGGCGAAGAAGAACATTCGTCTCTTCGAGGATCATGCCGTGACGGAGCTTCCGACCAATTTCTACGTCGGCAAGAACCGTGTGGTCTATGCCATTTATCAGCCCTACGACATCGCTCCCTACTCCGAAGGTGTCGTATCGATCGCGATCGGGAAAATATAAAAGCGGATTCAAGGTTAGGGCGTGCCGCCCCCCCTGATTGCGTTTGCAAGTTTTGCGCGAATGAGAAATTAGAAATGAGAAATGCGAAATGGTGGTGCGGCGCATGACAATAAGGAAGCGCCGCGGAATTTCATATAAAGGGGTATTGGGGCGCTTTATGAATTGCGCGCCCCTTCCTCCACTCCTCACTTCTCACTCCTCACTTTTCCCCGACGTTTTTCAGGAAAATGAGATGGTCTTAGCACGACAAATCAAAACACCCGCAGCGAAGGGGTACGCTGCGGGTGCTTTTTTGATGGCTTTTTTTATCTGTCTCTTTCTCTGGTACGGCAGAGGCCGCGTTCACAGTTGCGCAGGAAGCGGAGAAGATGCTCCATCTCCGGTGTGGACGGGAAGTCCTGTTCCATTTCTTCGATGGCTTCAGAGAGCTTCATACCGGAGCGGAAAATGATGCGATAGGCCTTCTTGAGGAGGCTCTTGCCTTCCGGCGTGATGCCATTTCTGGAAAGTCCGACGCTGTTCAGCCCTACGACGCGGGCCGGATTGCCATCTGCGATGACATAAGGGCAGACGTCCTGCACGATCTTGGACATGCCGCCGACCATAGCACAGGCGCCGATCTTGACGAACTGGTGAAGGCCGCTCATGCCGCCGATGACGGCATGGTCTTCGACAGTGACATGGCCTGCCGCGCCCGAGAAGGAGGACATGACGATGTGGTCGCCGAAGCAGCAGTTATGTGCGACGTGGGTATAGGCCTGCAGCATATTGTAAGAGCCGATGCGTGTCTCGCAGTTTTCCCCGGTCGCTCTGTGAATGGTGACGTATTCACGGAGAAGATTGTGATCGCCGATGACGACGGTGCTGTATTCGTCTGCGAATTTCAGATCCTGCGGGTCTTCTCCAATGACCGCATGCGGATAAATGTGATTCTCTTTGCCCATGCGGACATTCTTCGCGATGACAGCGTGCGGTCCGATGATGGTGCCTTCGCCGATCTCGCAATTTTCTCCGATATAGGCATAAGCACCGATGACGACATTCTTGTGAATGATCGCACTCGGATGAATCACGGCCGACGGATGGATATCCGGTGCCTCATTTTTCAAGACTTTGAGTTCCATTGTTCTTTCCCCTTTATGACAGCTTGCACTGATCTTTTGATCGCCCGAAGGCGAATTTAAGTTTTCATAATACATAATCCGTTCGCAAGCAGTCGAATTATACTTCCATCTCAAGCGAAATCCGGCGTTCTGTCGCCGTTTATTATTATTTTCTCTCTATTTCGCTGATTTTTAACCATTTTCGATTTTTGAAAAAGCTTCAAACGGCAGCCGGCATGATGCCGGAGGTCCCTTCTGCCCTTTTATTTCTTATCTTCTCTTATCTTCCGGGCCTTCATTCGGGTCGAGAAGATAGAAGAGGAAGTCCGCTTCTGCCTTGTGCACGCCCTCGACCGAGCATTCGCAGTGGACCTTGCCCATGCGGCCGATGATCTTCTTGATGACAGCCTTGGTGACCATCTGGTCGCCGGGGAGGACCGGAGAGCGGAAACGGACATGGTCCATACCGGTGAACAGCGGGATGAGGCCTCTGTTTTCTTCCGGATACTGGAGCGCTACGCCGCCGACCTGCGCCATGGCTTCACAGATGAGAGCGCCCGGCATGACGGGATGTCCCGGGAAATGTCCCTGGAAAAATGGTTCATTCATGGTGACGGATTTCACGCCGATCGCATAGTCCATCGGGACCAGCTCGGTGATCTTGTCGACCAGGAGCATCGGATAGCGATGTGGCAGGATTTCCATGATTTCTTCTACGTTGAGTTCCATAAGTGTTTCCTCCTTGAAAATGACGGGGTTCTTATCGATAATAGGACTATCGCTCGCAGGCAAAGGGTTTCCTCCAAGGATAGAAGAGGGGATTCATTATTATTTCTGATTCATTATTATTTCTTCAGAGCCTGCAGCTTTTCGGACAGCTCGGCATTCAGCTTGTGGCTGCCGAGAACGGCGATGATGTGCGCCTGCAGCGGCCCTACGAGGGAAATGTCGCCCAGGATATCCAAGATCTTGTGACGGACCAGTTCATCCTGAAAGCGGAGCTTCGAGAGACATTTGTCTTCGGAGTAGACGACCGCATTTTCCAGCGTGCCGCCTTTGCCAAGCCCCATCTTTCTCATGGCTTCAAGCTCCCATGTGAAGCCGATGGTGCGGGCAGGAGAGATCTCCTTGCGGTAGCTCTCTTCATCAAGGATCACATCCAGCGTCTGACAGCCGAGGAGCGGGTGCGGATTCATGGATGTGAAGGTCACACGAAGGCCATCATAGGGGAGCGCTGCGATGAATTTCTTATCGCCCTCATAGACAGCGACGCTGTGATCCAGCGTGAGGACCGGGATGGTCTCTTCCTGCTCTTCGATGCCGCCTTCGAGCACCATGTCGACAAAGGTCTTGGACGAGCCGTCTCCGACCGGCGGCTCGGCAGAATCCATCTCGATCAGACAGTTGTCGATGTGGAGCGCAAAGAGTGCGGAGAGGACATGCTCGACGGTGAAGACCTTCGCCGCGCCGTCCTCGAGCGTGGTCGCGCGCATGGTATTGGTGATATTCTGGCTCTTCGCAGCGACTGTCGGTGCGCCCGCAAGATCGACTCTCCGGAAGAGGATGCCCGTCCCTGCTTTGGCCGGATGCATGGTCATGGTCACAGGCAGCCCGGAGTGCAGGCCATTGCCTTTGTAGGTGACGGATTTCTGGATGGTGTGCTGTTTTCTATTCACGATGAGTACCTTTCATGAGAAAGAAAGATCACGGCAGGAAGCGGCCGGAATGCCCCCGATGCAAAGCCCCGTCCCCGCGATGCCGTTATATATGTATTCATGATAACTAGCTAATTATATACTTTTTTCAAGAACTGTTCAAGATTTTTCGCAGTTTTTTGAGAATCTCGGAAGCAGTGAC
>FR879565.1:10485-12683 GCA_000434475.1 Dialister sp. CAG:486
AGGAATTAGGGATTGGGGATTGGGGATTGGGGATTAGAAATCTCAAGTGACTTGTGACTAAGAGACTAAGAGACTAGGAGACATCAGACTCCCGTATCGTCATTTCGAGCGCAAGCGAGAAATCTTTGTCATTCGCGGCTCAGCGGTCGATGTTTGGAACTTCCAAACGGGAAACCTGCTGCCCACTCACTTTCGGGCATCGCCCATATATATTTGCGGCGAAGCCGCCACCACCATTCCTCATTCCTAATTCTTCATTTAAGTAGAGCTTTCATCCGCAATCCATGGGCGCCCCGCCCCACGAACTCCCCCCTGAACCCTCCAGCCTGATTCCTCTTGCTGAAATCTCGTAAGGACTCTATACTAATAGAAGTAACTCATTCCTGATAAGGAGATCTCTATGAAAAATTTCCTCGCACAGGAGCATGAGAAGCTCTCACTCTGGTGGGCGGCGATCTCCGCCAAAGAGATCACGCTCTACCTGCTGCTCACCCTTGCCCTTCTCCTCCCTGTTTATCTATACTATGCCGCGCTCGGCATCACGGGACTCACGGAGTGGTACCGCTGCCTTCGCAACTTTGCCGAATGCGGCCTGCTCTTCTTCCTGACCGAGCTCGTCACGAGGCGCAACCTTCTGCATCCCTTCTGGCGGATCGGATACATTCCCTTCTTCTCATGGATCCTGATCTTCCCCTACGTGCTGACGCACGCGGTGAACGGCATGACGGACGCCTCCTTCAACCACCTCTCGCCCTACTTTCTGACCGCGATGGCGATCCTGCTCCTCCTCTTCTTCGTGATGAATGTGATCAGCCGCGTCTATGTCGGCAAACGGCTCGCGACGCTGATCTGTCTCGCCCTCGTCTGCTTCTTCACCTTCAATGCCTTCATCTTCCTCACGCATTACGAATTCATGGGGATCATGATGACATCGAAGGAAATGTTTTTCGCTCTGACGAATACCAGCCGCTGGTTCGAACGCATCGTGCTGTCGCACATCTCGCTAACGCTGCTCCTCTTCTTTCTCACGCTTGCGCTCGCCTTCGCGGCGCTCTATGCGAAATGGATCTACCGCAGCGCCTACTGTCTCTCTCCGAAGTGGATCCCGAAGAACAGAAAGTCCTACTCCGTCATTCACCGTATGCTGCAATTTCTCGTTTTCTTCGGCTGTCTGTGGCTCTTCCTGCGCTGGGCGAGCGAATGCTTCCCCCTCCACGACTACGAAACCGCCAGGCAGTACAATGAATATATCGAGTACATAAAAAATACGACCCTGTGAGTATGGACAGGCCCCACAGGGGATGCGGTACAAATGCGGCGCTTCTCTGGATACGGCGCACCGCCTCCAAATCCTGATCCCCAGTCATCCCACCCGAAAGGACCCTCCCATGAACATCAAAGAAGAAACCCGCAAAATGAAGCTCGCCTCTCCCATTCTGGCTGCGGCTTCGCTCGAAAAAAGGAATCACGCACTCGCCCTCATCCGTGAATCGCTCCTTGCAAACAGGGAAGAGATCTTTGCCGCCAATCACAAAGACCTCGCGCTGGCAGAAGAAAGCGGCATCGCCCCTGCCGTCAAGAAGCGCCTCAAATTCGATGAAGGAAAGCTCGCTGACGTGGAAGCAGAGCTCACCGGCCTCATCGCTCTGCCGGATCCGATCGATCGCGTGACGCTCGCCCGCGAGCTCGACGAAGGGCTCTCTCTCTACCGTGTGACCTGCCCTATCGGCGTCATCGGCGTCATCTTCGAAGCCCGTCCCGATGCGCTGGTACAGATCTCCTCCCTCTGCCTGAAGAGCGGCAACTGTGCCATCCTGAAGGGCGGCAAAGAAACGACCTACACCAACCGCGTCCTCTTCCGCCTGATCCAAAAGGCCGCCATCGCTGCCGGTCTTCCGGAGAATGCGCTGCTCCAGGCCGAGCAGCACAATGAGATCGACGAGCTTCTCGAATGTCACGAATCCGTCGATCTCCTCATCCCGCGCGGCTCGAATGCATTCGTGCAGTACATCATGTCTCACACCGCGATCCCTGTCCTCGGTCATGCGGACGGCGTGTGCCATATCTACGTCGACAAGGACTATGAGGAAGAGATCGCCATCCCCGCCATCGTAGATGCCAAGGTACAGTATCCCGCCGCCTGCAACGCAGTCGAGACCATCCTTGTCCATCGGAGCATAGCGAAGGATCTCCTGCTG
>FR879565.1:12722-23937 GCA_000434475.1 Dialister sp. CAG:486
GAAGCTCGCCCGCGCCCTCACCGATGCCGGCGTCACGATCCGCGGCACGAAAGAGGTGAATGACATCATCCCTGTCGATGTCATTCCTGAGGGCGAAAGCTTCCACAAGGAATACCTCTCCCTCACCCTTGCCATCAAGCTCGTCGGCGATCTGGACGAAGCGATCTCCCACATCAATACCTTCGGCAGCCATCACACCGACTGCATCATGACGAAAAATGAAGCGGCTGCCAAACGCTTCATGGCACTCGTCGACTCCGCAGGCGTCTATCAGAATGCCTCCACCCGCTTCGCTGACGGCTTCCGCTACGGCTTCGGCGCAGAAGTCGGCATCTCCACCTCCAAGATCCACGCCAGAGGCCCTGTCGGCCTCGAAGGCCTCATCTCCTACAAGTACAAGCTCTTCGGCCACGGCCAGATCGTAGGTGACTACGCATCGGGAAAGAAGCAGTTCCACTTTAAGGATCTGAAGTAATGAGTGACTAGTGACTAGTAGCTAGGGATTAGGGATTAGGTTCAACGAGGACGGTGCGGCGCTTCGCGCCATCCCCCACGCAAAAGACGGGCGGCAGAAACGAAATCGTTTCTGCCGCCCGTTTTACCATTGTATGACACCCGATGAGGTTCAGGTTTTAGAGGTCTCAAGGTGACTAGTGACTTGTGACTCTCTCGTATCGTCATTTCGAGCGTAAGCGAGAAATCTTTGTCATTTGCGATCAGGCGGTCGATATCAGGGAATCCCAAACGAGAAACCTGCTTATCCGCAGACCTTCGGGCATCGCCATTATTTATACTCTATGGCGCTTCTATATTCTGATGCGCCGCACCGCCATTTCGCATTTCTCATTTCTAATTTCTCATTCAAGCAAAGCTTTCATCCCTAGTCAAGGGGGCAGCACGCCCCACAGGCTAGCCCTGACCCCGAGAACCCTTTTACTTCACATCCACGACGCCGAATTTTCCATCCTGCATCTTCATCAGGATCAGATCGACGACCGGATCGCGCTTTTCGTCGAAGCTGAATGTGCCGCAGACACCCTTGAAGTCCTTCATCTGTGCCAGCGCATCGCGGATCTTCTTGTGATCGGTGGTCGTACCCGCACGCTGCATCGCATCCATCGCCATGTAGACACCGTCATACGCACTGGCAGCGAACTGGTCGGGCGCACGGCCATAGGCCTTCGTGTAGCTTTCCACAAATTTCTGCACCTTTTCATCCTTGCGATCCGCCGACCACATGGACGACACATAGACATTGTCCGCGGCTGCGCCTGCCATCTTGCCCAGCTCCGGCGAAACGAAGCCATTGTCCCCTAAGACCGGCTGATCCATCCCCATCTCTCTCATCTTCTTCAGGATGCGGGAGCCTTCCTGATAGTAGCTACATACGACGATGACATCCGGAGCCTTGTGCTGGATATTCGTCAGCTGCGCGGAGTACTCGCTGTCCTTGCTACCGAAGGTCTCGACATCGATGACCTTCACGCCTTCCTCTTCCATCGTCTTCTGGAAATATTTCTGCGCGGTCACATGCTGCTCATTGTCATGGGCATAGAGGATCGCTGCGGTCTTGTAGCCTAAGAGCTTGTGCGTCTTCTTCACCGTCTGCGGGATATTCTTCGACTCCGGCACGGAATTTCTGAAAATGCAGTCTCCGATATCCGTGATGTTTTCCGCCGTGACAGAGATCTCCAGCGACGGCACCTTTGCATTCTGAATGATGGGGCCTGCCGCCTTCGCCTCATTGGATGTCATCGGCCCGATGATCAGCGATACCTTCTCCTGGATCAGCTTCTTCGTCGCATTCATCGAGTCCGCCGGAACAGCCTTCGTATCTTCCACCAAGAGATCGATCGGGAAATCGCCCTTCTTATTGATCTCCTCGACAGCGAGGCGTACGCCCTCCTCCTCCGACTTGCCATATGCGGCCGCGCCGCCCGTCAGCGCTGCCGTGAAGCCGATCTTCGCCGCATTCTTCGCGCCGGAAGACACCGCGCCGCCTGTCTTGCCGCCGCAGCCTGACAGACCTGCCATCATGATGGCAGCCATGGAACAAATACCGATCGTCTTCATTACTTTTCTCATATGCATCATTTGTGTTTCCTCCTAGTTTACATGGATCATAAAAACCGCCCCTGAAAGAGGCTTTCCTCTCCCAGGGGCGGGGTTTCGCGGTGCCACCCTGATTTATCACTCACCATGAAAGAAAAAGCGCCTCCGTCCGATCCCTCGGACAGAGGCGCGTCTGCGCTGTACCACTCTGTGCTTATCTCTCTTCCACTTCGTATAATATAAAAGCCCCTGTCTCTTCCGAGACAGGGGCGAGGTTTCGCGGTACCACCCTGCATTATACTTTCATGGTTCATCCGTAACGGGGACTTCCGCCTTCTCTACGGCATCACTGCTTCGATCCGGAGCTCTTGGGAGAGTTCGTCATATGCTTCCTACCGATTTTCACCAACCATCGGCTCTCTGAAAAGAACATCATATCACTTGATCCCAGTCATCGCATGGGGTATTGAGTTGCACTAATCATACACGGCAAAGCGCCGTCTGTCAAACGATTTTTCTTTGTATGCTGTTTTGGAATAGGTACGCATGAAAGGTATGCGTCGATGCGATAGAGGACGAGAAAAATCCCCGGTCACACGCTCCGCATCAGGAAGAGAGCAAGCGCAGTGAGCGCAAAGTACGGGCCATAGGCGAAGGCGCTCTTGCGCTTCTTGAGCCGAAGGAGCATCAGGAGAAGGGCAGCGAGACCACCAAGGACGATACCGGCCATCGTGACGAAGAGGAGAGCATCTCTCCCCAGCCAGAGACCAAGCGATGCGATGAGCTTCACATCGCCCCCGCCCAAAGCCCCACGCGAGAGGATGGCAAGCGCGAGGAAGGCTGCGCCGCCAATAGCGGCCGCAAGGAGATGATCGCTCAGGCGGGGAAGCTGGAGGAGCGAGAGAAGAAGCCCGCCCGCCGCGAAGGGGAGCATCATCGCATCAAAGAGGCAGTACTGCTCGAAGTCAGTCGCCGTCATGAGCAGAAGGAAAGCGGCGGCAAAGAGCAGGAAGAAAAGCTCGACAGGGCTAGATGCGATGCAGACCGAGCGCGCGCCGCAGAGAAGGAAAGCGAGCGGAAGAAGAAAACGCCGCAAGCGTCCCCGTTCTTTGACCGCCAAAGGAAAGGTCAGGATGTCCCGGTGCGACGCATAGAGACGGTCGATCCATGCATTTCCAAAACGATGCAGCAGAAATGTCATGAGCAGCACAGCCGCGCCGCCTGCCAAGTAAAAGAAGTCCATATGTTTACCTTGCATTCTTTCGCTGGATATCTTACAATACAGATAGAAACGGTGCCATCCGATAAACGGTCATGGCCCCATATGATTATCAAGTGTAGAAAAACCGCTTAACTTTCCAGGGCTAAGGCGGTTTTTCTATTGGCTATTTCAGCAATGCGGCAATGCACACCGTCATCAGAAAAACAACTGTAAAAAAATCGTATTTCGTCATCTGACCCACCCCTTTCGGGGTCTTTATTTAACCGCCTATCGTTTACGATGGCACCGCCTGTATCATACCATAAAATGATGTCCGTTCATAGCTGTGCGGCTATGAACTTCTCCATTTCCCTTCACGCAAAAAGCCTCGCCCTTACGGGTCGAGGCTTTTTTGATGAGTGAATTACAGTCCGAAACGAGCGAAGATCTCATCGACATGGACGAGCATCGGCTTGTAGTCGAAGCAGGCTTTGATCTCTTCTTCATTCAGATACTTTCTGACATCTTCATCCTTGCAAAGATTTTCGTAGAAATCTTCGCCCTGAAGCCAGCGTTTCATCGCATTTCTCTGTACCCAGCGATATGCGGTGTCGCGGTAAGCGCCTTTCGCTACGAGAGCGAGGAGGACGCGCGGGCTGTAGATGAGGCCGCCGGTGAGGTTCAGATCGGCGAGCATCTTGTCCGGATAGACGAGGAGCTTGTCGATGAGGTCGGTGGTCTGTGCGAGGATGTAGTCCAGAGCGATGGTCGCATCTGGGAACATGACGCGTTCGACGGAGGAGTGGGAAATATCTCTTTCGTGCCAGAGCGGGATGTCTTCGAAGGCAGGGAGGCTGTAGCCCTGAATGAGACGGGCCATGCCGCAGATCCTTTCGGACTTGACCGGATTTCTCTTATGCGGCATCGCAGAGGAGCCCTTCTGCTTCGGGCTGAAATATTCCTCCGCTTCTCTCACTTCGGTTCTCTGCAGGTGGCGGACTTCGAGAGCCATCTGGGCAAGGGTGCCGGCGATGACGCCTAAGGTCGTGATGTATTCAGCATGGTGGTCACGCTGTACGACCTGAGTCGCTACGACCTCTTTGGCAAGGCCCATCTTCTTGCAGACGTATTCTTCGACGTATGGATCGATGTCTGCATAGGTGCCTACCGCACCGGACAGCTTGCCGACAGCCATTTCTTCTGCGGCTCTCTTCATGCGATCAATGTTTCTGAGCGTCTCGGAGTACCAAAGGAGCAGCTTCAGACCGAAGGTGGTCGGTTCTGCATGGACGCCGTGGGTGCGGCCGATGGTCGGAGTGTACTTGAATTCGACAGCTCTTCTCTTCAAGACTTCTGCCAGCTTTTCCAGATCTTCGAGAAGGACAGCGGAAGCCTGTTTGATCTGTACATTGAGGCCGGTATCCTTCACGTCTGTGGAGGTAAGGCCCATGTGGATGTACTTGGCATCATCGCCTACATATTCCCCGACATTCGTGAGGAAAGCGATGATGTCGTGATTGATCTCACGATCGATCTCGTGGATGCGCTCGACATCAAAGTCTGCCTTCGCTTTGATCACTTCGACAGCTTCCTTCGGAATGCGGCCCAGCTCTGCATTTGCTTCGCAGGCTGCGATCTCTACATCAAGCATTGTCTGCCATTCATTTCTTTCGTTCCAGATCTTTTCCATGACTGGACGTGTGTACCTCGGTATCATCAGAGTTCTCCCTTCGGTTGACCAATGCGGGCCGCGATCTCGCGCCCGACGACTACACCGGCGGCGGAAGCCTGTACCAGGCCCCTGGTGATGCCGGCTCCATCACCAATAGCGAAGAAATTGGGAATCTTCGTTTCCAGCTGGGAAGACAGTGCGATGCGGGAGGAGTAGAACTTCACCTCCACGCCATAGAGAAGGGTGTGGCGCGAGTTCGCTCCCGGACATGCTTCATCCAGCGCTTCAAACATCTCCATAATATCCTTTAAGAAGCGATATGGCAAGACCAAAGATAGATCTCCCGGCGTTGCCGAGGGCATGGTGGGATTGATCAGCCCTCTTCGTATGCGCTCTGCCGTCGAACGACGGCCGTCACGCAGGTCACCAAGACGCTGCACGATGGGCCCGCCGCCCAGCATGTTTGCCAGTGTCGCGATGTATTTCCCGTACTCGATCGGCTCATGGAAGGGCTCGGTGAACTGCTTCGATACCAGAATGGCGAAATTGGTATTCTCACTTTTTTTGTGTGCATACGAATGCCCATTCACCGTCATGAGTCCGTTGTTGTTCTCCGTCACGACGAAGCCATACGGATTCATGCAGAACGTGCGTACACGGTCATCGAAGGATCTGGAGAAATACACCAGCTTCGACTCATAGCAGATGTTCGTGATCGGCTCGAAGACTTCGGCCGGCGACTCCACGCGGACACCGATGTCGACCGCATTCGACTCAGTCTGAAGACCGATCCGCTTCGCTTCTCCGGTGAACCACTCCGCGCCATCACGCCCCGGTGCAGCCACGAGGTACTTGCAGCGGTACGTCTCGCCGCCCGCAATGACGCCCTGTATCACGCCATCGCTCACAAGGATCGTATCCACCGGACACTTTGACTTCACCGTCACATTGGCCGGCAAGCTGTCACGCATACGGGAGAGGATCTCTCCATTCACATCCGTCCCCAGATGGCGGATGCGCGCTGGGATGAAGGACAAGTCTGCAGCTGCCGCCCGCCGCTTCAATTCGTGCAGCTCCTCCCTGTACTCATCCCCGTAGACCTTGCGATCGGCCCCGCCATAGCGGCAGTACACGCCGTCCACATAGGAGATCAGACGGGCGAGCTCCCCTTTATTCATATAATCATCCAGGTTTCCGCCATAGTCCGTCGTAAGCGTCAGCTTCCCGTCAGAGAAGGCTCCCGCGCCGCCCCAGCCGGATACGATATTCGCATAGCGGTCGGCCGCCTTCGCCTGCCTGTTCTTATTGAGCGCGATGCGCTCACGAATATCCAGCCCCTTCTCCAAGATCAGGATGGACATCCCGGTATCGGCCAGCTCAAGCGCCGTGAATATCCCCGCCGGACCGGCACCGATGATAATGAGATCGAAATCGTTTGGCATAAGAAACCCCCGTTTCTCGCAATACACCCATGGATGCTTGCGTTCATGGCATAGTGACAAGTGCCGCAGCCCCTGAATACGGCTTCGGTCACAGATCACCCATCTGCCAGTCACTCTCATGCAGGCATAAAAAAAGCCCCGCATGGGGGCCAGATACATGTTACGTATCCCTTGTCCTATTTTACGCAAAAGAAGAGTGCGTGTCAAATACGGCAGGGCCGGAAGGAAGCAGGAACGGCCGAAGGCTATGAGACGGTCAGAGACGCCGCCCTCCCCTTTTGACCACTGGTCATTGCGAACCCCTTCGATTTCCTGTATACTATACGTAATATATGAGATAAATTAAAAAAATGTTGGTTTGAGCACAAAATCAGTATTCCCTACAGGAGGACTCATGGCATTCACAAAGAAAGCAGAACGGACAAAAGCAAATCTTCTGGATTCTGCCCAGCGCCTGATCAGCGCACATGGCTTCGACAATGTATCAGTGGAAGACATCACGAAGGACTCCGGCGTGGCCAAAGGCACCTTCTATCACTACTTCGAATGCAAGGAAGACGTTGTCCGCGAGCTCTCCCGCAAAACAGCCATGGCGACCATCGAGCGCGCCATCGCCCATGAAGGCGATGTGATCGAGCGCTGCTGCTTCTATTTTAGCGAGATCTACAAGGACTGCATGTGGAGCGGCGTCCGTATCGTCCGTCAATGGCTCCGTGACAGCGTGGAAAACAAGCACGCGCACCCCGAGCAGAATACAGAAGCCCTCTACGACCTCTATCTCGCCCTCGAGAAGATCCTCTCCACCCATCAGGGCGAAGGCAAAGGGGAGCTGCGCAGCGATGTCCCCAAGACCATCCTCTGCCGCATCCTGGTCAGCCACTTCATCGGCGTCATCACCGTCTGGTGCATGCTGAATGCCTCCTTCAACCTCGCCAAGGACTCCGAAAACTACCTGAAGATCGACATCGAAAATCTCCTCGGGCCGTACGTGGAGAAGTGACTAGGGACTAGGGACTAGGGACTAGGGACTGGGGACTAGTCACTTGGGACTTGAATACCGCCTTCGGGCATCGCCCCATATACTCGCGGCGAAGCCGCCACCTTCATTTATCATTTCTAATTTCTCATTCGAGCAGAGCTTTCATCCACCATCAAGGGGCGGCACGCCCTACGGGCTCACCCTGCTGCCTGCCAGCCTTCGAGCATTGCCCCTTTGACACTGCGGCGATGCCGCCGTTGATTTGTCTTCGCGCTTACCGTATGGGGAGCGGACTCGCCATCCGGAGGAAAACGACCGCCATTTTTATCACAAATGCTATAGCGCCGCGAGGCTTTGCGATGTATGATACAGATGTATCCATGCAAAGCTCACGGCGTTTTCCTATGGTCTTGCACCATGCCATCATTTTTTATTTTACTAGGAGGCCTCTCATCATGACACCATATACAGAAGGTTTTTCTGCTGAGCCCATTCCGGACGCCATTTTTGAGATCATGAAAGGCAAGTCATTCAAGACAGACTGCACCATCCCCAGAGAAGAGCTCTCCTACCTCCGCATCCACTATGTGGACCTCCAAGGAAAAACGCAGGACGGCGAAATGGTGGTCAACCGCCGCATCGCAGAAACCGTCCTTTCCATCTTTCAAGAGCTCTACGCCGCCAAATATCCCATCGAGAAGATCCGCCTCGTGGACCACTACGATGCCGATGATGAACGCTCGACGGCAGACAACAACAGCTCCTCCTTCAATTTCCGCTTCATCTCCCACACGACCAAGATCTCCAAGCATGGCATGGGCGCGGCGATCGACATCAATCCACTCTACAACCCCTATGTCAAAATGGTAAACGGCAAGCTCTCCATCGAGCCCGCCGCCGGAGCCCCCTATATAGACCGCAGCCGTGACTTCCCCATGAAGATCGATGAAAAGGACCTCGCCTGCATCATCTTTGCCAAGTACGGCTTCGAATGGGGCGGTAGCTGGGAAGACCGCAAAGACTACCAGCACTTTGAGATCCCCGACGACGTGATCAAAAACTGGTGACTAGTGACTAGTGACTAGTGGCTAGTGACTGGTAACTGGTGACTTGAATACCACTTTCGGGCATCGCCCCGTTTCGTCATCCTGAGCGGCGAGAAACGTCGTATGTGAGATAACGAATGCCAGAACAGCTGCGACCTGAGTCGAAGGATCTCGGCGAAGCCGCCACCTTCATTCCTCATTCCTCATTTCCCTTGAACCCTGAACCCCCTCGGAGCATTCTATGTCTAAAAAAAACATTCCCATCAAACCAAACGAAACATACACCCTCACCATCCGCGACCTTGGCATCCACGGCGAAGGCATCGGAGCTGTCGATGACTTCACCGTCTTCGTCCCCGGCGCTCTCCCCGGCGAGACCATACAGGCCATGATCGTGACCGCGAAGAAATCCTACGCCACAGGGCGGCTCATCTCCATCGAGATCCCCTCCGCGCATCGCACCACGCCCGCCTGCCCGGTCTGCCACGCCTGCGGCGGCTGTCAGATCTCCCACCTCACCTATGAAGGCCAGCTTGCCGTAAAAGAGCGGCGCGTGAAAGACGTGATGGTGCGCATCGGCGGCTGCGAAGAGAGCCTTGTCCGCCCCATCGCCGGCGCCTCCCGCCCATGGAACTACCGCAATAAAATGGCCGTCCCGGTCAGTCAGGTGACGAGCGGCCCCGTCCTTGGCTACTACCGGCAGGGCAGCCATCAGGTCATCCCGATCGCGAGCTGCGCCATTCAGGAAGAAGAGAATAACCGTCTGCTGCGCTTTGCACAAGGCTTCATGACACGCCATCAGCTCACCGGCTACAACGAAAAAACAGGCCGCGGCAGCGTCCGCCACATCATGGGACGCGTCGGCGATCACGGCGAAGTCATGGCCGTCATCGTGACTGCTTCGGGAAAGCTCCCGCTCGCCGACCTCTGGGTCTCCGAAATGAGAAAACTCCTCCCCGAAGTCGTCTCCATCTATCATAATGTCCAAAGCCGCAAAGGCAATGCCATCCTCGGAAAAGAGATCCATCACCTCTGGGGCAAAAAGACCCTGACCTCTTCCCTTTGCGGCCTCGCCTTCGAAGTCTCCCCCTTCTCCTTCTTTCAGGTACACAAACCGCAGGCCGAGCTTCTCTATGAAAAAGCCCTCGCCTATGCCGACCTCCACGGCGGAGAGACCGTGATCGACGCCTACTGCGGGACAGGCACCATCTCCCTCTGCCTCGCCCAAAAAGCCGGTCGCGTCATCGGCATCGAGATCGTGAAAGAAGCCATCGAAGACGCGAAGAAAAACGCCGCCTTCAACCACATAGAAAACGCCGAATTCTACGCCGCGGATGCCGGAGAATTCATGCCAAAGCTCTACCAAGAAGGCCTTCGCCCCGACGTCATCGTCATGGACCCCGTCCGCGCCGGCTGCAGCGAGACCGTCCTATCCGCCGCGGCCGGCATGCAGCCCTCACGCATCGTCTACGTCTCCTGCAACGTGGCGACCTTCGCCCGCGATGCGAAGATCCTCGCCGGACTTGGCTATACCGTGAAGGAAGTCACCCCTGTCGACATGTTCCCGCAGACCATGCACGTCGAGACCGTGGCTCTGCTGACAAGAAAAGAAAAATAAGTACCGAAAGTCGGTGTATGTCCGGGCTTTTTATGAGGTAATCATCATCAGAGAAGCCTTATAAAAAGCCCGGGTTTCTTATAGGGAAACATATCTGCTTTTTAAATCGACTGAGAAAAACTGAATCGCCCCAAAATGGCGGCAGCGTTTAAACGGTGGTTCAGATGTCATGGGATGTGACACTCGATGCCAAGGAGACAGCTCCTTATCCGGCTTATCAGATGAAAGATGATTTTTTATAGAAGCGAAATATCACAGGAAAGAAAATAAAAGAGCAGAAGCCCTGCTTACTATTTGTGAATCCCTTGATTGCAATATACAGGATTGTATAACGAGAATTCTGATAAAATATGATAAAACAGTAAAACAGAAAGGGTAAGAATAAAATGGCAGATAAAAATACAGCCGATATCGGTTTTGAAAAACAAATATGGGATGCAGCCTGCGTGCTTCGTGGCAATATGGATGCATCAGAATATAAGAACGTTGTTCTGGGATTGATTTTTTTGAAGTATATCTCAGATAGATTTGATGATAAGCATCAGGAACTTGTTGAAGAAGGCGATGGATTCGAGGAGGATATCGACGAATATACTTCTGAGGGTATCTTCTTTGTACCGGCTGGTGCACGTTGGAGTGAAATTGCAGCAAAAGCACATACTCCGGAAATCGGAACGGTGATCGATGATGCCATGCGTGCCATCGAAAAAGAAAATAAGCGCTTGAAGGATATTTTGCCTAAGAACTTTGCACGACCGGAGCTGGACAAGCGTAGGCTAGGTGATGTGGTGGACCTGTTCACCAACATCCAGATGATCGAACATGGCAGTGAGAAAGATATTCTGGGCCGTACCTATGAATATTGTCTTTCTATGTTTGCAGAACAGGAAGGAAAGCGTGGTGGTGAATTCTTTACGCCATCTTGTGTAGTACGCACCTTGGTAGAGGTATTAAAGCCGTTTAAGGGCAGAGTATATGATCCTTGCTGCGGTTCAGGCGGTATGTTCGTTCAGTCTGCGAAGTTTGTTGAAAATCACAGTGGTAATATCAACAATATTTCTATCTATGGTCAGGACTCAAACCCTACTACATGGAAAATGGCGCAGATGAATCTTGCAATCCGTGGAATTGAGCCTGATCTTGGAACCTATGCGGCAGATACATTCCTTGATGATCGTCATCCAACGTTGAGAGCAGATTATATT
>FR879566.1 GCA_000434475.1 Dialister sp. CAG:486
CGCTCGTCTGCCCCTTCCAGAGGAAGGGGCGCGAATGATTTTTAAGGAAGCACTGATTCAATCGTTGTCATTCGCGGTCAGGGACTCACGCTCTCCCACATATGCCGCGCACTTCTCCGCTTTCCTCTCTTCATTGTCAACTGCGATTATTTTCTTGATTGACACATCCGATTGTTTATTTTATACTTACCTACAAGGTAACAATTCAAAGGGGCGAGTGGCCCGAAGGAATGAAGGAAAGGGAGAATCATCATGGAAAGTGCTTGTGCAGAGATCATCAGATTGGCGGAGAAGGTCATGGATGGGGGTGAGATCACGCAGGAGGAAGCGAAGAGTCTCATCCGCACGAAGGATGAGGATACCATGCTGCTGCTTGCGATGGCTGATAAGATTCGCCAGAAGTTCAATGGGAATGCGGTGGATTTCTGTGCGATCATCAATGCAAGAAGCGGGCATTGTCAGGAAAATTGCAAGTTCTGCGCGCAGTCGGGCTGGTATCACACGGGCGCGAAGGTGTACCGTCTCCTGCCGGAGGAAGAGATCCTTGCGGCAGCGAAGAAGGCGAAGGAAGCAGGCGCCGTCCGTTTCTCTTTGGTGACTTCCGGCCGTAATCAGGATAATCCGAATGAGTTCGATGAGATCATTGATATCGTGAAGAAGATCAGAGAGCAGGTGGGGATCGAGGTGTGCTGCTCGCTGGGACTGATCTCCAAGGAGCAGGCACTCCAGCTGAAAGAGGCGGGCATCACGCGCATCCACTGCAATATCGAGACGTCGCCTTCCTATTTCCCAGAGATCTGCTCGACGCATACGATGGAGGATAAGGAGGATATCATCCATACCGCGCAGTCGGCAGGGATCCGTGTGTGCTCCGGCGGGATCATCGGGCTCGGGGAGTCTCTGGACCAGCGGGTGGAGATGGCCTTCCACCTGAAGGAGATGCATATCGACTCGGTACCGCTGAATATCCTGAATCCGGTGAAGGGGACGCCTTTCTATACGAATAAGCGTCTGTCGCCGCTGGAGGTGCTCCGCACGTTTGCGATGTTCCGTTTCGTCCTGCCGAAGGCGCTGATCCGCACCGCCGGCGGCCGTGAGGTGAATCTGCGAAGCCTGCAGGCGTATGCACTGACAGGCGGGCTGAACGGCATCATGGTGGGCGGCTATCTGACGACAGGCGGCCGCGATCCGAAGGAGGATATCCGCATGACGGAGGATCTCGGACGTTCCATGACGACACCGAAGCTTTGAAAGTGACTCGGGACTGGAAATCAGACATCAGACGTCTGATTTCCAGTCCCGATTTCACAATAACCAGCACAAATGCATAGAAATATTCCCATTGTCAAACACGAATAGTTCTATTACGTATGACACGTAAGGTATGACAAAGGCAAGATCCGGCCATGCGGCCGGAGAATTAAAAAAATGGAAAGCAGCTGCGAACAGATTTTGAAGTGGACGGAAAAGGTCTTGAATGGCGGAGCGATCACAGAAGAGGAAGCGAGGACGCTGATCCGCACCGCAGGTATGATGCGATGAGGGATAAGGCTGTCACCTTCACTCCTTCTATATACTTTTTGCGGGATCATACAAGGGTTAAGGAAACGCTGATTAAATCGCAGAGTCGGATTTCACATGGATTTTTATACATAGCTTCGTCATCATCTTCCTTAAATAGCTCGCTATTCGCGTCAGATGATTCCTCGCTCTGTATAAAAATCCAAGAATGAAATCTGACAACGATTTAATCAGTGTTTCCTTAGGCCGAATCGGTGTTTTCCTGAAAGAAAATGGTGAGGCAAATCATGGATGAACATATAGCAACCATCACTCGGTGTATGGATCAGGTGCTCGCGGGAAGAGAGATCTCCAGGGAGGAGGCAGAGACGCTCTTTGCGGCCGGAAAGGAGGAGCCCTTCTTCCTTATGGCGGCAGCAGACAAGATCCGGAAGACCTTCTGCGGCGATCAGATGCGCTTTTGCAGCGATGTGAATGCCAGAAGCGGACGCTGTACGGAGAATTGCAGATTCTGCGCGCAGTCGGGCTGGTATCACACCGGCGTCAAGGAGTATCCGCTAAGAAGCCCGGAGGATCTGCTCCGCGAAGCCAAACAGGCAGAGGCCTATGGTGCAGAACGCTTCGGCATCGTCACCTCCGGCCGCGGGCAGAGCGATCCCGTGCAGTTTGCTTCCATCGTAGAAGCGGTGAAGCGGATCAGCAAAGAAACGAAGCTCTCTGTCTGCTGCTCGCTCGGACTTCTGACCGAAGAGCAGCTGAAGACGCTGAAGGCGGCAGGCTGCCAGCGCATCCACTGCAATCTGGAAACGGCGAAGCGCCATTTCCCCGCCATCTGCACCACACATACGTATGAGGAAAAGGAAGCGCACATCCGCCGCATCCAGCAGGCGGGTCTGGAGGTCTGCTCCGGCGGCATCTTCGGGCTGGGGGAAACGGAGGAAGATCGGATAGACATGGCCTTTGCTCTTCGTGAGCATCACGTCACCTCTGTGCCGCTCAATATTTTCAATCCCATCCCGGGAACGCCCTTGGGCAAGAATAAGCCTCCGAAGCCGATCGAGATCCTTCGGATGTTCGCCATGTACCGCTTTATCCTGCCTCACGCCATCATGCGCGTATGCGCGGGACGTGAAAATTCGCTCCGCGACATGCAGGCCTTTGCCCTCTCGGCGGGGCTCAATGGCGCGATGATCGGCGGCTATCTCACCATCGCCGGCCGTTCGCCGGAAAGAGATAAGCAGATGGCCGTCGATATGGGACGGACATTGTAAAACTGTAAAAAAACAAGCCATCTTTTCGTGGTAAAAGATGGCTTGTTTTTTTGTGGGAAAAAGTGGCGGCTTT
>FR879567.1 GCA_000434475.1 Dialister sp. CAG:486
ATCCTGATCCGGCTCACCCCCGGCGATGATCCGATTGGCCATGAAATCGGAGATCTGCACATACTTCTCAAGCTGCATCTCCACACGGCTTGCAGTGATTTTCGCTGTATACATCGCCATATCTTTCTGTTCTTTTTCCATATAACGGAGTATCAGCGAGCCTGCCGCAAAGCAAAAAAGAAAAGAGATCACGCCCATGAGCACGCAATAGATTTTGATCCGTGTCTCCGTTTTATGCTTTCCTTTATGCCTTTCCTCATGGTTTTTCTTCATCATTTGACCGTTCCTTTGTATGATTCTTGACTTCCGTCCTCGATCGCATCAATCTTTTTTAATTTTACACTTTCAACCGATGACTTTCAATATCATCGGGCGCGCCGTCTTGAGGAAAAGCAGCCCGCATATCATCCTTTTTTCACGTTTGGGTATAACCGACACCACATATTTTGCAAATCAAAAGGCGATGTGAAATAACGAGCATCTCATTTTCGCGTTCCATCTGCCGCGGGGGACTTGCAGC
>FR879568.1:0-2129 GCA_000434475.1 Dialister sp. CAG:486
CCACGAATATATTTTGCAGCGAAGCTGTCACCACAACCTTGAACCCATCAACCTTAACCCTTAAACCCATTTACAAAGGAGATATATTCATGAAACTGGAAGAATTCAATTACGATTTACCCAAAGAACTGATTGCTCAGGAACCGGCAGAGCCGCGTGACTCCTGCCGCCTGATGATGGTTGACAAGAAGACGGGGGAGTGGGAGCATCACCATTTCCGTGATATCCTGGACGAGATCCGCGAAGGCGATGTTTTCGTCTTCAATAACACGAAAGTCATTCCGGCGCGCCTCTATGGCAAGAAGAGGGATACTGGCGGCAAGGTGGAGATGCTGCTCCTCACGCCGAAGGGCAATGATACATGGGAAGTCCTCGTGAACCCGGGCCGTAAGGCACTGCCCGGCGTAGAGATCGAATTTGCAGAGAACTGTTACTGCAAAGTGCTGGATAAGACAGAATTCGGCGGACGTCTGGTCGAATTCCACTATGACGGCAATTTCGACAGCCTTCTTGATCAGATCGGTGAGATGCCGACCCCGCCGTATATTCACAAAAAACTTGGCAACAATGATGAGTACCAGACTGTGTACGCGAAGTATAAGGGTTCAGCGGCTGCTCCGACGGCAGGCCTTCATTTCACCCCGGAGCTTATGGAAGAAATGAAGAAGAAAGGCGCGAAGCTCCTCTTCGTCACCCTTCATGTCGGTATCGGTACCTTCCGTCCGGTTTCTGAAGAAAATATCGAAGACCATGAGATGCATAAGGAGTGGTACACGGTCAGTGAAGAAACTGCGAAAGAAGTAAATGCTGCGAGAGCCGAAGGCCGTCGTGTCATCGCTGTCGGCACGACCTCTGTCCGCACGCTGGAGTCCGCTGGTCAGAGCGGTATCCTTGAGAGCGGCAGCGGCTGGACGCAGCTCTATATCTATCCTGGCTATCAGTGGCACATGGTCGATGCCATCGTCACGAATTTCCACCTTCCAGAATCCACCCTCGTCATGATGATGGCCTCCTTCGCCGGCCGTGAACACATCCTTGCCGCGTATGAAGAAGCCGTGAAGCAGAAATACAGATTTTTCTCCTTCGGTGATGCCATGTTTTTGCGTTAAGGAAACGCTGAATTTACTCAACTATCTTTTAGACATCATAAGGATCTACAACTATGGTTATTAACTACGAACTGGTTGCCGAAGACAAGAAGACCGGCGCGCGGGCAGGGCTCTTGCACACGCCTCATGGCACGTTCAAAACGCCGATGTTTATGCCGGTCGGTACACAGGCGACAGTCAAGACTGTCACACCCGAAGAGCTCGAAGACATGGGCGCGCAGATCATCCTCTCGAATACCTACCACCTGTTCCTGCGTCCCGGCACGGAGCTGATCAAAGAGGCTGGCGAGCTGCATCGTTTTATGAACTGGCCGAAGGGCATACTGACGGACAGCGGCGGCTTTCAGGTCTTCTCTCTGGGAGCTATGCGTAGGATCACGGAGGAGGGCGTGCACTTCCGTTCCTTCCTCGATGGATCGAAGCAGTTCCTCTCTCCGGAGGTTTCCATTCATGCACAGGAGGATCTGGGGAGCGATATCGCCATGGCTTTCGATGAATGCATTCCCTATCCGGCAGACTATGATTACGCCGACCATTCCACAGCGCGCACGACGCGCTGGGCAGAGCGCTGCATCAAAGCGCATACTCGCACGGATCGCGGCATGTTCGGTATTGTGCAGGGCGGTATGTACAAGGATCTTCGGAAGAGGAGCGCGCTCGAGATCTCCTCTATGCCCTTTGACGGCATGGCGATCGGCGGGCTCTCGGTCGGTGAGCCGCATGACCTCATGTATGACATTCTGGAGTACACCACCCAGTTCCTGCCTGTGAATAAAGCCAGATACCTCATGGGTGTCGGCACGCCGGACTGCCTCGTCGAAGGCGTGGCTCGCGGCATCGATATGTTCGACTGCGTATTCCCGACGCGTGTTGCCAGAAATGGCATGGCCATGGTGCATTCCGGCCGCATGAATATGAAGAACAAGAAGTATGAGAAGGACTGGGCACCGCTCGAGGAGGGCTGCGGGTGTTACACCTGTCAGCACTACAGCCGCGCATACATCCGTCACCTCTACAAGT
>FR879568.1:2166-7806 GCA_000434475.1 Dialister sp. CAG:486
AGTCGGAGGAGCTTCTCGCCTTCCGCCTCGTGACGATACACAATCTTTTCTTCCTGCTCCAGTTTATGCGTGATATGCGACAGGCGATCATAGATGGAAACTTCACAGAGTTCAGAGAGCGCTTCATGGCGGGCTATCATCGGTGATCTCAGCTCCATTTACAACATTTTGACACATAATTAGAAAATAACTACAGACAACGATCATCAAAGTATGGTAAAATAAATACTATATGATTTGACGGAGGTGAATCAAATGGAACAGGTAATGAATTTCGTCAGTCTGGCATGGCCATTTCTGGTGCTGGTCGGTATTATGTATTTCTTCATGTATCGCCCGCAGCAGAAGCTGAAGGTGGAAAGAGGTCGTTTCCTGATGTCCCTGAGAAAAGGGGATCATGTAGTAACGGCTGGAGGCATTCATGGGACGATCAAAGTATTGCGTGATAAATACGTAGAGCTGGAGATCGCACCGAAGGTCGTCATCAAAGTAGAAAAAACCGCTATTCAGCATGGTGATGTGAAGCTCATCGACGAAGAGACCGCCAAGAAAGCCGGTGCGGCAGCCCTGGGTGCTGCTTCGGAAGAACAGGTCATGAATCAGACCAAACACAAAGACGAACCGGAAACCGAAGTGGTGGAAGAGGTCGTCGAAGTGGATGATCCGAAAGATGCCGGCACGGAAGTGGTCGAGGAAGTCGTCGAGGTCGAAGATAAAGACGCTTCTAAAGACAAAAAAGAGGAAAAGAAATGATAGAGACGGATACTCCTTCCGTGACACGGAAGAAGGAAATCCGCCAGAAGATGCTCGCCTTACGGCGGGCTCTTTCTGCTACTGACATGGAAGCTATGGGCCTCGCTCTGGCGGATCGGATCTGCGAGTCGGCCGTGTATCAGAAAGCCCATCGCATCATGGCTTATCTTTCCATGAAGGGAGAAGCCGATCTCGATCTTTTCATCCGCCGCGCTCTTTCTGATGGGAAAGAGATCTACATCCCTGTATGTCTGCCGGGAAAGCAGATGGAGGCGGGACGGCTCATGGATATGGAGCATTTCATCCAAGGGCCGTATGGCCTGCGGGATCTGTCCAAGGGCTATGAAGCCATAGCGCCGGACATGCTTGATCTAGTCCTCGTACCGGGGACTGCGGGAACAGAAAGCGGCGCGCGCCTGGGGATGGGAGCCGGATACTATGACAGGTATCTGGCAAAGATCTCTTATGAAAAAAGGATCATGACATTGTGGGATTTCCAAGTCGTAGATTTCCTCCCTGAAGAGCCCTTCGACCAGTGCATGGCCGGTATCATTACAGAGAAACGAAGTATCATCACGAAAAGAGGTTGAAGTTTTGGAAAAGAAAAGGAACAGCAGCGTCAGAAGCGGCGCGCTCATCCGATTCTGGGTCGTTATCGCGGCCATTATCGGAATTTTCCTTGCGAGCGTAGGCTGGCTGGCTGGGCATATCCGTCAGGGCCTTGACTTGCAGGGCGGCACGCATATCGTCATGCAGGCTGAGGATACCGAAGAAAATAAGGTCACCAATGAGGCGATCACGCAGGTCATCAATATCATGCAGAAGCGTGTCAATGAAATGGGTCTGACGGAACCGATCATCCAGCGTGAAGGGGCGAACCGTATCATCATCGAGCTGCCGGGTGAAAAGGATCCGCAGAAGGCCATCGAAACCATTGGCAAGACCGCTGTCCTCCAGTTCAAGGATGAGGAAGGCAATGTCAAGCTGACGGGAGAAGACCTGAAAAATGCAAAAGAACAGATGGGGCAGAACAAGCAGCCGCTCGTTGCTCTGGAATTTTCCGATGAGGGGGGAAAGAAATTCGGCGCCCTCACCGCAGCAAATATCGGCCGTCATATCGGGATCTATCTCGACGGAGAGCTCCTGACGAATCCGGTCGTCAATGAAGCCATCACCGGCGGCTCCGCTGTCATCACGGGGCAGAGAACGCTCGAAGAAGCGAAGGATCTTGCGATTCTTCTCCGAAGCGGTGCGCTTCCGGTCAAGGTTTCCGTCATGGAAGTCCGTACCGTCGGTCCGTCTCTTGGACAGGACTCGAAGGATAAGTCCGTCGTGGCTTTCACCATCGGTCTCTCTCTGGTCGTTATTTTCATGCTGGCCGTGTACCGTATGGCCGGCTTTGTCGCGGATGTGGCGCTTCTTGTGTATGTCCTCATCCTTCTGGGCATCCTGAATATGCTGCACGCGACGCTGACACTTCCAAGTGTGGCGGGCGTCATTCTGTCCATCGGTATGGCGGTCGATGCGAATGTCCTCATCTTTGAACGATTCAAAGAAGAGATCGCATCCGGCAAGATGCTTAGGCTGGCTGTCCAGTCCGGCTTCAAACGTGCATTTGTCACCATCTTTGATGCGAATATGACTGTCATCATCACCTCCTGCATCCTCTTCTTCCTGGGCAGTGCGACGGTGAAGGGGTTCGCCTTCTCGCTCGGTCTTGGTGTCGCTGTATCCATGTTCACGGCGATCACCGTCAGCCGTACACTGCTCATGTTCCTCATCGATGCGAACTGGATCCATAACCCCTGGTGGTTTGGCGGAAAAAGGGGGTACGATAGATAATGTTCAACAGCTTTGATTTTATCGGTAAACGAAAGCTCTGGTTCGGCTTTTCCGGACTTCTGATCATTCTTTCCGTTGTGTCCATCATCCTCTTCCGTTTCAACTGGGGGATTGATTTCACAGGCGGCACCATTCTGGAGCTGGCATTTCCCAAGAATGTCACGGTAGAAGAGGTGCGTGACGGTCTTCGCGCGGATGGTCTTGAAACAGCGACCATTCAGCTTTCCGGCAGCAATATGCAGGGAGAGTCCGGCGATGACGTCATCATCCGTACCAGAAACCTCTCTGCGGAAGAAGCACAGACGGTCGTTTCTCATGTGAAGGATAAAGTCGGCGAAGCCGAAGTGAAGCGCATCGAGACTGTTGGTGCCGTGATCGGTTCTGAGGTCACGAAGAATACACTTCTCAATGTCATCCTGTCCTTCGGCGCGATGATCCTCTATATGTCTATCCGCTTTGAGCACCGTATCGCACTGTCTGCGATCGTAGCGATCTGCCATGATATCCTGATGGTGCTCGGTGTCTTTGCATTCTTCCATCTGGAAGTCGATGCATCCTTCCTTGCGGCGATCCTGACGGTCCTTGGCTACTCCATGAATGAATCCGTCGTCATCTTCGACCGTATTCGTGAAGCCATTCATACCCATCGCCGGACGGACAGCTTTGCGAAACTGGCCAATGATTCCATTCATCAGACCATCCGTCGTTCCCTCTATACACTGACTACGACGCTCTTCTGCGTGGCCTCACTCTACTTCTTCGGCGGCGATACCACGAGAAACTTCGCACTGGTCATGCTGATCGGCTTCATCTCCGGGGCCTACTCCTCTGTGTGCGTAGCGACATCTTTGTGGGTCACATGGCATGAACATACCGGAAGCGCTAGAAATGCGTCTTCGCGCGAAGAGAAGAGATCGAAAGCATAGGTGGTATAAAAAAAGGGGCTGTGAAGAAATGAATCCTCATTTCTTCACAGCCCCTTTTTACTTTGCTTTCATTTGGTTCAGGGTTCAGGGTTCAAGTCTCTCGTGGCGGCTTCGCCGCCTTTTTTAGAAGATGGTATTCTCGTATCGTAGCCTTCCCCTTTAGGGGAAGGTGCCCCGCAGGGGCGGATAGGGTGACTATGGCATGAAAGACAGCTGGGATAAGGTTTCCCGGTTACTCCTATGAGAGCTGCAAGTCCCCCGCAGCAGATTGAACGCGAAAATGAGATGATCGTTATTCTACATCGCCTTTTTTGTGTGGATCGTCAGCCGATAAATGCTTGGAACCGGTGTCCGTTGAGGCTCCTGTTTGGGTAAAAGAGGAGCCATCTTTGCAGCTTTTTGGCATCAGTGCTCCATGATAGCTTCTGGATGCAAAGAACCCGTGGCGATTCATGAAACAGCCGAAGCCTCTGTAGGGGGCTTGATAGAAGAAGTGATCCGTAAGATAAAAAAACCGCGCTTCCGAAGGGCAGCGCGGTTTTTCAAATACAGATTATTCTTTATAGTTGTTTTCCTTATCCCACCAGTAGATGCCTTTTTGGCTGGGGAGGACATTTTTATGGAAGAACGGTGTCTGAATGCCTTCCTTGAGCTGACGTTCATAATCTTTGAGGCACGCATTGGCCTGCGGGAAGAGAAGGAGGATGGCAGTGACGTTTGTCAGTATCATGAAAGCCATGAAGAGGTCGGCGAGATTCCAGACGAGCGGGAGGTCAGCCTGAGAGCCCCAAAAGATCATGACAGCGATGCAGAGACGGAAAAGATTGAGCGGCCATTTCTTTTTGGTCAGATGGCCGATATTGATCTCCCCATAGTAGTAGTTGCCGATGAGGGAGGTGAAGGCGAAGAGGAAGATCAGGATGGAGACGGCTTTCGGAGCCATCGGGCCAAAGTACTGGGCAAGATCCCATTGGATGAGCTCGATGCCGGTGAGACCGGTCGAAGTATAGTCGCCTGTCAGGAGGACGATGAATGCGGAAGCAGAGCAGATGAAGAGCGTATCGACATAGACGCCGAAGGACTGGATGAGACCCTGCACAGCCGGGTGACTGGCGTCTGCGGTAGCTGCTGCATTCGGTACAGAGCCTTCGCCGGCCTCGTTCGAGAAGAGACCGCGCTTGAAGCCGGTCAGGACGGCAGCGCCCATGCCGCCGCCAAAGACTGCCTGGAAGTCAAAAGCATCGCGGAAAATGATGCCAAAGACGCGGGGCATTTCTGTGATGTTGAAAAGCATGATGCCAAGCGTGATCAGGATGTAAATGCCGGCCATGATCGGGACCATCCATTCCGTGACGCGGGCGATACGGCCCATGCCGCCGCAGATGACAGCCATAGCGAGGACAGTGACGACACCGCCGATGAGCATGCGGTCAAGTCCCAGAGAGGAGGAAAGTGCGAGCGCGATGGTATTCGACTGGACGGAGTTGTAGATCATGCCATAGGTGACAGAGATCAGAATGGCAAAAATCGCTGCCCACAGACCATGCCCGAGACCATTTTTCAGGTAGTAAGCCGGACCGCCGCGGAATCCGGTGCCGTCTTCGCGCGGGACTTTATAGATCTGTCCGAGCGTACTTTCTACGAAGCCTGTCGCTGAGCCGATGATGGCGATGAACCACATCCAGAAAATCGCGCCCGGACCGCCCGCTGTGATAGCGATGGCGATGCCGGCAATGTTGCCGACGCCGACACGGGATGCCGTGCTGACACAGAAGGCCTGAAACGGGGAGATCTCATTACCGGCGGTCTTTTTGCCGGCACTCTCTGTGATGAGAGAAAACATTTTTGTAAAATAGCGGATCTGTACGCCGCGTGTGCGGACGGTAAAGTAGAACCCGGCACCCACCAGAAGAATGATGATCACCGAGGACCAGAGAAATCCATTGATTTCTGAAACAATAGCGTTGAGCGCTTCCATGATACCTCCTTGGAAACTGAATGAGAGATAATAGCCAATCATCTTATTATATACGTTTTATATACGTTTTTGCAATGAGATACCATTATGTGGCAAAGGCTGAGCTTGTAGCGTTAATTCTCAAAGTAAGTGCCGGATTAG
>FR879569.1 GCA_000434475.1 Dialister sp. CAG:486
CCTTCCTATGGAAGGAGGTGCCCCGAAGGGGCGGAGGTTGGAGCGGTTCTTAGTATAGTGGATAATCACCGCGAAGCGGACATCTCACAAAGCAAAAGCCTCCTTCCACAGGGAAGGAGGCTCCCAGAGAAGCACCTCTCACGGGATCTGTCTCAGCAGTTTGAAAAATTCTTCTCTCGTGTACGCACCATTCTGCTGCGGCTTCTGGTGCTCGAATACCATGAAATAGCGATACTTGAGTCCTGCCATGCTGGCCCACTGATTCCCCAGCTCCAGCTTATCGAGGCTGTCGTCATTGGCGAGGAAATCCCCCTTCGTTTCCACAGCAAGGAGCCGTCCCGCCTTTGTCATGACAAGGAAATCCGGGTAATGATTGAGGAAGCCATTGATGAAGAATCCCCTGCGGTCGATATTCCGATGCCACCAGCGGACATTCTCCATACGGGCCAGGTCGTTTGCCATCTGCCACTCGAAGTCATTCATATCATTGGCCTCTGCGGTATAGAGACTCTTGGGAATCGCGCTCGTTTCCTTCTGCGGCGTAATGACCCGCGGGAAACGCCACAGCGGCGCGCAGCTCACGTTCGTCTGCGTGCCATCCTTGAACTGCGTCTTCTGATACTCATACGCCAGCTTCTTGATTTTTCCCTCCACGACCAGCGCGTAAGACTCGATCCCCTGCATGACGCGCTCGAGTTCTTCCTCCGTATACTGCTCGATAACACGCTTCAAATACTCGCGGACATCCGTATCGTTCAAGGCATCCTGCTTCGAGAGCTTCCCTGCCACAAGACCGATGCAAGCCGCGAGGCGTTCTTTGCTGGGCATCCGTTCCAGCTCTTCCCGCAGCTCGGCGCCAAAGAGTCGGCTCGTCATCCGGTACTTAGGCACCGCATCTCCCGACACGGACAGATCCACCGTATACATATCATCCGATACGCGAGAGAAAGGAATCTTTGCATCCTGCGCCGAAAGAGAGAAACCCTTCATCAGATACTCTTTCGTCAGCAGCCGCTTCTCCCCTTCCCCACCGAAAAAGCTCATCGGCAGCTCCGTCGCCACGACGAATTGCGGAAGAGCGAGCCGTAGCACCTCATCCCGCCATTCCTCACAGATTTCATACTGTTTCAGCATCGCTCCGAGCTCACCTCCTATGCGGCCGCTCTCCGCCTCCTTGCGCCCCTCCTCGATATAAGCCGACTCTGCCTTCTCTGCCGTTTTCACAAAGCCCCCCAGCGGATCCGGGGAACGACTCCCCTCTCCGCTTTCCTTTCCCGGCGTCCCCTCGATAGAAGCGCCCAGATCCATCTGCCGGATATAGCTTGCAACGCTCGTCGTATCGACATCAGCCAGATCTGTCTCCGCCGCCGCTTCATCCGTTTTCGCCTCATCCACGCCTGGATTCTTTGGGAAAAGACTCATCTGCCCGACAGGCGACTCCTTTCCCTCCTCGATCTCCTCTCCGATACGGTAATCTTTCGAAGAAAACCCCGCCCCATTCAACCCGAGCACGATATGATCCAGCGTATTTCGGAAATCCGCCGAACACGTCAGCACATAAGAGAGATTCATCACCGCCGCCTCCTGCCGGACCGCATACGGCTGGCGCAGGACACGCCCTAGGATCTGCTCCACATCCACCGACGATGTCTTATTCGCCAGCGAAGCCAGAATATAAGCAAAAGGACAGTCCCAGCCCTCTTTCAACGCATTCACCGTGATGATATAGCGGATAGGGCAGTCTCTCGAGAGCAGGTCAGCCTCCTTCAAGTCATCCACCGTCGACGTCTTGATCGCTATTTCCTTCTCCGGAATGCCGACCTCCATGAGAAGCCTCTTCACCTTCTCGAACGTCTCACTCCCACTCCCCGTCCTCGGCTGCGCCTGGAAAAGAACGATCGGCCGGATATACGGCGCGCCCCGCTTCTCCTCCGACCTCGCCCGCTCCTCCAGAAGACGCCGGAGACGGATCGCATCCCCGATCACCGCATCCTTCGTCGGACGATTGTACACAATGACCGGAAGCTTCACCATGTGCTCCTTCTTCAGCTCCCGCGCATCCACATAGGAGATCACATTGCTGCTTTCCCGAGGCGTCGCCGTCAGATCCAGCACAAAAGAAGGATTCAGCCGCTCGAGCATCTCGACCGACAGATCCGAGGACGCATTGTGACTCTCATCCACGACGACCACCGGCGAGAGCTGGCGCAGCACCTGGATCAGCGCCGTATCCGGCGTATCCGGCAAACACGCCTCCGGATGAGAAATCTCCATCTTGAACCGATATAACGCCCCGTTCTCCTGATACACCTTGCGCACATCCTTCTTACGGCTATTGATACGCAGCGAATCATACGACAAGACACACACCGAGAGCTCCTCCCGTACCGTGTCCGGCGAGAAATTCTGCCCCGTGAGCAGCTCCTCCTTCGTCAAGACCTCCACGCGCCCCTGAAAATCCCGCGAAAGGCGCAAACGGTACGGATGCGACGGATTCGACAGATTTCTCACCGTCTGCTGCAAGATCGACTGCGACGGCACCAGCCAGATCACCAGCTTCTCTTTCAGAAACGGCAGCGCCTCGAAAATCGGGCGCAGCGCCGCGCACGCCATGAACGTCTTCCCACCACCCGTCGGCACCTTCATGCACACATGCGGCACGCCTTGGATCGAATTATTATATGGCGGCACCCCGCCCCGTCCGACCGCGATATCCTTCCGCGACCAGTAGAGACTCCATGCCTTGAAAAGCTCCGGCGCATCAGAGAGCGCCTTCATATAGTCCTTCAGGTCTTTCATGACCATCTTCTGATAATTTTTAAGCTCCATAAAAGTCTCCTGAGAAATCATGAAAATATGTATGGGTTTAGGGGTTTGGGAAACTCCCCCGAAACGATGCCTCTATATGGCATGACCACTGAGCAGCCCCTTGAAGAAGGGGCGCGCCGAAGGCGGAGGATAGATCTGCCCCGCAGGGGCAGTCTTCTACGTGATGGAATGAAAGGAAATGTGAGAAGGGGCAGCCTTCTACGTGATGGAATGAAAGCGAATGTGAGATCGCCCGTTCTCTCGTATCGTCATCCCGAGCGTAGCCGAGGGATCTTTTACGTCGTAGCAGTACTCTGTACTTATGAGGTAATGATAAAATTGAGGTAATGATAAAATCGCGTGGGTGCTTCGGCTGCTCCTCATCTGACGCTCTCCGCTTGACCGTTGTGCAAGGAAGATTTCTTGCTACGCTCGAAATGACGATATGGGGGAGGAGACCTTGCGAAGGGT
>FR879570.1 GCA_000434475.1 Dialister sp. CAG:486
CATAGGCTAATCCTGAACCATAAAACCCCGCCATCCTTTCGGATAGCGGGGTTTTCATTGATTTTTCTTAGTCCAGAGCCGGTGCTTCGCCGTTGTCATCCGGATCCTTTTTCTTGAAGATCGTGCGATAGCCTTCTACCGCAAGCTCCAATGCAAGGACGATAAGGAAGGAACCGATGATGGCCTGTGCATACGGGCCCCAGTCAGCGCCGCCCTTCATGATGATGAGGATCTGATTTCTTACGATCAGAGCCAGCGAGCAAATGGTGACGACCATCATGAAAGACATCGGGAAGAGGAACATCCTATTGTTCTTGCCTGCATTGCCGAGCCATGCTGCGACAGCCAGGAGGCCGATGCCGGCCAGCAGCTGGTTCGCTGCACCAAAGAGCCCCCAGATCTTCATGAAGCCGTTCATACCGAGCATGACGCCGAGGAATACCGTGAGGATGGTCGCAAAGTATGGATTGACCATCATTTTCTTGAAGCCGTTCTTGATATCTTTCGGTGTTTCACCCGGTTCGAGCCAGAATTCCTGGAACATGAAACGAGCCAGACGTGTCGCGGTATCCAGAGAGGTCAGGCAGAATGCGGAGTACGTCAAGACGAGCAGGGTGTACATGGAGTTCTCCATGCTTTCGAGTCCCGGGATCGCACCGATCATCGCAGCAATGCCGCCGGCAAAGATATCGGTCGCACCTTTCACATGACCCGTTTCTCTCGCATAAGCGATGGCACAGAGGGTGATGATCGCGAGTACGCATTCCAGCAGCATGCCGCCGTAAGCGATCGGCTTTGCATCCGATTCCTTATCCAGCTGCTTAGACGTCGTGCCGGAGGATACGAGAGAGTGGAAGCCCGAGATCGCACCGCAGGCTACGGTCGTGAAGAGGATCGGGAACATGTACTGTATGCCATTGCCATTGTCTACCGCAAAGCCGGTGTAAGCAGGGAAAAGGTCCGGCTTGATATCCGGATGGGCGCCTACGATGCCTACGACAGCGACAGCCAGCATCGCATAGAGCAGGAAGGAAGACAGGTAGTCACGCGGCTGGAGCAGGATCCAGACCGGAGTGACGGATGCGATGGTGATGTAGAGACCGATGAGCCACATCCATGTGGTGGTGGAGAAATACAGCGGATGCCAGTTCATGCCGACCGCCATGCAGACTACGATCGCAGCGACGCCCAGGATGGTGGAGGTCACCATGGAGGTGTGACGGCGATATACAGCAAATCCGAATACGATAGCAACAAGGATGAAGAGGAGCGATACCATGGCGACCGAAGCCTGTGTCGCACTCTTGGCTTCATTTAAGACGCCGTTTTCATAGGTCGCCCCAAAGGTAGATGCTACGATCGCTGCGAAAGCTGCTACGACGAGGATCAGCGTCAGATACGAGAAAATAATGAAGAGCTGCTTTGCTCTCTTGGACATATTCGCAGAAATGATCTCCCCGATGGACTGCCCCTTATGGCGGACAGAAGCGAAGAGCGCCCCGAAGTCATGGACACCACCGAAGAAGATACCGCCGATCAGCACCCACAGAGTGACCGGCAGCCAGCCAAACATAGCGGCCCCGATCGGTCCGGTGATCGGGCCTGCGCCAGCGATGGAGGAGAAATGATGCCCCATCAGCACCGGTGCCTTTGCCGGCACATAGTCGATGCCATCATTCATGGTATGCGCCGGTGTCGGGATATCCCCCTCACCTACGCCCCATTGCTTGACCAGCCAGCGCCCATAAAATACATAACCACAAAACAAAATCACTAAACAGACAGCCAATAATACCAGTGTATTCATAATCCTTCTCCTTTCTCCTTGACTTCCTTGTCTGCCCCTCACAGCAAACCGCTGCTTGTTGTTGGTCGCTTGAAATTCTTTGAACCTTTTCTCACGCTTCCATCCGCACAGATCCTTCGAAGAGCTTCTTCAGGCCTTTTTCCATGCAGCGTCCTGCCTTATTGAAATAGAACCGATCGTCACGAAGTGCCAAACATCCCGCATGGTACTCCATCCATCCGTGGAAGGAGAAGCGGAAGGTCTTGTAATACTTGCACTTTTCCAAGGCGATCCTGGCTTCCTCATCGACCGTGTCGCACAGAAAGACCGGTGAGATATATGTATACATATGGCCCGATCCGATGTGTGCCATATCCATCCCCGCCTGATACGCGTAGTCCCTGCAGGCATCAAAGACTTTTTTGGATAGATGAGGAACGGAAAAGACGAAGACGAACTCTTCCTGATGCGTCGACCATAGCTCATTCGAATGGAGAATGAAATATCTCTCTGCCCTTTCGTAATATTCACATACCGCAGACAGAGACGCCCCTTCGGGCAGGAAGGGTGCCGTCAGCTCCTTCGCCTCCCGGAGCCCTTCCCCCGGCGATTCTCTCACGCCGTCAAAACGCGTGATCGTATAATACCTGCGGTACGCCGCAAGCAGACGCTCCACCGCATCCTTCCTGGCCCTCATTGGCCTCCCCCCTGAACTTTTCATAACAGAATCTTCTAGAATTATAACAAATCCGAAATTGAGTTTCTCTCATTATACATTGCCCTTCTTGAATAATATAATAAAAGATACTTATAACAGGTATGAAGAATTGTTGTATATCAGAAAGGCCTATATCTCTTACATGTATACTCTATTTTGCTAAAAGAGTAAAATATTAGAGCTTCAGGGTTAGCCCATTGGGCGTGCTGCCCTTTGATTTCATTGGGAAAGAGGTTCAGAAGGTTCTATAGGTTCTGAGGGTTCAACGGGGAAGGTGCGGCGCATAAAATAATGAAAGCGCCGCGGAGTTTTGAAACTAGCGGTTTTCTCGTATCGCAAACCTAATCCCTAGCCACTAATCCCTAGCTACCAGTCACTAGTCACTAGTCACTAGCCACTCATTCCTGCTTTCAAACTTCAAGGTTAGCCCGTTGAACCGCTTTGCCCCACATGCTATAATGAGTACATCAAGCATATACATTTCTATCGATATAGTCATATACAAGGAGGATCCCTATGATCACTGAAATCCATACAGAAGAAGCATTCCGGAAAGAGATCGCCACCCGCAAGGGCCTCTCCCTCATCGACTTCTGGGCCACCTGGTGCGGCCCCTGCCGTATGATGGCTCCCGTCATAGAGGCGGCGGATGCAGAGCTGGGCTCTGCCATCCACTTCACCAAGATCGATGTAGACGAGCTCCCTGATATCGCCGCCGACTTCGACATCATGTCGATCCCGACCATCGTCATTCTGGAGAACGGAGAGGAGATCACCCGTCTCACCGGCGCCATGTCTGCGGAAGAATTCATCAGCCAGCTAAAGAGCATCGCAGGATAGCGCAAAGAGGCTCTGCAGCATGTACTTCATGCCGCAGAGCCTCTTTTTTTGCTGTGCTGCAAATCAATAAAAAGCCCGATCGATGGGGAAATCGACCGGGCTTTTATAGGAGAGAGGGTATTGTTATCAAGAAATAAGATGAATCTATAGGGTGATGCGCCACCTCCTTTATCATAAGATATGGTATGACAGGGCTTTCGAGGGGGAGTGGAAGACCTGCCAAATGGAATCTGTTTTCTAAGTTGACTTTCGGTCAACTTATGTATGTATTATACCATGAAAACGATGGATTGCAAGGGGCTTTATCATTATATTTTCATAAATTGCTAAGCGTATTTTTTTATTAAATCTTAATTTTTTCGACCTTGAGTCAATAGGGTATTTGACTGGATGCTTCGCGATACGGCTCATGCGGGATCCCCTCATTCCCCTTGACATCCGTGGTATAATAAATCTTAATATTTCACTTTTGGTGAAAGGAGAGCTCTATGATCATCACCATCGCACGCGAGAGCGGCAGCGGCGGCTACACCGTCGGAAAGCTCCTCTCTGACTACTATCACATTCCCGTCCACGATCAGGACAGTCTCGCCCGCCTTGCCAAAGAAAAAGGCATGTATGATGAAATGCCGGATTTCTTCCAGGAAGCCCCCGTGAACTCTATCGTTTACGCACTCTCCATGGATTTCAGAAACAAGAAATTCACTGAACCGGAGCGCAATCGCTTGGAACACCTGCTGCCGGAAAAGGACTTCATCCTCGTCGGTCGCTGCGGAAATTACATTTTCAGAAATCATACGGGCTGCATCTCCGTTTTCATTCACGGTGACATCGACCACCGCATCCGCTACAAAGCGGATATGCTTGGCATCAGCCCCAAAGAGGCAGAGGAGATCATCCATACCAATGATGAGAATCGCCTCGCCTATCACCGCTACTACACCGGCGAGACATGGGGGGCTGCCAAAAACTATGACCTCTCCATCAATACCGCCCGCATCGGCCACGCTTTCGCTGCCGAACTGATCGAGAAATATGTGGAGAAATTGGGATTTCATACATAGTGCCTAGGGATTAGGGATTAGAAGTGACTAGTGGCTGGTGACTAGTGACTGGGAGACGTCAGCCCTTCATATCGTCATTTCGAGCGAAGCGAGGAATCTTTGTCATTCGCGGTCAGATGGTCAATGCTTGGAACTCCCAAACGGGAAACCTGCTCCCCGCAGACTTTCGGGCATCGCCGCCATCTATACTCCGCGGCGCATTTCGTCATCCTGAGCGGAGTGACATGTCGGATGTTCGAAAATGTAAAGGCGGAACAGTGAAAACTGAGTCGAAGGATCTAGCGCCGTACCACCATTTCTCATTTCTCATTTCTCATTTCTCATTCACATGAGGCTTTCAAATTGATTCAAAGGACGGTACGCCTCACTGGCTAACCCTCCCCCCAATAATAACAATAACGAAAGGACCTTCTATGCCTTATTTATTTCAATTCGGAATGATCTTAGCCATTTCCTTTGTGGGAGAACTTCTCCATGCGCTGCTGCCGCTTCCTGTACCGGCCAGCATTTACGGGATACTGATCCTGTTTGCCCTCTTATACTTCAAGGTCATCCGTATCCCGCAGATCCGGCAGGCCTCCATGTTCCTCATCGAGATCATGCCCATCCTCTTCCTTCCGGCCGCTGTCGGCCTCATGGACTCGTGGCACTTGATCTCCTCTACCCTTCTGCAGTACATCGTGATCACCATCCTTGCCATGGTCATCGTCATGGCAGCCGGCGGCCTTTTCACGCAGTTTATCATGAAGAAGGTCACAAGGAAGGAGACCTGCCATGAATGATTTCCTGACACACTCCGCCTACATCTCGGTCTTCATCAGCCTCATCGCCTTTTATCTCGGCTCGAAGCTCTTTTTGAAATTTCATTTTCCCTTGTTCAATCCGCTTCTGACCGCGGTCCTCTTGGTCATCGGCTTCCTCAAGTTGACCGGCATGGATTACAAGGACTATAACGAAGGCGCCTCCTACATCAATTACCTGCTGACGCCCTCCACCATCTGTCTCGCCGTGCCGCTCTATGAACAGATCAAGCTTTTGAAGAAAAACTATAAGGCCATCTTCCTCGGTATCCTTTCCGGCGTCGTGACAGGGCTCTTTGCCGTCTACGTCCTCTGCCTGGCCTTCGGCTTTGACCACGCTTCCTACGTGACGCTGCTTCCAAAGTCCATCACCACGGCCATCGGCATGGGACTTTCCGAAGAGCTCGGCGGCTATGTCTCCATCACCGTCGCTGCCATCATCGCGACCGGGATCCTCGGAAATATCATCGGCGAATCCGTCTGCCGTCTCTTTCATATCACCGACCCCATCGCCCGCGGCATCGCTCTTGGCACTGCGGCACACGCGATGGGTACGGCAAAAGCCATGGAGCTTGGACCCATCGAGGGTGCCATGTCTTCTCTCTCCATCGTAGTCGCCGGTGTTTTCACTGTCGTCTTCGCCTCCTTCTTTGCCGTGCTGATTTAGTGACTGGTGACTAGGGACTGGTGGTTAGTGGCTAGGGATTAGTGGCTAGGGATTAGGGGCTAGGGATTAGGGATTAGATGTTAGCCGTTAGATGCCTGAATCCGATGTCTGATGCCTGATGCCTGATGTCTGAACTCTGACGTCTGCGGTCAATCTCTCCCCGCTCTGAAAAAAGAGTCTGTCAAAAAGCTGACAGACTCTTTTTTCATGTCCACGATTTTTCCAAAAGAAAATCGCGTATATTTCTATGCCGGATGCCATTGCGGCCACGATCAAATTCATCCAAAGAAACTACATATTTGGGATAGTTATCCCTGATCTCTTCCAATACACCGAACTCACGTTCCATTGTCTGCTCACTTGCCAAAAGATATGTCACTTGCACATAGAGTTTTTCTTTTCCGCGCGAAGCGATGAAGTCGATTTCCTTATCACCATACTTACCGACAGTCACTGCATAACCGCGGCGCAGCATTTCCAGACAGACGATATTTTCGAGTACCTGGTCGATGTCCTGCTGATTCCGTCCATATACCGCCTGTCGGATCCCATGATCCACCACGTATAGTTTTTCATTGACAGACAAAGATTTCTTACCGACCAGATCCTCCCGCTTGACTCGATACAGAAGAAAAGCATTCTCACAGGCCTTGACATAGTTCAGGACCGTTTCATACGATGCATTTCGCTTTTCGTTTTTGAAATACTTCGTAAGACTGTTCACGCTGAAAGGATGCCCCACATTGGCCATCAGGTAAAGAACGATGCGCTCTAAAAGATCTACATCACGGATAGCATTTCGCCCGATGACGTCCTTCAGAATGACCGAGTGATAGACGTCTCGCAGATATTGAAAAATCGCATCTTCTTCCTTTGGCAGATGAGAAAGAAATGGCATACCGCCCGTCAGCAGATAGTCCTGAAAGGCCTTCCCTTCGGAGAGGTACAGCCCCTCTTCCTGCTGCATCGCGATAAACTCTGCAAAAGAAAAAGGGTACATCACAAATTCTACATACCTTCCTGCAAGATACGTCGCCAGCTCGCCAGACAGCAGTTTCGCATTCGAGCCCGTCACATAGATGTCACAATCAAAGTCGAGTCTGAGTGAATTGATGCATCGCTGCCAATCCTCTACCTCCTGAATCTCATCGAAGAAAAAATAAAGTTTGCAGGTTTTTCCCCTCGCCCGTCGACTGATTTCTTCATGAAGTGCCAGCGCATTGCAATATGTGCGATTCACCAGTTGTTCAAAATTAAAGGAAATCATCTGCTCATCAGAGACCCCCTGCTTTCTGAGTTCTTCCTGAATGAGCGAGAGCATGACAGACTTTCCTGAACGGCGGATGCCCGTCAGCACTTTTATGATTTCTCGTCCGATGAATGGCCGAATGCGCTTCATGTACAACTCTCTTTTTATCATCGTCTCACCTCTTTCTCTCATTATAATTGAATAAAATGATGAAATCCAGAAAAGTTTCGATTATAATCGAAACTTTTCTGGATTTTGGTAAAAAGTTCACTTATACCTGAAACTTTCACTTCATAAATCTCCGTCCTTCGCCCCAAGCCTTCCCGACCGCTTCTCCGAGCGGCAGGTACTTGCCATGCACCGCATCAAAGGTGATCGGCGCCAGCTTCATGGGATCGATCTTCCCCTCCGTCAGGATGGAGTCATCGGCAAGAATATTCACGATATCGCCCACGAAGTGGAAATCTTCGCCCACCTGTGTCACCTTGGATACTTTACACTCAAAAGTGAGCAGGTACTCCGTGATGACAGGCGCTTCCACATGCTCGCTCTTCACGACATGGAAGCCCACATGCCCGATCTTCCCTGCGGCCGCCTTCTCACTCACGCAGCCGAAATAATCCGACTCTGCCATCGTGCCGACAGTCGCCATGCTCACCGTGAAGGCGGAAGCGGCACGGATATTCTCCGTCGTCTGGTGGCGATGATCCAGCATGAAGCCAATCTGGTTCGTATCATAGATCCCTCCCCACGCCACCACCATGGCATCTGCGTGGCCTTCCTTGTCATAGGACGCGATCACCAGCACGGGCTGGGGATACAGAATGGATGCGGGTTTCATATTTGTTTTCATCATGTTCTCCTTGATAAAGGTACAATAGGTTTAACAGGGAAGATGCGGCGCCTAGGGAAACACTGATTAAATCGTTGTCAGATTTTACTCTTGAATTTTTATACATGACGAGGAATAGCCTGACGCGAATAGCGAGCTATTTAAGGAAGGCTATGACGAAGCTATGTATAAAAATTCTTGTAAAATCTGATTCTGCGATTGAATCAGCGTTTCCCTAGAACTGGCATTTCAGTCACCAGTCTCTCAAGGCTTCTGATTCCTAATCCCTAGTCACTAGTCACTTTCTCTTTCAGATCCTTGGCAAAGCGGTCGACGATGCGCTGATACATCCCCTTCGGATCGTTCTCCGCATTGCGCGTGCGGTCATCCTCGCTCGAAGCGATAAGCTCGCCGCTTTCTACATCATACCATTCAAAGGTCATCGTCACCACAGCATATGGGATCTCCCGGGCAGGCACATAGTCGGGGTAGGTTTCTGTACGATAGAAATCATGCCAGTTTCCATCCTTGTCCTGATAGGAATCCCGCACCTGAACAGATCTCCACTCCACATGCGCCGGCTCGATGTAGCTTTTCACCTGCCAGCGGGTGAGCCTGGGCAGGATGTATACCTGTGCATTCGCACTCTTCGCAGCTTCGAAGAGATCATCCGCCTCTTCCGTCCCGCTCTCGGCCGACGCTTTCTGCACACGGGAGACAGAAAGGCTCTTTGACGCCGTCGGTGCTTCTATGGTAAGCATCACATCTTTGGGAATTTTTGATTTGTTCATGCGGCTGGCAAATGTCGTTTCCAAGCTCTTCTGTCTCGCACTGCTCAAGACGATATCACTCATATCGACGCGGCCCACATAAATGCGACTGATCTTCGAAAAATCATAGCTCGGATCCTGCCAGCTCGTGTAGTCCGCATGGACGGGAGTAGCACAGAAAGCGGCAGCGCAGACTGTCGCGGTGAATAACAGTTTATAGTTCATACAATCACCTCCGGGGTAATAGTGTGTGTGGTTTGCGGTTTAAGGTGTAAGAGCTTCTCCGTTCGTCATCCCCAAAGAAACCACTTCCATGGGGCAGCTGAAAAGCAAAGCAATAAGGCATCGGTTACCGATACGCGCATCGCTGCAGATCAACGCAGTGCAAGAGAGATTTCTCGACTTCGCTCGAAATGACGATACGAGAGAAATGCTTGATTCAAGTATCCCGACAAATTCTACGAAAAGGGAGCATTTTCTGATTCCTAATCCCTAGCCACCAGTCACTCCCCTCTCTCCTTCCCCCATTATATCACAGCGCGCGGACACGCAAAAAGGCGATGTGAAATAACGATCATCTCATTTTCG
>FR879571.1:0-1137 GCA_000434475.1 Dialister sp. CAG:486
CAGAAGCTGGACACTATCGGAAGAGATCTGATCGCAGAGATCATCACCTATGAGCATGGTTTCTTATCATGGTCTATGATAGAAGTCCTGGAAAGCTTTCGGGAAGAGGAATTGAATGAATTCATCGAGTCGAAGGTATACCGTGAATTAGAAGGCATTCGTATCAACGGGGCTATCGTGGGATTGGCGGCCGGACTGCTTTTCTATGGCTTCCTGACACTGGCATGGATCCCGCTTGTGGGAAGCTTGTTTTCTTAAACGGTCCCATTGCCATTTCCTTCCAATCGCGGTATGATAGATGCATAAAAATAAAAGGAAGCACCGAGGCTTCAAAGTATCAGGCATCGCCCTGATGCTTTTGGCGCGGTGCTTTTCATTTCTGCCGACGGCAGAAAAGAATGGGAGGAATACAAATGCCGGTTTCTTACATGGAAATCAATCTGAATGCGCTTCGTCACAATCTCAAGGTCATCCGCGCGCATCTGCCGAAGGAAGTGAATGTGCTCGCTGTCGTGAAGGCGAATGCCTATGGACATGGCGCGAAGGAAACACTGCGCATCGCCCTCGAAGAAGGCTACGTCGCTGCTGCTGTCGCCCGTGTGGAAGAAGGAGCGGAGCTGCGCGACGCCGGATTCACATGCCCGATCTATGTACTGGGACTGCCGCTGCCGGAGGATATGCCTATCGGTGTGAATAAAGACCTCATCATGCCGATCGATGATACCGTCGATCTTGACGCCCTGGAAGCCATCGCGGCTGTTTCGAAGAAAACGATCGAAGTCATGCTGCCGATCGATACGGGCATGAACCGCATCGGAACTCATCCGGAGGACGTACCTGCGCTCCTCAAAAAGCTCGAAGCCTATCCGCACATCCACGCACATGGCACCTTCACCCATATGGCGACGGCGGACCACAAGGAGAAGGATGCCGCACTGAAGCAGCTTGACCGCTTCGATGAAGCGATCTCCTACATGCCGGTCGATGAAAACTTCGTGATCTCCTCCGCCAACAGTGCCGGTGTCATTGATATTCCGAGAAGCTGGCACAACCTTGCCCGTCCGGGCATTATCATCTATGGGCCGCAGCCATCGGACGTCATGACGAACAAGCTCGATCTCAAGTATGCGATGAGCG
>FR879571.1:1202-1986 GCA_000434475.1 Dialister sp. CAG:486
CCCGCAGAAGGGCGAAGCCATCGGCTACGGCGGTACCTATGTCGCTAAAGAGGATATGAAGACTGCGACTGTCCCGATCGGTTATGCGGACGGCTGGCACAGAAGCCTTACCAATAAGGGCGTCGTCCTCATCAATGGCAAGCGTTGCCCGATCGTCGGCCGCATCTGCATGGATCAGTTCATGGTCGCTTGCGATGACGAAGTCCGTCCGGGCGATGAAGTCGTCCTCATGGGCAAGCAGGGAGAGGAAGAAATCACTGTCGATGAAGTGTCTGCTGCGGCTGAGACCATCCCGCATGAAATCATGTGCGACCTGAAGCGCATCCCGAGAGTATTTGTAGAAAAATAGTTTTGAAGGATCCGGCACTGGAGGAGAACGGGATCTGGTTCATATCCTCCTGTCGGGCAAAAGCGAGACATCTTTTCCTCTTTCTTATTTTCTCTTCATATGCTATAATAACGCTTGTTAAGCGTCTATAGCTCAGTGGATAGAGCACTGGTCTCCGGAACCAGGTGTCGAGAGTTCGAATCCCTCTAGACGCACCAGAATTTCTCCGAGCATATCGGATAAAATATAATTCGTCCAGTTACACCCATGAAGGTGGGATAATACATGGGGGAAATCGACCTTTGAGGAGGTCAGAAAGCCGAGGCGGTATGCCCCGGCTTTTTATCATGCCTTTTTCTTTGTTTTAGCAGCAAATCCCTGATCACAGTCCGATGGCTCATCGTCGTATATTTCCCGTAAAATCTCATAGTGACTGCAAGTCTAACTAGACCTTGC
>FR879572.1:0-2250 GCA_000434475.1 Dialister sp. CAG:486
GGCGAAGCCGCCACCTTCATTCCTCATTCCTAATTCCTCATTCATAATAGTTATCCTCTTCCGCTCGCCTTGTCCAGATCCGCTGCTTTTCGGATATCCGCTTCTATGCCATCTCTTCGTTTGAGGAGCTTCTCCAGATTCTTCCGCTTCGATCGCTCGATGTACTGATGCGCGATCGCATCCGGAAGAGTTGCACCAAGAGAGAGACCCAGAATGATAAGCATCGCCTCGACACCTGTTTTGAAAGCCGTCAGCAGCTCGATCAGATCGATCTGTCCGATATCAATGATGGCAAACAGGAAACGATAGAGCAGCACGCCCGGGATCAGCGGAATGATCGCCGGTATCGTGACCACAAAGACAGGGGCATGGAAGTAGCGGGAGAGCGCAAAATAGAAGACGGAGAGCAGCGCGGCTCCGAGGAAGGAGGCACTCGCCATCCCCATATGGAAAGAGACCATCAGAATATTTCTCGTATCCACAGTGAGGACGGCCCCGAGGCAGGCTGCGATGATATAGCGCCTTGGCACATTGAACATGATAGAAAACCCCAATGCTGCCATAGCGGCTGCCAGTGCCTGCATGATGTACAAATGCTCCGGCGCGATCGGTACTTCTGTGAAGCTTGGGACATTCGTCAGACTGACAGCGCCTGCGATCCCAAAGGTCATCGCCAGCATGATGAGGACCGTGTGCGTGAATCGCGTCATCCCAGATGTCAAGTAGCTGTTCAGAAAATCATCGACCCCATTGATGAGCGGTACGCCGGGGATCAAGGTGAGCGCCGAGGCCACCACAGGAAGAAATGGATTCGTCGCCCCGGGAAGATACATCGTCCCATAGGCCGTGAGCGTCGCAAAGAAAGCGGAGATGGCAATGGTGACATACCCATTCACCTCAAGACGGTTGCAGCCATACTTCACCAGAGCTCCCACCATCGCCGCCAGCATGGTGAAGAGCGCATCGACAACATGACCGCCGAAAATCAGACAGAATGCCGCTGATGCCAGTCCGATGGCCAGAATGATCATCCACTCCGGATAAATGCGATTTCTAAAATTCTGCCTGATATAATTCAGGCGAAGGCGGAAATTATCATAGGATTCGTTTTTATACAGTGCTTCCCAGCTGGCCTCACTCGTCTGCAAAAGAGCCGTCATATTGATGTCATGGCGGTAGCATTTGCGGAACATCGTATATGCCTTTTCCCCATCATCGACATTGATCATGATGGTAGAGTATGTGATATGGATCTGTACATCTTCCCAATAGATGCCAAGGCAGGCCGCTGTGCGGAGCATGTCACGCACGATACGCTTGCTCCCTGCACCACTCTCCATCATCAGCTGCCCCGTATCCAGAATGAGCGTCATCTTGCTTCGTATGGAAAGAGAAGAATTGGATATTTTCATAGTTAGACCTCGTATATAAAAAGCTTTTCTTTAAATTCTAATGCATGTATGAAAAAAAGCAAGAGCAGAATGGTAAAAAGCGGAAAACCAAGGTCAAGGCGTCCTAAAAAATGCCTTCCCATCCATTTGACACTCCCCCGCTCATATGCTATAGTTACATACAATTACACAGTGGCAATGAAGAGAAGAGTACGCAGAGACGGCATTCAAAGAGAGCTTCATATGGTGAAAAGAAGCATTGAGATATCTGCAGAAGATGGACTCCGAGCCAGGAAGGCTGAATCATGAAGCATCCCGGGGACGCCCGATACAGCGCGAGGGTATCAAGGCTTTGCCGGCGTACCTGTGAAGACCCGTGCAGTGATGCATGAGTGAAATTGGGTGGTACCACGAATCTTTCGTCCCTAGAGGGATGAAGGATTTTTTTATTGATTTTTCCGTTTTTCAGGCTTCCAAAGGAGACCCTATGCCACTATTCAACGGAACATTGTTCCAGATCGATCAAAAAGAAATGATGCGCTATGCGGGACTATCTCCGAAGGTGAAGGAATTTCCTCAAGACGCCATCGACAGCGCCATAAGGGAAGCGCTTGCCCTCGCCGAGCCGAGAGGCATCTGGCAGATCCTCCCCTACGACCCGGAAAGCGGGACGATCGGCGGAGCGCATCCGCTGACCCTCACCGGCCGCTCGATCTTGAGGCACCTTTCCCATGCCTGGTCCGTCGGCGTACTCGCTGTCACGGTGGGTGAAGAAATCGAGAAGGCATCCGATGCGCATTTTAAGAGCGGCGAGTACCTGCAGGGGCTTCTCCTCGATGCCGCCGCTACCGCTGCCGGC
>FR879572.1:2265-2650 GCA_000434475.1 Dialister sp. CAG:486
CTCGGTGCCGCCGCTACCGCTGCCGTCGAGCACCTCGCCGATCAGGTCGATGCCCTGATCCAAAGAGAGGCCGCGCGAAGCGGACAGCATACGGTCTGGCGCTTCTCCCCCGGCTACGGGGACTGGCCTGTCACGCAGCAGCCTGATTTCTGCCGCGCGATCGGTGCAGAAACGATCGGTATCCATGTGACCGACCACGCCATGCTTTTCCCGAGGAAGTCCGTCTCTGCCATCATCGGCATCTCTCAATGCAGCGCCCGCCCCGCTCCGGCGAAATGCCGGGCGTGCGGACTCATGAGCTGTCCATTTCGGAATCTATAATATAGGTGACTGGGAGACATCAGACTCTCTCGTATCGTCATTTCGAGCGAAGCGAGAAATCTTT
>FR879573.1 GCA_000434475.1 Dialister sp. CAG:486
GGGCTGTGAAGAAATGAGGATTCATTTCTTCACAGCCCCTTTCCTTATTTCAATTTCTCAAGCTCCATCATAGCCTTGTACACCATATCGAAGGTGATATCATACGGCTTCACACGCATATCCTTCGTGTGCAGGCAATTCTCTACCAGCTCATCCGGATGCGCGGGATCTATGCCGATGTCAGATAGACAATGCGGAAGACCGATGGACTTGGCAAAGCGGTAGATCTTATCCCGTTCTTCGATCTGTCCATCCATCGTCAGCATGACCTGCAGGCCGTAATTCACGACCGCGCCGTGCAGATGATTTCCCTTGTGCGGCGTGCGGGTATGGCTGTTGTAGATCGCATGCGCCAAGCTCGAGTCCAGATCATCCTCGATGCATACAGACGCCATCCCCGGCGCCACAATGATGGAAAGGATCGCCGGCTCCAGTGCATCCGTCACGATGCCCTTGTCCACCGCTTCGAGCGCCGCCTTGCCATACTTCAGGATGCCGGGCGCTACATTCTGCGCGTTTCTGACGCCTGTCTCCTGCACCCATGTGAGATCCATGCCGCGCGCGGAGAACGGCACCTCGTACTGCTTCGCCAGCGCATCGCCGAGACCGGCCCAAAAATATTCACGAGGCGAATGTGCGATGACCTCCGTATTGATGAACGTATGATAGGCATTGCGGTCGCGATAGATCGAGCCCTTGAAGCTGTGATCCGGATGGTACATGATGCAGACCGCCGTGACGGACGCACAGTTCGACGCCAGCGTCGGGAACGTGAAGAGCGGCTTCTTCAGAAGATGCGTCGCCCACTTCGCCGTATCCGTCGCGCGGCCGCCGCCGACTGCAAAGACCATGTCCGCCTTGCGGATCTCCGGGATCCTCGTCAGCGCCTCTGCATTTTCAAAAGTCGCGTCATCCCCGTACTGGAAGCTGCCGAGAAGCTCGATCTTCCCTTCGATCGCCTTGCGGATCAGCGGCTCCGCTGCCGCTCTCGACTTCTCACCGCCCACAATGACCGCCGTCTTGCCATAGTCCAGGCAGATATCCGGGATGGCATCATATGCATCGACCCCGATCGTGAAATGAGGGAAAAATGTACTTTTCATAGGAGTTCCTTCCTTTATACTCATAGGTAAAATTTTATGTGAGCTATTATAAGCAGGAATG
>FR879574.1:0-1663 GCA_000434475.1 Dialister sp. CAG:486
ATACACGTTGATTTCCGCAGTGCAGTAGAGATCCCTCGGCTGCGCTCGGGATGACGAGGCCGGAGAATCCCAGTCCCCCGTCCCTAGCCACTATATTCCCCTCATAAATTTCCTTGACAAGCCCGTTCTTATAGAGTATTCTTTTGGTCGTAGAGAAAGGGCGGAGCAGTATCCCTGTGAGCTGTATCCGAAAAAGCCCTGACGCCGCACAACAATGATCGCTTGGATTGTCACTGACCGAGACGAATGCACAAGAGCTGCATCCTTTTGGGATGCCTTTTTTATGGCTGCACGCAAAGAGCCGCATTCCTTTTGGAGTGCGGCTTTTCTTTAGTTAGGAGTTAGGAGTGAGGAGTGATGGAAGGGGCGCAGCCTATTTATAAAGCGCCCCAATCCCCCCTCTTTTATTCTTGCGGCGTTTTTATATGTTGATGCGCTGCACCTTCACTCCTCACTTAGGGAAACGCTGATTAAATCACAGAATCAGATTTCATATGGATTTTTATCCATAGCGTCGTCGACATCCTTCTTAAATAGCTCGCTATTCGCGCCCTCTGTCTCCTCGCTCTGTATAAAAATCCAAGAATGAAATCCGATAACGATTTAATCAGTGTTTCCCTAGACTATTTTTATGAAAATCAGTGACACTTTCCGGAAAGGATTTCCCTCATCTATGTCTTACCTTGAAAGCGCTGCACCGGTGAAGAGCCGGGCAACAGCCAGCGGACTCAAAACGAGCCGCCTCACCTTCTGTGAAGCGGCGATGATGATCGTCGGATCCACCATCGGATCCGGTGTTTTAGGACTTGCGTATGCTTCGCGGAGGGCGGGCTGGCCGGTGCTCGTCATCTGGCTCGCCGTGGCGGCTTTGATCTCTGCGGTTTCCATGCTCTATGTCGCTGAGGCATCGCTTAGGACGCGCCTGCCCCTGCAGCTCTCGGGCCTTGCCGAGAAATATATCGGCAAAGCCGGATCATGGCTCCTCTTCTTCGCGGTGGGGGCGACGAGCTTCTGCAGCCTCATCGCCTATACGAATGGCTGCGGGAAGATCCTTTCAGACCTTCTGGGGATCTCCTTCGAGGCGGGGAGCCTGCTCTTCATCCTGCCCGCAGTCGGCGTCATCTGGTTCGGTCTCAAGGCGACGGGCGTTGCGGAGAAATTCATCAGCAGCGGCATGATTGCGATGCTCCTCGTGCTGGCCGGTGCCTCCTTCCTCTCTTCACGTGTGCCGGTGGGGGATATCCTCTACACGGACTGGACGTATGCGATGCCGATCTTCAATATCACGGTCTTCTGCTATGCGGTGCAGTACATGGTGCCGGAAGTCGCGCGCGGCTTTTCGCATCAGCCGGGGAAGCTGGTACCCTCGATCCTCGCAGGCTTTGCGATCTCCTTCGTGATCCTTGCGATCGTCCCGCTCTCCGTCTTTCTGATGCTGCCGCTTTCGGAGATCACGGAGGTCGCGTCCCTCTCCTGGGGGCGGGCGCTCTCACATCCGATCTTCTACCTGCTGGTGAATGTATTCGCCTTCTGTGCGATGCTGACATCCTTCTGGGTCATTTCAGAAAGCTTCCTGACGAATATGGTCGACCAGTTCAAGCTGAAAGATGAATTCCATGTCCCGACCCGGATCGCGATGCTCGCCTTCATCGTCCTCCCGCCA
>FR879574.1:1677-2005 GCA_000434475.1 Dialister sp. CAG:486
GCCCCCCCTCCCCCCCCCCCCGCCATTCCTGCTCGCCTTCTTCGGTGCCGTGAGCTTCGTGAATGCCATCTTCTTTGCGGGGACGTTCGGCGGCATCATCATGTCCATCCTTCCCGTCTTCATGCTGCGGGGAGCCAGAAGGTCGGGAGATATGGATCCCGTCTGGACCTGCGGCCGGATCGCAGATCGTTCGATCCAGATCCTCCTCATCGTCATTTTCTCTGCGGCCGGTCTTTACGCACTGGCTAGCATGGCAGGGATGCTTCCGGCGGGATGGTGAGCCGATCAGACATGAGAAAAATGGGGCTGTGAAGAAATGACTCCTCAT
>FR879575.1 GCA_000434475.1 Dialister sp. CAG:486
ATTGAATCAGTGTTTCCTTAATAAAACTCTTATTTCTCAAAAGGAGGCTTCTTTATGGAAAAGATACATATCAACCTCGGCAAGGATTCCTACGACATCGTGATCGACAGCGGGCTCATCCGCCACGCAGGAGATGCGGTCTCTTCCCTCACGGGTGCGCATGATGCGGCCATCATCACAGAGGATGGGATCGATCGCCTCTACGGCATGGATCTTGTGAAATCCCTCGAATCCGCTGGCATCCGCACCCAGATGATCGTCGTCCCCTCGAGTGAAAAATCGAGAAGCCTCTCCATCGTGAACCGCGTCTACGGCGCGCTCGTCGACTTCGGCCTGCCCTCCGACGGCGTACTCATCGCGCTAGGCGGACGCGTCGTCGGTGACATCACCGGCTTCGTCGCAGCTACCTACCACCGCGGCATCGCATACATCCAGTTCCCGACATCCGTGCTCTCGCAGATCGGCAGCGCCATCGGCGGCAAGATCACGCTCGACATCACGGCGGGCAAGAATCTCGTCGGCGCCTTCTATCAGCCGCGCGCCGTCTATATCGACCCCGGCATGGCCAAGACGCTGCCGAGAAAATACCTGCACAATGGCATGGGCGAGGCCGTGAAGCTCGGCTGCGTCTGTGACAAGGAGCTCTTCGAGCTTTTCGAAAAAGCCCATTCCGACATGGATCTCCTGCGCGTGCTGCCGGAGATCATCCGCCGCTGCGTCGCCATCAAGGCGCACTATGTAGAGATCGACCCCACTGGCAAGAAGGAGCGCCGCCTGCTCGACTTCGGACACACCATCGGCGGAGCCATCGAGCGTTGCTGCCGCTACGATGACAAAACGATCACCCACGGCGAAGCGACAGCGATCGGCATGTACCTCGTCACCAAGCGCGCCGAGCTTCTCGGGCTCACCACCCGCGGCGCCACGAGCCGTCTCGAGTACGTCTTGAAATCGCTGTCTCTCCCCACGGAGACACACATCGCTCCCGAGATCCTCGCTGCGGATATGGCCAGAAGCAAGCATGTCAAGGAAGGGAAGCTCCAGCTCGCCCTCATGAAGGAGATCGGTCAGGGCTTCCTGAAGGAAGTGACGGTCGAAGAGCTTGCCAAGTATGTGAAATAGGGGCTGGGATGAGTAGCTAGGGATTAGGGATTAGGGTCAGACATCAGACATTAGACTTCTGACTTCTTCCCTCCGGCCTTCGGGCATCGCCCCATATATATTCGCGGCGCTCGGGTGCTTTCGTTAGCAGTGATTTGTGCAAAAATGTTTTTCCATCTGCATCACCCGCCTTTCATACCGCTAGTGCCCTATCCGCCCCTTCGGGGCACCTTCCCCTTGAGGGGAAGGCTGACGATACGAGGATACCGTCATCTGAAATGCGGCAAAGCTGCCACCTTAGCCTTGAGCCCTAGTTACCAGTCAACGCACTCCACTTTTCTCCCTCCTTCCTTCCTTTGGAAGGCAAGGGGAAAGCTGACGATACGAGGATACCGTCATCTAAATTGCGGCGAAGCCGCCACCTCAGCCTTGAGCCCTAGTTACCAGTCAACACACTCCTCTTTTCTCCCTCCTTCC
>FR879576.1:0-4513 GCA_000434475.1 Dialister sp. CAG:486
GCTGTGAAGAAATGAATCCTCATTTCTTCACAGCTCCTTTTTGGTTGAATCGGCGTTTCCTTACATATTCGGCTGATACTGGTGCGGGAGGAAAGCAAGGGAAAGTAGTCTCACATATATTTTATACCTGTACGTAGAAGGGTGCCCCTTTGGGGCACATCTATCCGGCGCCTTTGGCGCGACCCTTCTCCAAGGGTCTGCTCAACTGGAGGGACTTTCCTAATCCCTAATCCCTAGCCACCAACCACTAGCCACTAGCCACCAGTCACTAGTCACTAGTCACTAGTCACTCACTCCCCGAACATCTTTGAAAGCGGGTTATTCGTAAAGACATCCGCTTCATTGATATAGCGGCGCACCATTTCCACGGACTTGTGACGGGTCTGTTTCATGATGAGACGCTCCTCAATGCCGTGAAGCGCCGCATACGTGGCGAAGCCGTGGCGCAGGCTGTGCGCGCCATAGAGCGTAGGGTCAAGACCGATCAGTTCGGCATATTTTTTGACGAGGAGATTCACCGTATTTTCACTGAGATGCGTCGAAGCGACCTTGCCATTTTTCAGGATCTTCCTGAAAATCGGGCCGTCATGGATATCAGCGGCCTTCAGCCAGTCATAGAGCGCACGGATGCCGTCCATTTCTTCAGGTACATTCTTCAGATGGGGGATGCCGACCTGCTGCCCTTCGCCCCGCTGGTCCGTCTTCGAGCGTTTGATGTGAAGGACGATGCCCTGCGGAAATTTTCTGATATCTTCCATAGTCAGAGAGACGAGCTCGCTTCTGCGGAAAGCCCCCATGAAGCCGATGAGGAGGATCGCGCGGTCGCGCAGGCCGTGAAGCGTTCGGAGATCCATGCGGGAGATCATCTCCTGAAGCTCTTCAAAATACACCGGCGTTTTCCCCTTTTGCAGCATGCCTTTCTGCCGCATGAGGCCGATCAGTGCTTCTCGTACGATCCACGCTTTTGCAGGATTCTCCTTCGTGAGGCCGGCCGCATTGAAATTTTCTGACAGAGCGGAAATGCGGCGGCGGATGGTCGCCGTTTTCGCATAGTCTGCCAAATCATTGATATAGTTCACGATCGTTTCCGGCGTGGTCGGGAACGATTCTTTTTTATGGTACGAGCACCAGTCGCAGAAGTCATTCCAGTCCGACTCATAGGCGTCGATGGTATGCTCCGACTTCGTTTCCGACAGTGCGAGAAGGCTCTTGTCGGAGAGTGCATCGTCATGGGTGCGTTTTGAGAAATCACGGATATAGAAATGGGAGGACATGGGGGCGGCCTTTCTAGGAAATGAATGCAGGAAACGGCGAAAAATACTTGTATGACGCCGTAAATAGAAAGAGGGATCTTTTCACTGTATGCTATTATAGCATGGCACATGCCGGAATGGTGCGCTTCTCCCCTTGAAGGTCGTTTGTGCGGCTTTGAAAGCGGTGTCAAGCCGTTTTCGTGGCTCCCTATGACCGGTCCCTCCTTCGAAACACGTGCCGCTTCCTTCCGTAGGGAGAAAACGGAGCCATGCCGTCAAAGGGCGATCTTCCTGGGCTGACCTGACATTCCGATTCTTTTTTATTAAAGATCGTTAAATAAAAACACTAATTTCATTTGACTTACCACCTCTGAAATGGTAATCTTAACTTAATGTAGAAATGGCTTGCCATTATTATTTATATCAGGGGGTCTTTAGAAAAATGGATTTACTTCACTTGTTCCATGCTGGCGGTTTCATGATGTATCCGTTGCTTCTCTGCTCTATCATCGTTGTCACGATCTTCATCGAGCGTTTCCGCTTCTATCACGCGAACCGGTCGAATATCGAAAAGCTCACGAAGGAGATCCCGGAACTCCTGACAGCCAATGATCAGGAAGGGCTGAAAGCGGCGCTCAAGGCCGATGGCGGCATTCCTGCCGGTGTCATTCTCTCCGGCGCCGAGCAGCTCTCTTCCAAAGCGAACCAGACTGCCATTCTGGAAGGCGCGGCTTCTCATGCCGCAGGCGTCTTGAAGTCGTACCTGAACTACCTTGATGTCATCGTCACACTGTCCCCGCTGATGGGGCTTCTTGGCACTGTCATCGGCATGATCGGCTCCTTCAATGTCCTTTCGGTCGAAGAAGGCCAGCCATTCGCCATCACCGGCGGCGTCGCAGAAGCACTTGTCTGCACCGCATCCGGCCTTTTCGTTGCTATCATCGCCCTTATCGCCTACACCTACCTTTCGCAGCAGGTATCTAACTTCGTTTCCCAGATGGAAAAATTGGGTTCCCTGTATTTGGCTATTGTAGAGGCGGATCAGAAATGAAACTTGAATCAATGAATGTAGAGAAGAAGCCGAAGATCATGATCATCCCGATGATCGATATCATCTTCTTCCTTCTGGTCTTCTTCATGATGTCCATGCTGACGATGGTGGTGCAGAAATCGATCAATCTGAACCTGCCGCAGACCGCCAGCGCGCAGATCGATCTACAGAAAACACTGCCGATCAGCGTGACATCCGACGGTACCATCTATGTCGAGAAGGAGAAGATCCCGAAGGACTCCTTCAAGAAACGCATGGAGATCGAAAAGAACAGAAATCCCGATATCTCTATCGTCCTGCGTGCGGATGAAAAATCGGAGCATGGTGACTTCGTTTTTGTCTTAGACCAGCTGAAATCCGTCGGGATCTCCAAGATCGGCATTGCCACTGCCTCCAAAGGGCAGTCAGACTAAAGGGGTGGTGTGATGCGTACTTTCAAGTACCGATGGTCCTCCGCTCTGGGGACCTCGCTTGCCTGTCACGTCGTCGCCTTGGGGCTCATCACGGGCTTCATGCTGCTCTTTCCGGCATCGCCTGTGAATAAAGGACCCATCGAAGTCGACCTCGTCACGATGAGCGGCGGCGGTGGCGGTGGCGGCGGTGGAAACGGGGGAGAAACACCGCAGGAAGAAAAACTCCCCGAGATCAAAGAAGCAAAAGCCACACCGACAGCTCCGCCTCCTGTCAAGACCGAACCGGATCCCGAAGCAGAAAACGATGTCCACGAAGTCGCTCCGGCGCCATCAGAGGATACCTCCTCTGCCGCAGACACCAATTCTAAGGACAGCACTTCAGAGGGGAGCACCTCTTCCGGCACCGGTAGTGGTACCGGCGGTGGGAACGGTACAGGGAATGGGCCCGGCGATGGCAGTGGGGAAGGCCCCGGCTCTGGCTCCGGTTCCGGCGGTGGGAATGGCTCCGGCTATGGCAGCGGAAATGGAGACGGCGCCGGTCCCGGAGATGGCGTCACCATGGGACCGCAGCTTTTGAGCAATCCGGCGCCTGCCTATCCGGAATCCTGCCGTAAAGCGAATATTTCCGGAACGACGGTCGTTGGTCTCACGATTTCGAGCGATGGCAGCGTCTCGAGCGCATGGGTCGTTTCCTCTTCCGGGAATGGCACCCTTGACAGCGCCGCTGTCAATGCCGTCTACGGCTGGCAGTTCGTCCCTGCCAAACAGAATGGCGTGGCGATCACCTGTAATTCACAGGTACCGGTCACATTCAATCTGAGATAATGAAAAAGCACATGTGCCGCAAGGCGCATGTGCTTTTTTGCTGTGATGGGTTCAGCGTTTCCCTAGGGAAATATGTGAGAAAGATGAATACCGATAAAGGTTTCTCGGCTTCGCTCGAAATGACGATGGCGCTGAACGCGAACTCACTATAGACGTGACTGGGGACTTGAATGCCACTTACGATATGAGAATACCGTCATCCCTCCAGCGGAGCACATGCGTTGACCGTTCTTCCGTCCATCTCATATCACTCGCTGGCCGTTCTGCCGTATTCTGCCTCTTCGAGGCAGTCTATCCCGGCCTTTGGCCGCCCCCTTCTACAAGGGGGAACGCATTTTAGGCTATTCTCCATTCTCCACGGCGCTTCCCTACTTTTATGCGCCGCATCACTCCCTGCACGCTAATCCTGAACCCTGAAGTTTTGAAAGCAGGGATTAGTAGCTAGGGATTAGTGGCTAGGGATTAGGAGTCTCAAGTGACTCGTGACTGGTGACTGGGAGACATCAGGCGCTCGTATCGTCATTTCGAGCGAAGCCCTCGATCTTCTTTACAGACCGATAAACGAAGGATGTGTGAAAGCAGAAATATGTAGCATCAAGGCGTCGTTTACTTGCAGTGCCTATGTGATACTGACCGGAGTGTAAGAAAGACCCTCGGCTGCGCTTTCGATGACGGCGGCGCGAAGCGCTATCAAAACTCCGCGGCACTTCCCTATTTTTATGCGCCGCACCAGCCCCGCAGAACCCGCAGACCCCCTTTTGCAAACCATCCATGAGCGCCCTGCCCTATGGGTTAATCCTGACCCCTGAACCCAGAAGTTTGAAAACAGGGATTAGGGACTAGGGATTAGGGATTAGACTAAAAGACCAAGAGACGTAAAGAATGGAAGACATCAGATATCTGACGTCTAACGTCTCAAGCGGACATCGCCCTATTTATACTTCGCGGCGCTTCTAAATTTTATGCGCCGT
>FR879576.1:4543-33960 GCA_000434475.1 Dialister sp. CAG:486
CGCCCCCCCCCCACCACTCCTCACTCCTCACTCCTCACTCCTCACTCCTCACTCCTAACTGGCGAGTAGAGCTTTCACACGCAATCAAAGGGCAGCACTCCCCACGGGCTACCCTGAACCCTTGACCCCTTATCCCTTCTTCCCATTTCCCAAATATGTTAGAATAAATGAAAATGATAGCCCATTTTATTTCCACGGAGGAACCAATCATGAAAAAAGTCATTTTCGATATAGACGGCGTCCTTTTGAGTGAAGAACGCTACTTCGATGTATCTGCTCTGACCGTATGGGAGATACTCTACAGCCCTGCGTACATGGGACTTCCCGGCGAACGCGACGATTTTAATGCGGGTCGCATCACCGAAGGGCAGATCGCCGGCTGCCGCAGCGTGGTGTGGGGAAATGACGCCCTGCTATCCTGGCTGAAAGCGCGCGGCATCAATTCGAACTGGGATATGGTACACGCCGATCTCATCACCATCCTCTGGCTGATGGCAGAAACCTATAAAAAACGCTCCGGCGGAGAAAAAATGTCTTTTACCTTCCACCAGCCACAAGACTTGAAGCGCGCCGGGCAGGAGCTCATGGGACTACCCATGCCGAAAGCAGAAGACGTACTCGATCGCTGGGAGAGTGCCGTCCCCGAAGGACTTCAGGGCGAAGACGTCTTCCGTGCGCTCAAGAGTGCCATGGCGGATACGATCGACGGCGATCTCTCCTGGACCGACCTTCGCTCCGATTTCTGGAAGATCCATACCGAAGCCTTTCAGGCCTGGTACCTCGGAGACGATACCTTCATTTCCCTCCTGCATCACATGCCCTACAGCGCAGGAAAAACTGGCTTCCTCTCCCGTGAAGTCCCGCTTGCGCCCGCCGCTCACATCCTTTCCCTCTTCCGCACGCTGAAAGAGCGCGGCTATGACATCGCCATCGCGACCGGCCGTGCCAGAGAGGAGATGGAGATCCCCTTCAAGCTGTTCCACTGGTACGAGGAATTCGATCCCTACACCATGGCGACTGCCTCCGATGCGGAAGAATCAGCCGTGAGGCTCGGCGGCCCCGTCCTCGACAAGCCGAATGCCTTCATCTTTTCCTGCGCCATCTTTGGAAGAGATCCGGACAATTACAAGGCCTACTCCGAAGAGACCATGCAGCCGGCCAAGGAGGATGAGATCTACGTCTGCGGTGACTCCTACTCCGACGTCATCGGCAGCCGCCGCGCCGGCGCGAAATGCATCGGCATCCTGACCGGTCTCGAAGGCAAGGACGCGATCCCGATGTTTGAGAAAGAAGGCGTCCCCTATGTGGACCGCGTGACGGATATTTTAGAGAAATTGGAGCAGAAGTGACCGGCAGCAAGTGGCTGGTGACTCGTACATTTCGTCTGTCATTTCCCTTGCACTGTCATTTCGAGCGAAGCGAGAAATCTGTTTCGTCAGCAGAGAAAAGAGGAGTAGGGCAGCCATCCATGGAAAGCCTGACATCCCCTTCATGTGCGTGATGGAGCTGGTCCTCACAGTAAAAACCGCGGGAAGAAAGAACTTCGGAGCTCTTTCTTCCCGCGGTTTTTATAAATTCAGAGGATCTGTTTCCCGGATCGTAACAGGAATGAGCGGCTAGTGACTACTGATTTGAATACCGCTTTCAGGCATCGCCCATATATATGCGCGGCACAGCCGCCACCACCATCCCTAATCCCTAGTCACCAGTCACTAGTCACTCATTCCGGACAGCAAAAAACATCCGGGGAACGCTTTCTGCCTTTACCCAAATACAGGCGGGACACGGAATCGGCGCCGGTGTGGTCAAATGTACCAAAGTACGGACGTCCTGGCTGTCGTCGGTGCTCGGCCTCGCAGGGGGCAGGGAAGCGTGGAAAGCATGGATTTCCCGGATATTTTTTTGTTTGTCTTACATGTTCAGCCTTAGACAGGTGGGGGAAAAAGACTGACATTTCCGTGCCCTGTCCGATGAGCCGGAGCGCAAAGCAAGATCTTCCTTCCGTAAGGCTGCTCTCTGTCGTATTTCTTAGCGCTAATGAATTCTGGAAATCAGAGAACAGCCGCGAAAAGGTGTACACACGATGCGCCCTTGGCTTCATGTCTGTATTGTATACCTTCTTTATGAAAATTGCAAGTCTATGTCTTACGAGCAGTTCACAAGAAATGGTGGATCACTAAAATCTATCAAGGAACGAGCGCATATATATAGAATCATCCGTCATCCACGAGCTCTTTTATTCACATGGCGGATTATGTCGTGATAAGGAGATGTTGGCAGATCAGTCAGTGAGATAGCATTTCTTATTTTTGCTGAGAAAATGAGATGATCGGGGAACCCATTGCGGATAGCCGCCCTTTTAGGGGAAATACACCTTATCATATGAAAATTAGAAACAAGAGATACAAGGTTAACAAAAATAAAATTAAATTAAAAAATATTGGACAAAATAAGTAGTTTATGATAGTCTCTTAGAAGGTCATCACTGATCAGGGAATAGGTGATGAGGATTTTCATCTTTGCCGTGGAAACTCGGACACACTGGCTCTTGATGGAGAACGTTTTCTTCCCGCTCATTTTGGAAAGAGGAGAATGTTTATGAGAAAAGGAATGTATAAGATGTTGGCTGCTGCCCTCATGCTCACAATTTCGGGGGGGGTAGTAGGTAGTGCTGCTGATACTGTACTGGATACAGTGTATGTAAATGCAGATAGAGATAAGGCGGAAGATACTGTCGGTACACTTCCAGGCGGATTCATCAAAGAAGAACCAAGCGTTGGACTGTTAGGGCATCAGGATGTAATGGATGCCCCTTTTGCGGTGTCTGAAGTCAGTCAGAAGACGATCAAAGCTTTTGCGTCTCCTGTGAACGGTGTCAACGAAGCTCTTGCGCTGAACCCTTCTGTCACGATTCAGTCTGGGAGCTTGTATCAGGATATTGCGATTCGTGGATTCAGAACGAATGGTCATAGACAGTACGTAAATGGTATTCCAGGCCTTCTCTGTCAGGAAAATATTCCATACTACTGGGTAGATAGCGTCAGTGTGGTTTCCGGTCCGAATATCGGCGTCCGTGGTACAGGTCTGAGTGAAGCTATCGGTGGTGTCGTTGATTATACCTCCAAGAAAGCAGTAACCAATGCCACCGATCTGAAACTGGCGTATCGTGGCGGCAGTTCTTTTGAAGAAGGCGTTGATTATCAGACGCGTCTTGGCAGCGATAAGAAATGGGGCGTTCGCGTTACTACGAATAACATTCATGGGGATACTGCAATCGATAACGAAAAGCTGGAACAGCAGAATATTTTCGTCAATATCGATCACAAAGCAGAGCGCTCAAAGACAAATTTCCTCTTTGGATATAATCATACCAAACATTATGGTGGTCCGTATGGGGTTAGCTTTGATTTTAAGACGGTAACCGATCTTCCTTCTGCGCCCAAGGGAAGCAACGGATTGAAACCTGATTGGTCTTATAATGCATATGAGAACTATATCATGGCGTTCAACCATGAACAGAAGTTGTCTGAACATGTGACCGGTTTCGTGAATGCTGGGTATCATAAGGAAAACTGGTATGGCTTTATTGACGGAAGTCCGAATGTTTTAAATAATAATGGTGACTACCAAATTAAAATGTCTAACCTTCCGCTGTTCCTTGTGAAAACTTACTTAGGAATGGGCATCAAAGGGGATTTCAACATTGGCAAAGTAAAAAATGAATACATGATCGGTGTGGATAAGAGTTGGGAAACCTACGACATTGACAACGGAAATCCTAACTATAAGTGGTCGGGACATGGTAACATCTACCAGACCAACAGCTGGGCAAATCCGGGCGATGCACACTGGATTCCACTTCATTCTGATACCACACAGATGGAAGGCTGGCATGTTGTAGATACTCTGAAGGCACTGGATGATAAGCTACAGGTGACACTTGGCGTTCACGGTCACAGGGCCACAGTAAATCAGGTAGGAGCAACATCTCTGAAAAAGTCGGATGCCATTACTCCGACCTATGCGATTTCCTATAAATTTACGCCAGATTTCATGATGTATGCTGACCATACGGAAAGCTTCGGGATGGGCGCACGCGTCTCGACTGATCCTTCATTCAATTATGTCAATAAAGGTAAAATGCTTGATCCGGCCAAGACGAAGCAGAATGAAGTGGGCTTCAAAGTAAAGACTGGTAAATTCCTGAACACACTGGCATACTTTGATATCAAACAGGCGAATGCAATTGACGTAAAACTGGCGAATGGCAGACTGCTCCGCGCACTGGATGGAGAGCAGGAAAATAACGGTTTTGAATGGGCCTTCACTGGAAACATCAATGACAGATGGGATCTCATCGGTGGCGCTATGTATATCGATGTCAAACAGACAAAGACGAAAAATGGAGCTAATGATGGTAAGCCGGTAGACGGCATCCCGCACTGGACGGCAAATGTCGGCGCGATTTATCATCCAAATAGCCAGTGGTCTATTATTGGACGTGGCAATTACATTGGAACAGCGAAGATCAATGGGGATACGGTCAAAGTACCGTCTTCCTTCGTGTTTGATCTGGGTGCAACCTATGATACCACTTTTGGCAAGACGCCAGTGACTTTACAGGCGATGCTTTACAATGTAGCAGGAAAAGATTACTGGATTCCAAGCGGAAGCTCCAGCAGCTTGACTGTCGGCGGACCACGCACCTTCGTATTCTCCGCTAATTTCCGTTTCTAATCCAAAGGAGAAACAACCTATGAGCAGAACTATCCGCCGGATGCCTCTGGCGATTCTTACGATCATTCTCACCGTTCTGCTCCTCTTCTCCTGTCTCCTCGGACTGAAGCTCGGGTATCTTTCTGTGTCCTTGTCGGGGATCGTATCGATCCTTGCTTCGCATCTTTCGGGAAGTGCGCTTCCTTCGGATATTGCGATGGGCATTGCGGATGCGGTCTGGGATCTTCGGCTCCCGCGCATCCTGCTCGCGCTGGCGGTCGGGATGGGGCTTTCGCTTTCCGGTATGGTGATGCAGGCGATGTTTCGGAATCCGATGTCGGACCCTTACATCATGGGTGTGTCCTCCGGGGCATCGCTGGGGGCGGCTTCTGCCGTTTTCTTTGGCGCGGGGGCGGCTTTCGGGGTATCTGCGATCGGATGCGGGGCATTTCTCGGCGCCTTGGCGTTGTCACTCCTTCTCGCCATCGCGGCAGGCCGCGTGGCACCGGGTGATTCATCCTATCTCCTGATCTTTGGCGCGGCGCTGGCGGCAGTCTGCGGCGGGATCACGAGTGTGCTGGTGTATATCGGATCCAATGCGACGGGGATGGATGTGACGCTGTACTGGCTGATGGGCTCTGTTTCCTTCGCGAAACTCCTGCCGACGCTCTCTGTGCTAGCCATCGTGCTTGCTTTCATCATTTTTTTCTCTACACAGGCAAGGATCCTGAATCTGATGCTGGAAGGGGAGGAAACTGCTGTCCCGCTGGGGCGGCAGCTCCTCCCTTTTCGGCGTCTCTATCTGGTGATGAATGCACTCCTGATGGGAAGTCTGGTGACGCAGGCGGGACTGATCGGCTTCGTAGGTCTTCTGGTGCCGCATGGCTGCCGGATGGTCATGGGGGCGGATCACAGGAAGCTCCTGCCTGTATCCGTTCTTTCGGGAGGACTGATGACGGTCTGGGCAGATATCTTAGGACGGATACTGATCCACGGTGTGGATATTCCTTTGGGTGTCAGCTTATCTCTGATCGGTGCGCCTGTATTTCTGGGGATGCTCATCCGGCGTTCGTATCATTTTGGAGGAGAAGGGGCATGAATATTTCAGTCAATCATATATCTGCCGGTTATGGGGGAAAGCAGGTGCTGAAGGATGTGTCGATTTACTTCGAAAGCGGACAGCTGACGGGTATCATCGGGCCGAACGGGTGCGGGAAGAGTACGCTTTTGAAGTGCATTTATCGTCTGCTTCCGCCTTGGTCCGGGGATATCCGGATCGGGGATACGGTTTTGAAGGATCTGCCGTATCGGGAAAGTGCGAAGCGCGTCGCGGTACTGGCGCAGCATCACGCAGCCGGTTTCGATTTTGATGTAGAAGAGGTCGTGCTGATGGGGCGCACGCCTTACAAAGGGATCACGGAGGGGAACAATCGGGAAGACCGTGACATCGCGCATCGGGCGATGAGGGAAACGGGCGTGGAAACATTAGCGGAGCAGAGTTTTTCTTTTCTCTCCGGCGGGGAGCAGCAGCGCGTGATGCTCGCGCGGGCTCTCACGCAGGAGACGCCCTGTCTCATCCTGGATGAACCGACGAATCATCTGGATATCACCTACCAGCTGCAGATCATGGATCTGGTGAGCTCGCGTCATTTGACGGTGCTTGCGGCCATTCATGACCTGAATATCGCAGCCATGTATTGTGACAAGATCGCAGCGATGAAGCATGGAGAGCTGGTCGCCTTCGGCAGGCCTGAAGAGGTCTTGACGGAGGAGCGGATCTGGGATCTGTATCATGTGAAGGCTGAGGTTTTTCCGCGAAAAGATGGAAGGCCGGCTGTGATTTTTGAAAGAGGAGCCATCGTATGAAGCCTGTCTATCGTGTGATGCTCATCAGCTTTCTCTGCCTGCTCCTGACGCTTCTATCATTGGGGGTGGGAGAGGTCTCCCTTTCACCGGCAGAGACTTGTCATTATTTGTATCTGGCGCTGACTTCGCCGGAAGGAAGTGGGATGGTCGAGCAGGATGTGCTGCAGTTCATCCGTCTGCCGCATCTGGTACTGTCTTTCTTCATCGGGGCAGGACTCGCCGTCTGCGGGGCAGTGATGCAGGCGGTGATGAAGAATCCGCTGGCAGATCCGTATCTATTGGGGATTTCCTCTGGTGCAAGTCTGGGCGCGGTGCTGGCGATCGCACTCGGTATCGGGATGATCGGGAGCTTTGATGGGATCGGCGCCGCGGCTTTTCTTGGCGCCGGACTTGTTTCCCTTCTGATTCTTCTTATTTCTTCGATCAGCGGTAAAGGAGAGGGATTGACACTGCTTCTGGCAGGTTTTGCACTCAATGCAGCCTGCTCGGCTGCTGTGAGCTTCTTTGTCACCGTGGTGGCGGATACGTCGAAGACGCGGTCTATCCAGTTCTGGATGATGGGGAATATCCGTGCTGACTCCTGGATGGCGATCGGCATTTTGGCGATTCTAGTGACGGCTGGATGTTTCTACTTCTTCTCCCAAAGGCGCATCCTCGACCTGATGCTCATGGGGGATGACCTCTCTTTAACCATGGGGCAAAAACTTTCGACGTATCGAAAAGTGTATATCGCCGTCATGGCGCTTCTTGTCGGAGCGGTGGTGTACATGTCGGGTATGATCGGATTCGTCGGGCTCATCATCCCGCACGGCGTACGTCTCCTCGTGGGGAGCAGCCATGGACGTCTTCTTCCGCTGGCGGCGCTTACGGGAGGGACATTCCTCTGCTGGGCGGATATTCTGGGAAGAAATGCGATCTCCGGACTGGAGCTGCCTGTGGGCGTCATGGCCGCACTGGCAGGTTCGCCCTTTTTCCTGTGGATGCTGATATCCAGAAAGCAGGTGAGAAGATGAAGAAGGCTTGGCTTCTCTCGCTCCTTCTGCCGCTCTGCCTATCAGGCTGTCAGTTGCAGAAGTCTCCTCCTGCCGAGGAATATTCGCGCCCCTTTGTGGAGAATATTAAGGTAGAGAACTACTATGAGACGGGGGTGAATCGCGAGTACCTGTCGGATGTGCCGCAGCGCGTGATCGTCATCGGTGCGAATGAAACGGAGACGCTGCTGGATCTTGGTGTCGAAGATGCCATCCTCGCGGCAGATGATGGACAGAACAGTCAGTGGTATGGCATCAAGGCATCGAATGAAAAGGCCTTTCAGCGGCTGCCTCGCATCGGCCGCAGCACGATTCAGGCGGAGCATTTCCTGGAGATGCATCCTGATATGATCATCGCAGAGCAGCAATTCTTCTCGAAAACCCGTCTTGGCAGTACGGACTACTGGAACAGCAAGGGCATCCTCACTATGGTGCCGCTGAATACCACATCGCCGGGCAAGCTGAATCAGGTGGAAACCGTAGAGAAGGAAATGAAATTCATTCGTGATCTGGGGATCATTTTTCACAAAGAGGAAGAAGCAGAGAAAATCGTGAGCGCAACGGAAAACCGGATTCACGATATAGCGAAAACTGTGGAATATCATAAGAAACCGAAAGTCATGATTCTCGATCGTATGAGCATCCTCGCTTCTTATGGGCGAAAGAAGATCGCAGGGGATATGGCTACCTCTATCGGTGGCATTGTCCCGGATACCACGGCGGCGGTCAGTGATGAGATGATGATGAAGCTGGACCCGGATGTCGTCTTTCTCGTCGTGTATCGCGATGAGGAGAAGGAGCTGGCATGGCTCCGAAATAGGCCTGCTTTCCGAAATCTGAATTTCATAAAAAATAACCGTCTCTATGGCATACCGCTGAAATATGTGTATGGCCCGCAGACGCGGACTATCGATGCGATTGGCTATATGGCAGAGCGCATGTATCCGGGTATGTTTGATTTCCCGAAGGAATATGACTTCCATCCGTGTTTCCCTGGCCACTCGTCGCAATGATTTCTTTGAAGTGAGAGGAGCAGGCGAAGCAAATCGTTTTTCCATCGCTTTTTCCCTTGCCTTTTGTTACAATACAAGTAGAAAGGCGGTGGTGCCATGGGACGACTCAAACAGTGGGAAGAACTCACCTGCACCTTCGATTCCTTCGGAAAAAATCTTCCGATGTACACCTTCTGTTGTCTATTGACAACATCGCGGTCATGACGGACAGTCCGATCCCTTATGTGAAAGAAGTAGCCCGCGAAGCGGGATATTCTGTTTGACAAAAAAGAAGCAACGAGCTGAAGGGTTGGGTGCTTCTTTTTTGTCATATGGATATAGGAAAGCAGAAGACCCCTGCTCGTGAGAAATCAAGCGAGCAAAGAAAATGCGGGATGAGTATGTGAATCGCAGCAGGAGGAGAAAGAAATGGATGATTTCGATAGATATCTCAATGAGCAGATGAAGGATCCCGATTTCAAAAAAGAATGGGTTGAGAATGAAGCGCGCTATCAGCTGATGATGATGGTTCTTCGCGCACGGAATGAAGAACACTTGACGCATTTGAGCTGGCGGAGCGCACAGGGCTTCGGCAGTCTAGGGAAACACTGATTCAATCGTTGTTCGATTTTACTCTTGTATTTTCATGTAGCGCAAGGAAGAGCCCTCCTTAAATAGCGAGCTATTTAAGGAGGGCTCTGACGAAGCGTTGTATGAAAATATATGTGAAATCGAATTCTGCGATTGAATCAGCGTTTCCCTAATATCAGCCGCATTGAGAAAGGTCAGTCAATGCCTTCCATCGCTACACTTGCGAAGATCGCGCAGGGACTTGGAAAGCGGCTGGAAATCCGTTTTGTATAGTTTTTAGGGAAACGCTGATTCTGTGATTGAATCAGCGTTTCCTTAGTTTTACGCGCATGCAAAACCCCCGATTTGCCAAAAGGCAAATCGGGGGTTTCATCTATGTACCCATGAATCAGAATTTCACTTTGAGCAGTCTTACGGCATAGAGGATACAGAGGATGGTGACGCCGGTATCTGCGAAGACGGCGACCCACATATTGGCATAGCCTAAGAGGCCCATGATCATGACGGCGATCTTCACGATGAGAGCGAAGGCGACATTTTCCCAAGCGGTCTTGATGACTTTTCTGGCCACGCGGACGGCTTTGGAGATGGCGTCGACATTCGAATTCAGGAAGACGACGTCAGCGGCTTCGATGGCAGCATCTGCGCCGCTGCCCATAGCGGCGCCTACATCAGCACCGGCGAGGACAGGAGCGTCATTGATGCCGTCGCCTACGAAGAGGACGGAGCCGATCTCTTTTCTGACTTTCTGCATTTCAGAGAGCTTGTCTTCCGGAAGGAGACCGGCGTGGATGTTCTCGATGCCGACGAGACTGCCAATGGCTTTTGCGCTCTTTTCATTATCCCCGGTCAGCATGACAGGGGTGATGTCGAGGGCTTTCAGGTCTTGGATGCCTTCGATGGTGTCGGACTTGATGGCATCGGAAATGGTGATGCGGCCAAGGAGGGTCTTGCCTTTGGCGACGTAGACGTCGGTGCCGACTTCTTTGTTTTCCGGAAGGGATGGGACAGAGATGCCGGAAAGGGCGAGGAGCTTTTCATTTCCGATATAGATGTCTTCGCCGTTCTGTTTGGCTTTGACGCCGTGTCCGGCGATTTCCTGCATGGAGGTGAGCTTGGGAAGAGAGAGACCTTTTTCATTCGCGCAGGTCACGATGGATTGGGCGATGGGGTGGGTGGAGTAGATCTCACCGGCAGCTGCGAGGGCAAGGATCTCGTCTTCGCTCTTGCCAGCGGTCTTCACGATGCTTCTGACTTTGAATTTTCCTTCGGTCAGAGTGCCGGTCTTATCGAGGACAGCGGCTTTGGTATTCGAGAGGGCTTCCATGACGGTGCCGCCCTTGAAGAGGATGCCTTCTTTCGATGCGGCACCGATGCCGGCAAAGAAGGAGAGCGGGACGGAGATGACGAGCGCGCAGGGGCAGCTGATGACGAGGAAGGTGAGAGCGGTGTAGATGCATTTATCCCAGTCGGCGCCGAAGAGGAGCGGCGGGAGGACTGCGACGGCGATCGCGACGAAGACGACGATCGGGGTGTACACGCGGGAGAAGCGGGTGATGAAACGGTCGATCTTTGGCTTGCTGGCGACGGCATTCTCGACGGAGTCGAGGATACGGGTGACCATGGATTCTGCGAGGACTTTTTCGACCTGGATGCGGATGGTGCCGGTCATATTGACGCAGCCGGAGTCTACGGGGTCGCCGACGGCTGCGAGGACAGGCTTCGGTTCACCGGTGACGGCGGAGGTGTCGATCTGGGTCTCGCCTTCGGAAATGATGCCGTCAAGCGGGATGCGGTCGCCGGGGCGGATGAGAAGGATATCGCCGACTTCGGCTTCTTCTGCCGGGATGGTCTCGGTGCCGCTCGCGGTCACGCGCTGGACGACTTCCGGGCGCAGGTCGACGGCGTCCATGATCTGGTCGCGGCTGCGGTCGGCAGCGAGGTCCTGGAAGTATTCACCGATGCGATAGAAGAGCATGACACCGACGGCTTCCGGATATTCGTGGATCGCGAAGGCGCCGACGGTCGCAACGGTCATGAGGAAGGTCTCGTCGAAGAATTCCCCATGGGTGATGTTTTTGAGGGCGGTGTAGACGATGGGACCGCCTAAGATGAGGTAGGAGACGAAGAAGAAATAGTCTCCGATGGAGACAAGTCCTGCGAAGAGGCCTGCCGGCTGGTAGTGCATCAGCATGCCGATGACGAAGAGGAGGCCGCCGATGGTGAGCTGGCTTTTTTCGCTTTTCAGGCGTTCAAGGAAGGACGCTTCTTTTTTGGCCGCTGACTTTTTCTGTGCTTTGGTTGGGCGCTGTTTCTTTCGGATCTCGGTCGGACTTTCGACCTCGTTGCATTTCCTGGTCAGCTCGGGGATGAGGCTGTCCGGGTCTTTGGCGGTGAGTTTCATCGTCTTGGTGGCGAAGGAGATCGAGGCAGAGAGGACGCCGGGCTGGCGGTTCACGAGCTTTTCGAGCTTGACGGCGCAGGCTGCACAGTCGAGGGTGGGGATCTCATAGATCTCTGTCTTGAAATCGCCCTTGTCAGAGGGCGGTACGATGCCGATATTTTCATCGACGGTGCGGCAGACGGAGAGCAGCTGCGGGATGAGATTGTCCGGATTTTCTTTGGAAATGACGCGGAGCTCTTTCTTCGTGAAGGAGACCGAGGCGAAGAAGACGGATGGCATTTCGCGGATCTTCCCTTCCATTTTCGCGGCGCATTCCATGCAGTCGAGGTGCTCCATGTGATAGAGGCCGCGTTTGTATTCCTTTCCTAAGAAATCGCACTGGCAGGAGGCAAGGTCTTTGCCGCAGTAGTCGCAGTCTTCTTCGTCGATGCAGTCATGGCAGTGACAGTCATTCTTGTGACCGTCATGATGGTGGACGCCCTTGTCATGGAAATGGCCGAAGGCGCGTCTTTCATCGATCGCGATGTCGGCTTCGCTCTCCATGACATCGATCTTATTGTCCTTGTATTTTGCCATTTCAGGGTCATTCGAGTGGTCATGGCTCTCTTCCGGGATCTCTTCGCAGCAGCCACAGCCGCAGCCATCATGCTCATGGTCATGCCCGCAGGCGCATCCGTGCTCGTGGGAGTGGCCTTCGTGGTCGTGGTCATGCCCGCAGCCGCATCCGTGCTCATGGGAGTGGCCTTCGTGGTCATGGTCATGCCCGCAGGTGCATCCGTGTTCATGGGAGTGGCCTTCGTGGTCATGGTCATGCCCGCAGGCGCATTCGTGCTCGTGGGAGTGGCCTTCGTGGCCATGGTCATGCCCGCAGGTGCATCCGTGTTCATGGGAGTGACCTTCGTGGTCATGGTCATGCTCGCAGCCGCATTCATGCTCATGGGAGTGACCTTCGTGGTCATGCCCGCAGCCGCATTCGTGTTCATGGGAGTGGCTTTCGTGGTCATGCCCGCAGCCGCAGCTGTGATTTTCTTCATCTTCCTCGTGGTGTGCATGCTCTTCGGTGCGATGGACGGATTCCTGTGCCTCATGGCAATGGCCGCATCCGCAGTGATGTACATGCTTTTCATCGTGCTTTTCCATGGTATATCTCCTTATCTGTAATGGAAGCGTTGCTTCCTGAGCGGTATGATTCTATGGTGCTATTTTAGCATTCTCCAGTTCCAACGTAAACGGAACATGAGAAACACTTTAATATTTCAAGTAGGAGAAGGGGAAACGATAGGTTTAGATAGGGCTAAAAAAGAATGAGTTCGAGAGGGGGGTAATAAAAATAAGAAAAGAAATGAGAAACGAGAAATGCGAAATGGCGGTGCGGCGCATAAAAAGCAGAAGCGCCGCGGAGTATAAATGAGACAATGTTTGAAAGTGAGTGGGGAGCGGGTTTCCCGTTTGGGAGTTCCAAACATCGTCCGCCTGACCGCGAATGACAAAGATTTCTCGCTTACGCTCGAAATGACGATACGGGGGAGTCTTAAGTCTCCTAGTCTCCAGCTGCTCGAGATCCCTAATCCCCAATCCCTAGATACTAGTCCCTCGCTATCAGTCACTAGTCACCAGTCACCTCTAATTGACCCGTAGCTTTTTTATTGACATACCTGTATATTTATGCTACTATCTTGAATAAATAAGAAGGGTGTGAGGACTATGTCAGATAAAAAAGTCATTTATGAGGTCAAACATTTGCAGAAATCGTTCGGCAAGGTCGAAGTACTGAGAGATATCAATATGAAGATCGAGAACGGAGAAGTGTGTACCATTATCGGTCCGTCCGGGAGCGGGAAGAGTACCTTCCTGCGTTGCCTGAATCTGCTGGAAACGCCGACCGGGGGCGAGCTGTGGTTCGAAGGGAAGAAGGTCAATGAAAAGACCGATGTGAAGATGCTGCGCCGCGATGTCGGCATGGTTTTCCAGTCGTTCAATCTGTTCCCGATGTTCTCCGCAGTAGAGAATGTCATGTATGCGCCGGTACATATCAAGAAGCTGCCGAAAGCGGAGGCGAAAGAGGAAGCGATGGAGCTTCTCTCCCGTGTAGGTCTTGCCGAGCGTGCGGATTATTATCCGGGCGAGCTTTCCGGCGGGCAGCAGCAGCGTGTCGCTATCGCCAGGGCGCTTGCGATGAAGCCGAAGATGCTGCTCTTCGATGAACCGACTTCTGCGCTTGATCCCGAGCTTGTCGGCGATGTACTGACCGTCATGAAGGAAGTCGCCTTAGCCGGCATGACCATGGCCGTCGTCACGCACGAGATGCAGTTTGCCAGAAGCGTTTCCAATCACGTCATTTTCATGGATAAGGGCTATATCGTGGAGGAAGGAAATCCCGAAGATATCTTCACCCATCCACAGGAAGAACGGACGCAGACATTCCTGAAGCGTCTGCTCCATGCTGATATTTAAGGAGATGATGCGATTATGGATATGGTATTAGATACAGCTGTCAAATATAATGACATTTTCATGTCAGGTGTGAAGATCACCATTATTATTTCTCTTCTGTCCTGCTTCTTTGGTCTTCTTCTCGGGATCATTCTGGCATTCATGAAGATCTCGGGTATCAAGGTCCTCCAGTGGATCTCGACGGCCTATGTAGAAGTCATCCGCGGTACGCCGGTCTTGGTACAGATCTCTCTCGTGTTTTTCGGGCTGCCGTTCCTCGGCATCCATTTCCCCAGCTTCCAGATCATGGGCGTCGACTTTGAAAGACTTTCCGCCGGTGTCCTTGCACTGATCCTGAATTCCGGTGCGTATGAGTGTGAGATCGTCCGCTCTGGTATCCAGTCCATCCCGAAGGGACAGCTCGAAGGCGCGATGTCGCTTGGCTTCTCGAAGTGGGAGTCTATGGTGCGCATCATCATCCCGCAGGCGATCCGCAACATCCTGCCCGTCATCGGGAATGAATTCGTCACCCTCATCAAAGAGTCCTCTCAGGTCTCTGTCATCGGTATGGCCGATCTGATGTATACGGCGACCACCATTCAGGGCATCAGCTTCCAGCCATTCCCGCCGCTCGTCATCGTAGCGATCTACTACTTCATTATGACCTTCTTCGTCTCCATGTGCCTGCGCGTGCTCGAACGCCGCATGAAGGTGAAGAGTGTGAGATAGCAGGAAATCGGCAAACGGTTCTTCGAAAGGAGAGCCGTTTTTTGATTGGGGGGTGAGCAGCCCTCTCGCAACTATACCATGGCATTTGGATGACAGAATCGCCATTTCGCTGTATAATAAAATAGAATTTTTATGTACAGATGGAAAGCGTGAGAGGCTCCGGGAGAGAGCGAGGAATACGGTATTCTTGTATCGCAGCCGGGCTCGCTCTTGCGCACCTTCCTTCTATTTCTCAAACGAGGTACTCCATGTTTATCGATAGAGCAAAGATTATTGTAGTCTCCGGTGCGGGCGGGGACGGGATGGTTTCCTTCCGCCGTGAAAAGTATGTACCGCGCGGCGGCCCGTCGGGCGGTGATGGCGGCAAGGGCGGCTCGGTCTTCATCAAAGCGAATAGCGACCTAAATACGCTGATCAATTTCCGCCGTCATAGAAAATTCGCAGCCAAAGCCGGGGCCAACGGCGGCGCCAAAGAGATGTTCGGCAAAAATGCAGAGGACGTCTTCGTCGAGGTGCCGCTCGGAACGATGGTCTATGACAATAAGACCGGCGAACTTCTGGCGGATATGACGCAGAATGGACAGGAAGCCCTCATCGTCAAAGGCGGGCATGGCGGCCGCGGAAATTCCCATTTCGCGACATCGGCTGTCCGTGCGCCTCTTTATGCGGAAAAAGGCGAGCCGGGTGAAGAAAAGGAGCTGCGCCTCGAGCTGAAGGTGCTGGCGGATGTCGGTCTTCTGGGATTCCCGAGCGTAGGGAAATCCTCTCTCATCCGCAAGGTATCCGGTGCGAAGCCGGAAGTGGCGGCGTACCATTTCACGACGCTGAATCCGATCCTCGGTGTGGTGAATCTGGACTATGAGAGAAGCTTCGTCATGGCAGATATCCCGGGCCTGATCGAAGGCGCAAGTCAGGGGACCGGTCTTGGGGACGAATTTCTCCGCCATGTAGAGCGTACGAAGGTCCTCATCCATGTGCTTGATGCGGCGGGCAGCGAAGGCCGCGATCCATTGCATGATTTCCATATCATTAACAATGAGCTCGAGCTGTACAGCCCGGAGCTTCGTCAGAAGAAGCAGATCGTCGCAGCGAATAAGACCGATCTCATCGATGACCCGAAGAAGCTGGAAGAGTTGAAAAAGGCCATCGAGAAGGAAGGCTATGACTTCTATCCCATCTGCACGCTTTCCGGAGAAGGCACTCGTCCGCTCATGGAAGCCGTGTGGAAGCTTCTGCAGGAGATCCCCGATGTATCCTTCGAATCTCCGGAAAAGGCCATTGTATATGATGCGAACAAGCAGGAATTCGAGATCGAGTGCAAGAATGATGTGTACTATATCAAGGGCAAGCGCGTGGAAAAGCTGGTCGGCATGACCGACTTCGAGGACTATGTCTCCCTGCGCCGCTTCGACAGAGCTTGGAGATTCATGGGCCTTGACAAGCTCCTCCGCAAGGCAGGCTGTCAAGAAGGCGATACGGTCAATCTGTACGGCGTAGAATTCACCTGGTCGGAGAATCATAGTGAAGAGGAATAGCCGGTGACGGGGAGACTAGGAGACATCAGCCTCTCGTATCGTCATTTCGAGCGAAGCGAGAAATCTTTGTCATTTGCGGCCGAGTGGTTGATGTGTGGAAACCCCAAACGGGAAGCCTGTCATCAAGAGACCTTCGGGCATCGTCGCCATCTATACTCCGCGGCGCTTCTGATTTTTATGCGCCGCACCAGCCCCTTTTGAACCTTTTGAACCCATAGAACCCGCTCCCTCTCTTTCGAGCGCAATCAAAAGGCGTTACGCCCTAGAGGCTAACCCAGAACCATAAACCCATAAATCATTTTAACCAAGGAGTTTTTTCCATGCTTACAGGAAAACAGAAACAATACTTAAAGGCTCTTGCCGTGCAGCTGCCGGCGGTCGTGCAGATCGGTAAAGATGGCATGAGTGAGACGGTCATCCAGAGTGTGGATGACGTCTTGACGGCACGCGAACTGATCAAAGTGAAGATCAATCAGAATTCGGACGAAGATATCAAGAGCACCGCTCTCTACCTCGCAGGGCATCTCTCCTGCGAGATCGTGCAGATCATCGGCAGAAACTGTGTTCTTTTCAAGAAAAAAGAAAAGAAGTCGCACTATGAATTACCTTAAGACCGGAGATCGCGAAGCGATTCTGAAGAAAAAGCGTGTGGTCGTGAAGGTCGGTACCAGCTCGATCACCTATGAAAATGGGAAAGTGAATTTTCGCTACTTGGATCATCTGACGCGGCAGCTTGCTGACCTCAAGAACCGCGGTCTTGATGTGGTACTCGTCACTTCGGGGGCGATCGGCGTGGGACTGCCCATGCTTGGATTTCATAAGAAGCCGGATTTCCTGCCCTACAAACAGGCAGCAGCGGCCGTGGGGCAGGGCGCGCTCATGAATACCTATGAGCATCTCTTCCATGAATACGGGCAGACCGTTGGGCAGTTCCTTTTCACGAAGGGCGATGCGGTGAATTCGAAGCGCTATCTCTACATGAGAGGTACCATTCAGGCACTTCTTGAACTTGGAGCGATCCCGATCGTGAATGAAAATGATGCGGTATCCGCAGATGAGATCAAGATCGGCGACAATGACACGCTGTCTGCCATCGTCGCAAGCGTGGCAGAAGCCGACCTTTTGATTATTCTTTCCGACATTCAGGGGCTGTATACGAAGGATCCGAAGAGTCATCCGGATGCAGAGCTGATCCATGAAGTCCCCGCCTTCTCCCGTGAGCTTTTTGCCATTGCCGGCGGCGCGGGTACAGCGCGCGGTACGGGCGGCATGTATACGAAGATCCAGGCAGCGGAGATCTGCGTGCATTCTGGCATTGATATGATCATTGCGAAAAGCGATGAGAAAGAAGTCCTGCTGCGCATCATGGATGGGGAGGAGATCGGGACACTCTTCCGCGGTGAAAATGTGCATCCGCAGCTGAAGAAGCGGGATATCATCATCGGTACGGCGGTCAAAGGCAAGATCTTCGTCGATGAGGGATGCAGAAAGGCGCTCCTTGAGAAGGGCTCCTCACTCCTTCCTGTCGGCATCATCGATGTAGAAGGCGCTTTCAGTGATGGGGATACGGTGGCCGTGTACTTTGAGAATCAAGAACTGGCCCGCGGCATTTCCCACTACAGCAGTGAGGATGTACAGAAGATCATGGGACATCGCACCGAAGGGCTTTCCGAGGCTCTCGGCATGGCAGCGCCCTATGATACGGTCATCCACAGAGACAATCTCTTGGTGATGAGATAAAGGGGACCACCGGTCTTATGGAGTGTTTCCCTAGGGAGTTATGCGATTTCTGCTGGCAGACAAAATGAAATTTTCAGAAAAATTATACTGGATGGCGTACTACTATACCCGTCATCCGAAGGGGAGATTTGAACTGTCCCATATCCTGCAGCTTTGGGCATTTTGGGCAGTCTGTATTTTAGTGTGCGAAATGGTGCTGTATCTATGGCTGAACGGATAGGTATTTTTGGCGGCTCTTTTAATCCCATTCATGTAGGACATTTGGTGATCGCAGAAGCGGCATGGCAGGAATTTTCGCTGCGCAAAGTCCTTTTCATTCCTTCCGGTGATACACCGAATAAGGATATGCACCACATTGACAAGAATATCCGCTATGCGATGGTGGAAAAGGCCATCGAAGGGAATGGGCATTTCATGATCTCACCCATTGAGCGTGACCGCCAAGGCCCTTCCTATACGGTGGATACCATCCGTATCCTCCAGCGCGAGTTTGGCGATGATTATGAATTCTACTTCATCTGCGGCACCGATGCCGTGGCGGATTTGCCGACGTGGAAATACAACAGGGAGCTTCTTTCTGCCTGTCATTTCATCTGCGCGAGCCGCCCTGGGAATGAAAATGAGATACAGAAGTCCATCGATTACTTTGGGGAACTGGGGAGGAAAAAGATCCATTTTCTAAAGACGCCGGAGCTGGCGATCTCCTCTACGATCCTCCGAGACTGGATCGCAGAGAAGAGATCCGTGCGCTACCTGATCCCGGATGCGGTGATCGATATGATCCGCAGCAATAAATTGTATGAATGAGGCGCGGGAAATACCACCACTTACTGAGGCTGTTATGAAACTGGAAAAAATAGAAAAAGAACTGGAAAAGACATTGTCGCCGAAGCGGTTCCGTCATTCGGCGGGAGTCGCAGAGATGGCCCGTCATTTGGCGCATCTGTATGGGGCATCGGAAGAAAAGGCATACCTTGCCGGCTGGATCCATGACTGTGCGAAGGAGATGACACTCTCCGAAATGCAGCATGTTGTGAAGAAAGCACATCTGACATTTGATGATGCAAAGCATATGCTTGGGAGCCGTGCGTTGCTGCATGGCCCGGCAGGGAGCGTCCTTGCCAAAACGGCATTTGGCATTGATGATGAAGAGATCCGGGGAGCGATCTATTATCATACGACGGGGCGCGTCGGCATGACGCTTCTCGAAAAGATCGTATTCCTCGCAGACTATATCGAGCCAAACCGCGATTTTCCCGGCGTCGAAGACCTGCGGCTCCTCGCAGAGAAAGACTTGGACGAAGCCGTACTTGCGGCGTATGATTCTACGATTTCCCATCTCATCGATCAGGAAGCGTACATTTATGGCCTCACTTTCTTAGGCCGCAATGATATGGTGGAAAAGCGGGAGAAGACCGATCGGTAGTCGGAGGTCGATCTGCTGCGAAAGAGAAACGCCTCTTGCGGTGTGAGTGCCGTGAAAGTCCATATCCTTCTTTTTACAGCGCTGCTTTGGGCATCAAGGTTTTCTGTGAAGATGATACATGAAGGAGGTTTTACCTCGAAGGTATGATGAAAACGAAAAAAGGAAAGACAAAGATTAAGCTAAAAAAGCTTCTTCTTTTCCTGCTGATGGTGGTTTTGGCGATCGTGCTGCTCGTCTTGGGCACAGAAAAAATCGTACACTTTGCTACGGGGCGCATGCATGCCGATGAAGCAAAGCCGACCTACTACCTCTTCATCGGAGAGGATGAGACGGCAGGAAGCGAGGCGGATGCCATGCTGCTTCTGGCGGATAATGATAAGAAAAAAGAAATGACCTTCATTTCCATTCCGCCGAATACCAAGGTCGTCCGTCAGGAAAAGACAAATCTTCTTTTGAAGGATACGTTCAAAGAAGGCGGCGCAGAGGAGACAAAGTCAGCGGTGGAGAATCTGCTCCACATCCGCATCGACAAGTATGCGGTCGTGAACTATGCTGATTTTCGGGAGAATGTGTCGAAAGCCGGGCTCATTTCTCTCTATGTAGAAAAATATATGGAGCATCTTGATCGGGATGGATCCTTTGATATCGGACTGAATCAGGGCTACCAGCCGCTTGACAGCGAGCAGGCACTCGGCTATGTCCGCTACGTGGATAAGGAGGATGGAGAGATCGGCCGTATCCAGCGACAGGAACGATTCCTCAAGATTTTCCTCTCGCATCTCCAAAGCCGCATGGCACTGCGGAACTGGCTGACCGTCCGCTACGGCTTCTGTGCGGTCGAGAGCGATATCACGCCGTCTGAGGCGGCCTCTTTGGCCTATCGGCTGACCGGCTATCCGCCGGAAGGATGCAAATTCATTATTTTCCCGGGCGAAATGCAGACCATCGGGAAAGTCAGGACTTGGGTGGTGAATCCAGTGGAAGCACAGAAGGTGCTTTCTCTGACGATGGAATAGATGGGGCGCACCCAGGCATTACCTATTAGAATAAAAAGGAGTATATGTATGGAAACCAATCTTCAGACCATTTGTGAAGCATTATCGAATAAGAAAAGCGTACTCATTAAAGTACTGAATGTCCGTGATCTCACTTCGATCGCAGATTATTTCGTCCTCTGCTCGACCAGAAATCAGAAGCAGTCTCAGGCCGCGGCGGATGAAGTGGAAGAAAAGATGGCAGAACTCGGCGTGAAAGCGACCCGAAAAGAGGGCTACCGCGAAGGGGACTGGATCCTTCTCGACTTCGGCGATGTGATCGTTCACATTTTCACCGATGAAGAAAGACGTCATTACGATTTCGATACCCTCTGGAAAGAAGCGCCGGCAGAAGAATACCACGACGAGGGAGAAACGGAGAAATAAATGGAAGAGACCAGGATTCCTGCCAAACAGGAAAGTATATATAAGGAAAACTCCATCGCAGAGCTCCCGGTCGTCCGTGCCTCCGGCTTTGGTGCCTTTTTGGACGGAGGTACAGGAAATTCGAAGGATGATATCCTCCTTCACAAAGGGCAGCAGACCCACGAGGTGAAGGAAGGGGAGAGGGTCAAGGTCTTCCTTTACCACGACCCGCATCACCGTCTGACGGCCAGTATGCGCCTGCCGCAGATCGCCATCGGCGGCATCGGCTATGCGCCGGTACTTTTGACGACTCGTTTCGGCGCATTCGTCGACGTGGGGACGGAGCGAGGCATTTTCCTGCCCTTCTCTCAGATGATAGAGAATGTCACCGAAGGACAGCAGATCTGGGTCAAGCTTTACGAAGACAAGACCGGCCGTCTCGCTGTCACCATGCATGTTGATGAAGAAATGCGCGCCATCGCTTTGCCTTTCAAGGAGGCAAAGCTCGGGGACACGGTGACTGGCACCGTGTATAATGAAACCGGAGAGGGCCTTTTCCTTGTGACAAGAGACCGCCACCTCGCGTTCATTCACAAGACAGAGCTTGCAAGATCCGTGCGCCTTGGGGAAGAAGTGACGGGACGTATTTCTTACATCCGAAGTGACGGTCGTGTGAATCTCGCGCTTCGCCCGCAGAAGGAAAAAGCGATGGAAGGGGATATGGCTCTTCTCATCAGCTGCATGGAGCGCCATGGCGGTCTCCTTCCGCTTACCGACAAAAGCGATGCCGATCTCATCAAGAGTACCCTTGGCATCAGCAAGTCCGCTTTCAAAAGAGCGGTAGGCCATCTTTTGAAGGAACGGAAGATCACCATCACGGAAGGAAAGATCCGCTTGAAAGAGTAGCGAGACGTTTTACTCCGCGCCTTTGGTGAATGCATGAAAATGAAAATGCGCCGATGAGCATATGGCTCATCGGCGCGTTTTTCATTTTGAGTAGCTAGGGATTAGTAGTTAGGGATTAGAGTTCTCGAGTAACTCGTGACTGGTAGACATCAGACTCTCTCGTATCGTCATTTCGAGCGGAGCGAGAAATCTGTTTCGTTCGCGGTCAAACGGACGATGATAGGAAGGCCGAAACGGGAAATCTGGGATCAAGCCCCTCATATATTCGCGGCGAAGCCGCCACCCTAATTCCTAATCCCTGGTCACCAGTCACCACTATTCATCCTTTATTTCCGTTGGAATCGCTGCGATCGTCTTCTGATGTGTATAATTCACAAGGCCTGGTGGTCCGTTGGGGATCTTCTTGACGTAACGGATGAGTGTGTAGTCCACATCCACCTTGCCGGAGTCTTTTCCCTTGCTGTTCCATGCGGCCAGGGCAGCGGCTTTTTCGATGGTTGCGAGGGGGACGGTCAAGCCTTCTGTCTCAATCACGACGTGCGAGCCGGGGATCTGCCGCGCGTGCAGCCACAGATCCGTCTTGGCGGCTTTTTTGAGCGTGAGGAATTCATTCTGGGTATTGTTCTTCCCCATGAGGACGCGGAAGCCGTCGATGGTGAGTGTGGTCAGGAGAGGTTCATTTTTACGCTTGTGGTTCACCGGTTTCTGTTTCCGCCCACCGATGCGCTCGATGCCGGTATCTTTCAGCTCTTCTTTCAAAGCATCCAGATCCTTTTTAGTTTTGACCTCCGTCGCAAAATACAGCACATCTTCAAGGTAGCCGATCTTTTCATGACATTCGTCCAGCTTTTCACGTCCGATGATGAGGCGCGTTTTCATTTTATTGTATTTTTTGAAATAGAGCTGGCTGTTTGCGGTGACAGAAAGAAGCGGATCGACAGGGATCGTTTCTTTCGTAGGGGGATCATTGAAAAGGTTCAAGACGGTGAGCGCTTTTCTTCCATTGATCTTTTCATAGGCGTAGATCGCAAGCAGATTGCCCCAGAGCTTGTATTGCTCCGTCTTGGAGGTCTCCTTCATTTCCCCTTCAATCTTCTGGATCTTTCGCTCTTCCCTTTTGATGAGGGTGTGGATCTTCTTTTGGTAGTCAGAGAGCTGTGCGGCCATGGTACCGCCGGAAGATTCGGCTTCCCTTTCGAGCCACGGGACGATGGGGCTGCATTCGATCTCCTCACCGAGAAAGGGCAGGGCGATCGGACTGACCATCGGCTTCCCCTTGGCATTCTGATAGATGTGAAGAGCATCCGAGGCCATGATATCCTCTTTGAGGGACAGCATAGCCGTGAGCAAAGCATCCTCTTTTCCTTCCGAGAGCGAGGAGAGAGGCTCGCTCGTAGAAATCTGGCTCCGATGCCCCAGCTCGTCGACAAGGAAACGCGAGAAACCATTGAACGTGTGGAAAATCCACTCTTCGATCGTGGCTTCGCCCGTCTTGCTGTAGTCCAGAATGTTCTTCAGTTCCTCTTTGGAGAACTGCATGAAATTCATACGCGCGCTGTTTGTCGGAAGATGGTACACTTCCCCGGGGACGAGCAGGCGGTCGCCCTTCCTGCCGCGAAGACAAGCATCGATGATCGTATCCCCTTCCGTCAGGACAAGATTCGGTGAGGAGGGGAGAAGCTCGGCCCAGAGCGTTTTGGTGACGATCTCTCCGGCGGCTTCGATGCGGTCGAAGGAAAAGGCCAGGATGCGGTCCATGTCGATCTGCCGTACTTCCGAGAGACGGCTTCCTTCCAGATGCTTGCGCAGTGTCATGCAGAAGGTCTGTGACGGGGTATACTGATTTTGCACCTTGCTCTTCGATGTGAGGTATACGACGGGCGGCGTGTGGGTATTCGCGATCATGTGGACAGGCTTTGCATTCGGGCAGAACAGCTCGATGTCCATGATGCGGTTGTCAATCTGATGGATCTGCCGCACCTGTGCAGGGATGAGGAGCTTTTGCAGCTCTTTGACGAAAAGATATAAAGAGGCACTGTCGATTTGCATGAGAGACTCCTTTTGAGGGAAAAGATTATGGGGGACAAGGTTCGGGGTTCAGGGTTAGCCCACGGGGCGTGCCGTCCCTTGATTGCGTACGAAAGAGGGGTAGTGGCTTCTACAGGTTCAGCGGGTTCAGAGGGGGCAGCGGGGGGGGGCGGCGCATTTCGTCATCCTGAGCGGAGAAAAACGTCGTATGTTAAAGAATGGCTTATCTGAAAATATGAGAACTGAGTCGAAGGATCTAAGCTCCGCGGAGATTTGGAACTAGCGGTTTTCTCATATCGTAAACCTAATCTCTAGCTACCAGTCACTAGTCACTTCTACTCCCTATTCCCTGCTTAATCGCAAAGCCTATGAAATACTTCTATAAGTATATCACGAAAGTGAAAGCGTGCGGGAAATATGGTAAAATAACAATGATAGTTAGATATTTGATCCGTGTTTCTCTAGACTGTCATATAGAAAGGATGAAACCACTATGCACTTTACCAAATGGCATGGCTGCGGCAATGATTATGTATTTGTGAATGGCTTTGAAGAAAATTTCGATGACGTATACAGCAAGATCGTCGCCATCAGTGATCGACACTTCGGCGTAGGCTCTGACGGCGTGATCTTCCTCCTGCCTTCGGACAAGGCAGATATTCGTATGCGTATGTTCAACAATGATGCTTCGGAAGGCGAGATGTGCGGGAATGGCATACGCTGTCTTTCGCGCTGGGCTTATGAGCTGGGACTGGTGAAAAAGAAGCGCTTCTCCGTCGAAACGGGGGCAGGCATCCTTTATCCGGAGATTCTCGAAGATGGGAATGTATGCGTCGATATGGGCAGACCGCATCTTCTGGCGGATGAGATCCCGGTCACGGGCTATGGCAAAGGACCTGTCATCGCACAGCCGCTCACCAATGAAGCGAATGGCAAGACCTATACCGTCACCTGTGTTTCCATGGGAAATCCGCACTGTGTCATCTTCGTGGACGATATCAAAGACGTCGATCTCACCGGGGAAGGCCCGCATCTGGAGGTGGATGCCCATTTTCCGAAAAAAACGAATACGGAATTTGTAGAGCAGCTTGGCGAGCACCATTTCCGTATGCGTGTGTGGGAAAGAGGTACAGGGATCACCATGGCCTGCGGCACCGGCACCTGTGCGACTGTCGTCGCAGCGATCCTGAATGGCCGTACCAAAGACTATGCTGATGTCGATCTCGACGGCGGCGTGCTCCATATCGAGTGGGACGGAAAGCCGGACAGCCACGTCTTCATGACCGGGCCGGCAGTCAAAGTCTTTGAAGGAGATTATTTCGGATAAGAAGGATGCGTAACCACGCATCCGATGTAAGGGAAACGCTGATTCCATCGCGGGATCCGTGTTTCCTTTACTATTTGATAAGGAGAACTATGATGAACAGCATGACTGGTTTTGGCCGAGGGATCGGCGAAAGCGAGATCGGCTGCGTGACCGCAGAGATCAAAGCGGTGAACAGCCGATTTTTGGAAATCAATATCAGAAGTGATCATTTTTCCGGCAGTCTGGAAGAGATCGCCCGCGAGGCGGCGAAGAAAACACTTTCGCGCGGAAAGCTGAATATTTTTCTGTCTTTTACACCGACGGCCTCGGCGAAAGCGACGCGCGTCGAGGTGGATGAAGGTCTGCTCTCTGCCTACCTTTCTGCGTTAGCCGATATCAGCGGAAGAAAAGGTGTGAAAAAGGGGAAGGTGCATGTATCTGACCTGCTCTCTTTGCCGGAACCGTTTCTCACGATCAGAAAAGAGGCTGCGACTGAGGAAGAGATGGCACCGCTGGTGAAAGCAGCGATGGAGGGGGCGCTTGTCTCGCTCATCGAAATGCGCCAGCGTGAGGGTCATAACCTGAAAGTCGACCTGAAGCAGCGTCTGGCTTTCCTCCGGGAAAAGCTCGCCTTCCTGCTCTCCCGGCAGGATCTCGCCGCCAAAGCCTATGAAGAACGCCTGCGCCAGCGCATGGAGAAGATCTTGGAACAGATGAACTTCGAGGTCGATGAAGGCCGTATTCTGGAAGAGGTTGCTCTTTTCTCCGAAAAAACGGACTACACAGAAGAGGTCGTCCGTTTTGCAAGCCATCTGGATCAGTTCGATGCCATGCTCGAGAGCGAAGAACCCATCGGACGCAAGCTCGACTTCCTTCTCCAGGAGATCAATCGGGAAGCAAATACCACCGCTTCCAAGGCGAGCGATGCGGAAGTCATCGATACCGTCATCCAGATAAAGACCGAGCTCGAGAAGATCCGCGAGCAGGTACAGAATATTGAATGATCGGTGAGCGGGGATCAGGAAAGCATCAAAAAAGCAGCGAACGAGTCGCTGCTTTTTTTGATGCCTCTTATCTATTATTCACCATTTCCGGATTCATATCATGATGCAGGAGACGGAAGCGGGCAAAGTCTTTCCATTCGGTATCCGGTGTGCCGTAGTTGCAGTACGGGTCGATGGAGAGCCCGCCGCGGGGGAGAAATTTGCCCCATACTTCGATATAGCGGGGATGGAGAAGCTCGATGAGGTCACTCATGATGATATTCACGCAGTCCTCGTGGAAATCGCCGTGATTGCGGAAGCTGAAAAGATAGAGCTTCAGGGACTTGCTTTCCACCATGTACTGATCGGGGATGTAGGAGATATAAATGGTCGCAAAGTCCGGCTGTCCTGTCTTCGGGCAGAGGCTGGTGAATTCCGGGCAGTTGAACTTGATGAAATAGTGACGATCTGCGTGCTTATTGGGGATGCGTTCCAAAAGCGAAGGATTGTAATCATAGGTATACTTGGTATTCTGGCTTCCCAGCTGCTTCAGCTGGTCCAAGCCTTCGCGTGTATTTGGCATGGGGATATGCTCCTTTATAAAAAATGAGAAAAATGCGTGTCGATTTCAGGGAAACTCGTGCTTTTCCGATCCACTGGCTTATTTTCACAGCTTTTGTGCTGCTTCGACGAGCTCATTCCTGTGGCTGCTTCCAGGGAACCACTGGATGCGGAAGGGAAGATGGAATGTTTTTTCAAAGTCTTTGACAAAAGACGCTGTCGCGTGAGCAGGGACATCGAAATTTTCCCGATCCGTATAGACGCGAAGATCCATCGCAGCCTTGTAGGAGGTACAGATGACACGGGTGATGCAGTGCTCCTGACTTTCATCGAGGCCTTCCGCCATGGCAAGGAAGAGGGAGAGGATGCGGACCTGACGCATCTGTGCAGCCGTCAGGATATGTGCCTGCCCATTCGCTTTGAGGTACTTTCCGGAGTATCCATGGTGAAAAGCGCAGATCAGAGCGCACATCACTTGTTCGCTGTGTGTCCAGCCGAAGATATGCGCATTCGCTGTCATGTAGCAGCTGTGGCGGGCGTGGCTGTAGTAATTGATCAGATTTCCTATGTCATGCAGGCGGGCTGCCGCGGCGAGAATATCACGCATGCGCGGGTCAAGCTTGTGGACCTTCTGCCACTGATCGAACATGGCGAGTGCGGTCGCGGTGACATACTTGGTGTGGAAATCATAGGTTATCGGAAGGGTATCGAGATAATTCTGCACCGAGCAGCGGAGCATGTCGTGCTGCTTTTCTCCGCTTTTGTCGTAGATGGGATCATAGTAGTGGAAGAATAGCCCTTCACGCAGACCGCAACCGGAAATCGTGAGATACGACGCCTTCGCTTTCCGCAGGATTTCCTGAATGACGAGCGCACCTGCGATGATGATGTCGGCGCGCTCGGAAGAGAGCCCGCTGATCTTCTGCCGCTCCTCATAGGATTTCCCCGTGATCATGCGGACTTCTTCGAAGACATCTTCGACGGTGAAACGATAGTTGTGGAGCTTCGGCAGAGGATAATTCACTGCGCGCTGGTGGATCTTGGCGAGATTTCGGACAGTACCGCCGATGCCGATGACCGGCAGAGGCTCGCTGGGAAACCACTCGACTTTGGAAAGCACATTCTGGATGAAGCGCTGTATGGTCTCGATCTTATCCTGATTCACTTCGCGGGAGGATTGAAACATCTCCGTCAGCGTCACCGCACCGATCGGGATGCTGATAGAATGGATGCGTTTTTTGTTTTTGACGAGGGAGATCTCTACGCTTGCCCCGCCCAGATCGAAAAGGAGGAAATCCTTCTGATCGATGGTATGGCTGACACCGGCAAAGCCAAGCGCAGCCTCGGCCTTGCCACTGATGATCGTCATGGGGATGCCGGTCGACATGCGGACGCGCTTCAAGAAAGAAGCCCCGTTGATGGCATTTCTGACGGCTGCCGTCGCGACAGCGAGTACCTTTTTGATCTTTTGCACTTCGATGATATGGGAGTAGACGGCAAGACAGTTGAGGGCCCGCTGCTGCGCTTCCTCTGTCAGAAGGCGAGAGGTGAGCGTCATCCCTTCCGCCAGGCGGATAGATTTCTTTTCCTGATAGATCAATTTGTAAGCGCCGTGCTCTCCGATCTGCATGATGATGAAGCGGATGGAGTTCGAGCCTAAGTCAATGATCGCGATGCGTTCCATGGAGTCTCCTTAAAAATAAGAAATGGAAAAGCCGGAGGAGAGATGCTTCCTCTTTTTTAAGTCATTTCTCTCTATGATTTTATTGCGGTTCTTTTCTATTCTACAACATTCGCGAAATGCTGAAAAGGGGCGCGATGGTCGCGAATTTCCGCTTATTGTGATATACTTTTGTAGAAAAGTGCTTCCATGATTGTTGATAGAAGGAGGATAAGGAGGATTATATGAATTCCGTCACACCCATCTGGCCCGCTGTCTTTTTAGGCATGTATCTGTTTCTGGAATTGCTGGACTGGGGGCTGTCACTCGCTGCCCCTTTTGTAGCAAGGAATCAGGAGGAGAACAAAGCGGTGCTCTCTCTTTTAAAACCGGGTATCGATCTCAATGAAGCCTGGCTGATCTTTGGCCTGTCGCTCGTCGCATCGGCAATGCCTGCGGCTGCGGGAGATACGATGCATGACTCCGTCACGGCGGTGCTTTCCGTGGCTGTCGTGGGCGGCGCGCTTCGCATCCTCGCGGCTTTCTTCAAAAATGTGTTCGGAAGTGCGCTGATTATGAAAGGGATGAGTTTTTATTCCGGTCTTGCTCTGTTTGTGATCGGACTTTCCTGCGGTTCTATGGTGACAGGCGGAGATCTGATGTCCGGGGTGGGGATCGTGATCTCACTCTGGCTCATTCTGGCCGCTTTCGAGCTCGCTGCTCTCTATGGCGCAGTAAAGATCATGAACCCGCTCGGCGAGCGCTGCCGCGCAGCTTTCCTGGTATCGAGCATTCTCCAGCTGCTCTTCTTCCTCGGCATGGCATTTCTGCTGAAAGGGGATATCGCAGACGGTCCGCTCTCCGGCCTCTTCTGGATCGGCCTTGCCGTATCGTCCGTTTTGAGCATTGCTGCCTTCGTCCTCGCCCGCATGCGCCGCACGATGGTCGCTCTGGCTGCACTGTATATTGCGACATTCTTCTCCGTCAGTCTGTTTGCGGCCGGGCTTTCGACCAAACTGCAGGGCGCATCGACGCCGGATTCCATGGTCATGGCGGTCATCACCGGATGGACTATCGCTGTTCTCCTGTGGCGTCTCTATCGGAAGAGAG
>FR879576.1:33991-34526 GCA_000434475.1 Dialister sp. CAG:486
AAGAGAGTGGCCTATGAGTGGAAGGATCATATCTAAAGAAAACGCGGATCAGCATATGGCCTTTGAGCGTTATTCATCAAAGGTCCCCGCAGAAACGAGGTGAATCACATGGGTGAATTATATAAGACACAGCATACCATCGATGAAATGCTTGACCGCATGGGCGTGAAGATTGTCCTTGATTCGGAGCATCTTTCTGAAGAAGATCGATTTGAAGCGGAAAAGCAGGGGTCTTCCGTCGTACTGAAAAAAGTATCCGATAAAGAAAAAGAGTAACTGGCTTACCTGCTTTCCAGGCCATAAAAAAAGGAGATCCGGAATGGATCTCCTCTTTTTTGCTTGCTCTCAATGACCGATCACATCCAGAATGGCCAGGATGAGCGTGCCGGGGACACCGAAAATAGCGACCACGATGCCATGCATCGTATTCCATACCATGTGGGTGATGCCGAGCGTATTCAAAAGCCAGAAGAGTACACCGCCCATGATGATATTTCCGATGATTTTTTTTACAAATTTGGCAAAGAGCAGGAAT
>FR879576.1:34551-38725 GCA_000434475.1 Dialister sp. CAG:486
AAAATTGGGCAAAGAGCAGGAATGCCACGACGACCATGAGGACGCTGGCAATGCCGTACCCGCCTAGTCCGCCTAACGATTCAAGCATATGTGTCTCCTATAAAAATGCCGGAGGAGCAGGGGCTCTTCTGATGAAGTGCAGAAAAATGCTTGTGGGATCGAATTCTGTGATCGCACAAGCGTTTTCGGATACCTCTTCAGGAGCGGATACCCCGTCCACCTTTGACAAGCTGCTTAGACTTCTTTTCTGTTTTCCACCGCGCCGGCAAGGGTCATGCTGTCAGCGAAGCCGATATCGCCGCCGACAGGGATACCGCGGCCGATGCGGGTGACCTTGATGCCGGACGGCTTGATGAGGCGGGTGAGATAGAAAGCCGTGGCCTCGCCTTCCGTATCGGGGTCCGTTGCAAGGATGACTTCCTTCACCGTCTCATCCTTCAAGCGTTCCAGAAGCTCTTTGATCTTGAGATCTTCCGGGCCGATACCATCCAGCGGGGAGAGTGCGCCATGCAGTACGTGATACAGACCATGATACTCATGGCTCTGCTCGAGCGCCATGACATCCTGCGGCTGTTCGACGACAAGGATGACCGAATGGTCACGGCGCGCATCGCTGCAAATATCGCAGGGATCGCTCGTGGAAAGATTGCAGCACACCGAGCAATAGCAGATCTTGCTCCTGGCTTCTTCGATGACATGAAGAAAATCGCGGACCTCGCTTTCCGGACGCTCCATCATGAAGTAGGCCAGGCGGCGAGCGCTCTTGACGCCGATGCCTGGAAGTTTTCTGAATTGCTCAGCGACCAGTTCAAGCTTCTGATTCATTAGAACATGCCGCCAGGAAGCCCCAGGCCGCCTGTCACTTCGCTCATGCCCTTCTGTACCATTTCATCCGCCTTCTTGCTGGCTTCGTTGAAAGCGGTGGTGATGAGGTCTTCGAGCATTTCCGGATCTTCCGGGTCGATCGCATCTTTTGCGATCTTCAGGGAAACGACCTGTTTGTCTCCATTCAGGGTGAGAGCAATAGCACCGCCGCCAACGGAGACGTCGACGGTCTGCTGCTTCAGTTCTTCCTGCTTTTTCTGCAGGTCTTCCTGCATTTTACGTGCTTTTTTCAGCATATTCTGCATCTGGGCTTTATTTCCGAACATAATGAGATCCTCCTTTAGGAATCTTTTGAATAAAATATGGACTGCTTCTTGAAATAGACAAGAACATGGCAGGGGGGCGCGGGTTTGCCGATAGCTCCCTTACCGCTTAGAACTATTCCGTAACCTTTTCATATATATCACAGTCAGGCAGGATTTTCAAGGCTTCTTTAAAAGACGGGTCATCCCGATCAGGAGCTTTGATATCCTTTTCCGTTACCAGCTGGTAGCCATCTCGCAAAACCGCCTTCCTTCCGGGGGCTGCCTCTCTTGCAGGGGATGCAGGCGTATCCTCTTCCCTTACCTGCTTAGCTGCGGACAGCTGTGCGAGGGTATCCGCCTCTTCCGTGCTTCCTTTCAAGACGACATGAAGCTCGACGGAAGAGCCGATGATTTTTTGAAAAGCCTCGGCAGCCATCTTCTGGTACGATTTGTTGTTTCCGGCGGATACCAGCCACTGCTGTGGAGAAGAAATGACGGCGCGCTGCGGCGTGAGATAGAGGAGTACGCCTTTCTGATAGCAGGTCCACATATCGATGCGGTTAATGTCGTGGAAATAACCGAGCACCTTCTGCCAAATAGCAGGATAGGTCGCAGGGTCAAGCAGAGCGGCATTGGTGTGATTCTCTGCTTTTGGCACCGCTTTGACCGGCAAGGTTTCCGCAGGTTGAGACGGCGCGGGAGACGGTGGCTCTCTTCTCCCTGCCGGCTTTGGCTTAGGAGAAGGCGCAAAGGCAGCCTCTTCCGTAGGAAGCGGCTGAGACTCCGGTAAAGGTGGGGGCGGCGGCATCATAGATGCCGGCTCGCTCTTCACCGCAGACACCACGATCGGGGTGGGCGGCTCGAAAGAGAGGGTCGCAGTAGGCGTCTGCCCGGAGGCGCTTCCTTTTTTCAAGGCATCGATCTCTTTTTCCAGCGCGCTGATCCGTTCTGCCAGACTGTCTACGGCAACGGAGCCCTTCAGACGGCAGAGATGAAGAAGCCCCATCTCCGCGCTCATGCGAGGTGACGAGCTTCTTCGCGTCTCGGTCAGTGACTGGTGGAGATAGTCGAAAAGACTGTCCAGATAGGCTTCTGAGATCTTGGCAGCATCATCCCTCAAAAGGCTGATATTTTTTCCATAGGCAGAAAGTTCCGGCGCATTTGGCTCAATGCGGCAGATCATCAGATTTCTGAAATGCTCCAAAAGGTCACGGAGAATGGCTGCCGGCTCTTTGCCGCTTTGCAGAATGCGGTAGAAGAGGGTCAGTGTTTCACCGCTTTCTCCGTTAAAAATATGATGAGACAATGTAATGATCTGGTCTTTTCCTGTCAACCCAAGAAGGTCATAGACTTCTGCAGCGTCGAGCGTCGCTGCTTCGGTTGCAGACGAGCACTGGTCAAGGAGGGAGAGTGCATCTCTGAGACCGCCATCAGCGCGGACAGCGATGAGGTCAGCGGCATCTTCTGTGAGCGGCATGTCGCTTTCTTTGGCGATATAGAGAAGGTGCTGCTTGATATCTTCCACGGAAATGCGGTGAAATTCGTAGCGCTGGCAGCGGGAGAGAATGGTGAGCGGGATTTTTTCCGGCTCGGTGGTTGCCAGGATGAAAAGCACGTGGCTCGGCGGGTCTTCCAATGTTTTCAGGAGAGCATTGAAGGCTTCCTTCGTCAGCATGTGTACTTCATCGATGATGTACACTTTCTTGCGGCAGGCGGCGGGAAGCGTCCTGACAGACTCCTTCAGCGCACGGATCTCCTCGATGCCCCTGTTTGATGCGGCATCGATCTCATAGACATCGAGACTTGCGCCTGCATTGATTTCCCGGCAGATCTCGCAGCTGTTGCAGGGATTGCCTTCTTCCAGATGTTCACAATTCACGGCTTTTGCGAGAATTTTTGCCATACTGGTCTTTCCCGTACCGCGCGGACCGGAGAAGAGATAGGCGTGCGCCAGCCGATCCTGCTCGATGGCACGCTGGAGCGGGATGGAAATATGCTTCTGCCCGACCACTTCACTGAAAGTGCGGGGACGCCATTTTCTATAAAGTGCGAGATAGGCCATAAGAACGGATGCCTCCTCATAGTAAAGAGAAAAAATAAAAGGGAAAAGATGCCGGGATGAACGAGGCAGTCGGTGCAATAAAAAAGACTTATGCAAGCGTGATTTATGACAGCCTCCAGGATGCACCGTGGCACATGGAAAGAGCCACTTATTGCTGCTTCCTCTCGGACCTGACAAGATTCATGGGATCCCATTGCACGGGACCCGGAGACTGCCATAAATCACGACTGCATAAGTCGATACGGCTAATATACTATATGAAGATCGTTTTGTAAATGTGAATTTAAGAAAACGCACTATATGAAGATCGTTTTGTAAATGTGAATTTAAGAAAACGCTGATTTGACCGCACCGCGGCACTTCTTTTTATTTCGTTTCTGCGCCTTCTGCCGGGCTTGGGTAGAAATAAACGATGCGATCCGGGGTGAAGACATTGCTGGCGAGCTTTTTGGCAAGGATTGGAGTCATCGCTTCTTCGAATGCAACGACTTCGATCGGCTTCAGTACCGTATCTTCGACAAGGACGAAAATCATCGGATCGACGACCGGTGCATTTTCCGGGACCTCTTCACGATCGAGCGGAATGCTGAAGATCAGACGTACTGTCGCTACATACGAGTCTCTGTAATCAAAAATTGTGCCTCTGAAGTTGTTTTCCCAAAGGGTACGCATCATTTCGATGCGATAAGGATCCTGCTTTTCTAAATCTTCCATGGTTGACCTCCTGGTGTGTTTTCTTGAAACATTCTGTATCGGTTCTCATTGTACCCCATGAGGAATGAGGAAAGCAAGAGGGATGGGATGCGGCTGTCAGGGGAGGAGAGGCAGACAGCGGATCCGATCTCTCTTTTCGATAGACTTAAGGTATGTCAAACATTGATCGCATGAGAGATGAACAGTTAAAAAATGAAAAAGCTGAGGCAGAAGACTCGTCTTTTTTCCGTAAAATCTCATAGTGACTGCAAGTCTAACTAGACCTTGC
>FR879577.1 GCA_000434475.1 Dialister sp. CAG:486
TTCTAACATACGACGTTTTTCTCCGCTCAGGATGACGAAATGTGCTGCCCCCCTTTTGAACCTCCTGAACCTATAGAACCCCCTGAACCTCTTTTGCACGCAATCAAGGGGAATCCCTTATCCCCAGTCACTAGCCACTAGCCACTATTTTTCCCGAAGGATCATCCCATGCGAAATATCTGGATCACCGTTTCCTACGAAGGAACAAACTATGCCGGCTTTCAGCGCCAGCCCACCCGCATGACCGTGCAGGAAATGCTTGAGAATACACTCCTTCAGCTGACGGGAAAGAAGACAACCATTTACTTCGTCGCCCGCACCGATGCCGGCGTCCATGCCTATGGGCAGGAGTGTACCTTCTACACCGAGTCCCGCATCCCGGGGGACCGCTTCGTCCACGCCATGAATGCCCTCCTTCCGCGTGATATCCGCGTCCGCCAAAGCCGGGAGATGGACGAAGACTTCTCCGTCCGCCGCCGCAACTTCGGCAAGACCTACGGCTACCTATTGACCGAGAGCCGCGAAGCCTCGCCCTTCCTCGTGCGCACCATCTGGCGCACCGGTAAGCAGCTCGACCTTGCGAAAATGGAAGCAGCCGCCAAAGTCTTGGAAGGCCGCCACGACTTTACTTCCTTCCGTGGGAACAACGCCGTCCCCTCCGACCCCGAGCGGCTTGTCCATGAGATCCGCCTTCGGAAAGTGGGGCCCCTCATCTGGATCTACGTCACCGGTGAAGGCTTTCTCTACCACATGGTCAGAAACATCGCCGGTGCTCTCGTTGATGCCGGGAGCAGCGTCCTTGCTCCTGACGATCTCGAACGGATTTTGGAAGCCCGCGACCGACGAGAGCTCGGTCTCACCGCTCCGGCGGACGGTCTTGCCCTTCTCAAAGTCTATTTCCAGCCGATCACGAAAGAAGCGATCGATGAGACATTGCAAGAGCCCCTCTACCCCTGGTGCGGCACATAGAAAAAAAGGCGTGATGCCAAAGCATCACGCCCTTTTTGTATTCGTGATTCCTTAGCCGTTAGAAGATCAGACAAAGGCACTATGCTTATCAAAGTCCTTCTGCTGCTTTGAATGTAAAAGGACATAATAGATGATTGTGATCGACGATAAAGGCCTCAATGGGGAGAAGGCCGATGCCATCGAACTGTATACCCGCGCAGCAAAGATCCTGGGGCAGATCAAAGCAGAGACGCTTCAGGTGACGACGGGCGCGAATGTCATTGATGCTAAAAGTGGTATAGTAGCGGCCATCGAAGGCAGCGGGTTGAAGCCGCTAAAGCTGATTATGAACAATGGTGCTGTGTTGTACCAAGAGATTGGAGCATTGCAGCCGTTTAATTGGACAGTTTCAATTAGTGGACATGTTCACGGAGGAAACAAATGATAAAGAATTTGCCTCGAAAAAAAATAGGTTTTGGATTGATTCTGCTCATAATAGGATATCATGTTATATTTGGTGGAGCACGGATACTTATTGACTTCAAGTACCCTAATGGATGGTATGACAATACAATTGTAGCTTTTGGTGAAAAATTGAGGATTTTGGTATTTGAGAATCAAAAAAATTTGAAGATATGGGAAATGGTGGATACTCGACCTGAAGATATTAATCTCAAATATACAGAATTGGAGTGCAATGTATATTCGATGGAAACCCAAATGGGGTGGTTTTATCAGTACAAAACTTTTTACGTGTACGGTCGAAGTGGTTTTTGGGTAATTCAAGCAGATCCGTTTCATATCAAGCTGTTACGAAATCAAAATATGCCTTCTAAGGATGCACGGGAATTGGATGAGACTATTGCGAAGTATAATGCCTATGGGAACCAGTTTACCGTAGTCAAGGATGAGTCCGACTTAACGGTAGAAGAACAAAATGCATATGCACACTTAAAGGAAAAGGCACAACCTAGGATTGAGGAGTTAAAAGAGCAAAGGTTGTATCCGTAACGGATACTCTCGAAGCCAAGAAAGACATGACGGAGAACAGCGACAATTACATCCGCACTTATAGAAAAACAGAGACGACCAATACACTTGCTACAGGGAAAACATCACCCTTGCGGCGGGTGAGAATTTGAGTGCCAGAAACACGACGGTACTTTCAGAAAACGGTCAAATAACAGCTGCCGCCAAGGGTGACGTGAACCTGGAAAACGGCTATAATGAGTCCAGGGACGACTACGGCCTGAAATACAAGGAACGCGGTCTCCTCTTGAGCAAGACCACAACGATCAAGAGCCGTGACGAAAGCAAGACCGTGACAGCCTCTACCCTTTCGGGAGATGCCGTGCAGATCACCGCAGGCGGGAATACAAATATGACTGGATCCCAAGTCATCGGTACATATGACGTCGCGATTTCTTCCGGTTCAGAAAGAAGGTGACAAACTACGACTGAAATTGATTTAATTCGAGTTATCCTACTCTTTGGTGTTTTTCGTATGATTTGGAAATGCTTTCATAAGTTTCCACAGGAATATTTTCACGAAACAAGCTACTTTTTACTGTACACTTTTTCATATTCATGTTTTATAATTAGTTTTTTAGTCTTACTCTTTATAACGAAGATTTCTGTAATTTTACATATTGTTGAATTTAATATGTTTCTAGGAATTTGTCTGATGTTAGGAGTATCGGAAATTGGTATTTTGGAAGCAATCAAAAAAAGGGCAATCTTAGATTATAAGAATTATGGAATAAAGCTGGAAAATGAATATAAGAATAATATAATTCGTAGAAATTTTTTAATAGTTATAGAAGCTATAATGGTAGCTATTGTCATTGCTTTAAAGTATTCTCTTTTAGGAGTGCAATAGAACAAATGACAGGTTTAAGAAAAAATATTCAGGAGATAAATTCCAAATTTGTGGGCATAGAAGCAGTAGTCGGTGCAATGGCTGGGGATCGAGCTAAAGATTGGGCAAAAGACAAAATTACAACCGATCAAGATATACAGTTGACTAAAGGTAGTAGTAAGAGGAAGTAATTATGGTTAATATTAATGATATTTTGGATTTTTCCTATTGCGATTTCCGTGGATTAACAATAGTAGCTTTCTATCTTTTTTTACTGTTATATTTAGTGAAAAGATATATCCATGAAAAAAATTATCCAGTTGCTTATAGGTTCTTTGCCTATTTTGGTGGTTTTCTATTTTTCTTTTGGCCACTAATTTTGCCTTGCATAGTAAATAAAGAAACGACTGATTCAAATATTATTGTGAGTATTGCTTTTTTTATCTGGAGCCTTGGAACAATTTGTATGGGCATATCATTGAGATTATTGCCAGAAAATTCAACGATTAAAGATAAATCAATGCAGGAAAGAAGGAAATACTGGAAATTATGCATTGGCTGCGGAATTTATTTAATTATACTTGCAATTGGGAACATGTTTCTTGAGTGAAATGTCGAAATTAAGGTTACAAGGGCATACTGTATCAATAAGAGCTAGGGAAACACTGATTAAATCTGACTCTGCAATTTAATCAGTGCTTCCCTAGCTCGATGCATTCACCAAATATGTCTCATGACATCACGCAGAACGGCCTTGTTTCCGCAGAAAAGAAAGTCAGCCTGTATGCGGATTACAACATCACCATGTAGGACACCGTGCTGCACAAAAAGAACTAGGATGTGCTGCTGGCCACTAATTTTGCCTTGCATAGTAAATAAAGAAATGACC
>FR879578.1:0-3367 GCA_000434475.1 Dialister sp. CAG:486
TCCTCATTTCTTCACAGCTCCTTTTTTTATGGGAATGATGAGGTTCTTTACACAAACACCGAATACATCTGACTCTGCGATTGAATCAGCGTTTCTTCAAGTTATCAGGATTTGAAGGGATAACGCACAGCAATCGGAAAGTGCACATCGGCTGCTTATGTCGGTTCTCCAGTATCATAAGACAATAAAATCTCTTGACATTAGTGGGAAATAAGAATATCCTATGAAAAGGTTAGTAAGTGATATTTACAGGGGAATCCGGTGAGACTCCGGAACTGTTCCGCAACTGTATAGGGAGTTTTCTCATGGCAGTTCCTTCGCACGGACATGGGAGAGCAGGGAACCGAGTCAGAGCGCCTGAAAGATGTAGTCCGATCGTAAGCCATCGAGAGAGTGGCCGCAGGATCTTGGGATGGAGAAGTCCATCCTGACTTCGTGCGGCTTTTTTAGGTGTTACAGCGATGAATTTCTCATTTTTAAGGAGGAATGAAAATGAAAAAGAAAATGGGGGCCTTTATTTTATGCTTCGCCCTTCTTGGTGCGGGATGCGTCTTTGCAGAGGAGGAGAAGACGAGCCCGGAGGTCGATCCGGCAGCGACACAGATGACAGAGGCATATCCATCTCCGGATGCCATCCTTCCGCCAGTGCCTGTACCGCCGGAGAAGGGGATCCAGGATGTAGCCGCTTTTCAAAAATATGCAGAAGAAGTGGATCTGTATGTGAAAGCCTGCCAGCACTACATTGACGGAGCGACAAATGATGCGAATGCCATCATAGAAGCCAGAAATGAAGCTGTAAAAAAGGCACAGGAAGCGGTCGATGTGTACAATCGCTTTTTTGATAAAAAATAAACTGTTCCAGTCAGATACATAGAAAAGGATATACTCCGATGAAACAACTGATCAGTTACTACCGTATGCCGGATGAGCGGGAGGAGGAGATCGCGCGTCTTATCCATGCGAAAGGTCTGGACGGGGTGGAAAACCTCGTATATGGCAGTCAGGCGGGGAATCCGCCATTTTCTAAACTCACCGTAGGGACGCATCTCAGGTACTGGCCCTATTGGATGGATTTCTATGAAGGGAATAAGGATCGTCTGTTTGAAATTTTTACAAATCAGGAGAAGATACGCCAAATGTATGGCGCAGAGGATAGAGAAGGCTGGATACAGGTCATCCGTGCGAATATCCGTGCAGCACTGGCTGAGAAGCCCTGCTATCTGGTCTGGCATGTGCAGGAGAGTACGCCTGAAGAGGCCTTTTCCTGGCGCTTCCGCCATACCGATGAAGAAGTTCTGGCAGCGACGGCAGAGCTCTATCAGTCTTTCCGCGATCTGATCCCGGACGGGGTATTCATTCTCTTTGAAAATATCTTCTGGCCGGGGCTTTACCGGCTTGAACCAGAGAAGGTGGAATACTTTTTCACAAGACTGGATGATCCCGCTCATACAGGCCTTATGTTTGACAGTGGACATTTCATGATCACGAATCCGGATCTGACAAGCGAAAAAGAGGCCGCGCTCTATATCAGGGAAAGCATGAAGCAGTTGGGGGAAATGAGATCGCTCGTGAAAGGTATTCATCTCTCCTGCTCTCTTTCCGGAGCCTATATCCGCCAGTTCAGGAGGGGAATGCCGGTTCCGCTGACTGATCAGATCATGATGCGTCATATATGTTCTTTGGATCATCATGATCCGTTTCAGACGAGAGCCGCCAGAGAGATCGTCGAGGCCATCGAGCCGGACTATGTGACGCATGAACTTTTCGGGAATACGTTCGCCGAAGCGGTGGAGAAGGCACGAAAGCAGGCGTTACTGGTGACAGGGGCAAGGGAAACGCAAGTATATCACAGCGTTTGACTACACAAACATTTTTAGGCAAAGCATAAAACTAAACAGCAATTTCATCGGCATTTTCCTAAATCTATGAGGCATAGAATTATTTTTCTTTGTCATTTTCCTGTAGTCCCCTTAAACTGGTAAAAATACCTGAAATCGAAAATTTTCAAAATACTATATTGACATTTTTCGAATAACCCGCTATAATACATTCAGAAAGTTAAATATGCTTCGTGAGGGTTCGATACGAATCCTGTACGAGAGAGTATTTCTTATAAGGAGGAATCCCAAATGTCTCTCAACGGTAAAAAAATTAGCGAATTCAAACTGAATGCATTCCAGCAGAACGATTTCATCGAAGTCACCGATAAGGATCTTCTCGGCAAGTGGAGTGTGCTCTTCTTCTATCCGGCGGACTTCACCTTTGTGTGCCCGACCGAACTTGAAGACTTGCAGGGCAAGTATGCTGACTTCCAGAGAATCGGATGTGAAATTTATTCTGTTTCCTGCGATACCCACTTTGTTCACAAAGCATGGCATGAATCGTCTCAGGCAGTCGGCAAGGTCGAGTATCCGATGATCGGCGACCCGACCGGTAAACTGTCTAAGGAGCTTGATATCTACATCGAAGACTCCGGCCTCACAGAAAGAGGTACCTTTGTCATCAATCCGAAGGGCGAAGTCGTACTGTACGAAGTGAGCGCAGGCAACATCGGCCGCAATGCGGATGAGCTGCTTCGCAAGGTCGAAGCCGCTCAGTTCGTATATGAGCATGGCGATGAAGTCTGCCCGGCTAAATGGCAGCCAGGTGCAAAAACACTGAAACCGTCCTTTGATCTGGTTGGAAAATTATAAAAAGGAGCGGCATCATGGAAAAACGATATGATGCCATTATAGTAGGCGGAGGACCGGCAGGGCTCTCCGCCGCTATTTATATGGCACGAGCACGTTTTCATGTCCTTGTCATCGAAAAAGAGAAGATGGGTGGACAGATCACGATCACATCTGAAGTGGTGAATTATCCCGGCGTTTATAAGACGGACGGGGAGGCACTGACCCGAGAAATGGTGCGTCAGGCTGAAGCCTTCGGTGCAGAATTTTTGACGGCAGAAGTAAAGAGCCTGTCGCTTACTGCAGATACAAAGGTGGTACATACCGATCGAGGAGATTTTGAGGCGATGGGTATCATCTATGCAGCCGGTGCGCATCCCCGTCTTGCCGGATTTTCCGGCGAAAAAGAATTCCGTGGGCATGGTGTCGCTTATTGTGCGACATGTGATGGAGAGTTCTTCACCGGAAAGGACATCTTTGTTGTTGGCGGTGGGTATGCAGCCGTGGAGGAAGCCCTTTTCCTCACTAAGTATGGTCGCAAAGTCCATGTCCTTGTTCGCGGAGATGACTTTTCGATCTCGTCTGCGGCTGTCGATGAGCTGAAAGAGCATCCTGATGTTACGATTTCCTATCATACGGAGGTGGTGCGGATTGAGGGTGACAACGCTGTCCGCTGCCTCGTCCTTAAAGATCGGAAG
>FR879578.1:3414-20243 GCA_000434475.1 Dialister sp. CAG:486
GCGTCTTGTAGAAGCCAAAGATGGTGATTATTTCGGTGTCTTTGTCTTCGTTGGATACGCGCCAGAGAGCGGACTCCTGAAAGGACAGGTCGAGCTGGATCCTGCAGGCTACGTGGTGACAGATCGTGAGCAGCAGACGAATCTGCCCGGCGTATATGCAGCGGGCGATATCTGTGTGAAGCAGCTCCGTCAGGTCGTGACGGCTGTCAGCGATGGTGCGGTCGCTGCTACTTCGCTGGAACGGTATCTGGGGAATCTGTATCGACGTCTCGGCCTTCGTCGTATCTATGCGCGAAAGAAAGTCGTCAAAGAGGAAAAGACGGCTCCCAAAGCTATGGCAGGAGCTTTTCTTGATGATGCGATGCGTGAAGCTTTATCGCCGGTCCTTGCTCGTTTTGAGAAGCCTCTCCTCCTCAGAGTATCGAGTGACGGCACTCTGCTTGCAGACGAAGCAGAAAGTCTGGTACGGGAACTTGCCAGCCTTTCAGATGCACTTTCCTATGAAGTAGTGAGAGAGGGGAATCCGGATGTTACCATTTCTATCTGCAGCGTGGAAGGAAAGGATCTGGGACTCCGTTTTCATGGTGTTCCCGGCGGGCATGAATTTAATTCCTTTATTCTGGCACTCTACAATGCGGCAGGTCCCGGGCAGGATGTGGGAGAAACCCTGCAGCAGCGCATAGAAGGGATTTCTCACGATATTCACATAGATATTGCGGTCTCTCTCTCTTGTACCATGTGTCCTGATCTCGTTGCCGCTGCCGAACGGATCGCCGCGGATAATGACCATGTCTCTGTCGATGTATATGATCTCGCGCACTATCCGGACATGCAGAAGAAATACAACATTATGAGCGTCCCCTGTTTGATCATGGATGGAAAGACGTATTTTGGGAAAAAGAGCCTTGAGGAGCTCCTGCAAATCATAAGATAAAAGAAGAAAACATTGCTTAAAGGGATGCGGCAAAATGCACAAGCATTTTGCCGCATCCCTTTTTACGTTGTCCTTGTAGCTGGTTAGAAGATGTATTTAGAAAAAGAACGCGTCATTTTAATTGCAGGATCGGACTGAATTTGAATCTCATTAAAAGCATGAAAAACAGACAATGTCAAGTATTATCTATTATCAACTAACAACTGTTGGTTTGAATCACGGAAATCAACTCTCTTCACAAACGAAAATCTATTTGACGCTACCCACGGCAGGCTCTATAATAGAAAGAACTGTTTTATCAAAAATGTCGACAGTAACGAAAAATTTGGAAGGTGAAACTATGCACGAAAAGTACGTACCTCAGCAGATCGAAAAGAAATGGCAGAAAATCTGGGAGGACACCAAAGCATTTGAAACTCATTCTGACCCGAGCAGAAAGAAATACTATGTACTGGAAATGTTCCCGTATCCGTCTGGCAATCTCCATATGGGACATGTCAGAAACTACTCCATCGGTGACGTTGTCGCTCGTTTCAAGACGATGCAGGGATTCAATGTCATTCATCCGATGGGCTTTGATGCCTTCGGTATGCCGGCTGAAAATGCGGCTATCAAGCACGGCATTCCACCGGCGGAATGGACCTATTCCAATATCGACAACATGACCCGTCAGCAGAAAGAACTCGGTCTTTCCTATGACTGGGACAGAAAAGTCCTGACCTGCCGTGAAGATTACTACAAGCACACACAGAAGCTCTTCGAGATCTTCTACAAGAGAGGTCTCGCTTATAAGAAGGAAGCAAAGGTCAACTGGTGCGAAAGTTGCCATACCGTCCTTGCAAATGAACAGGTCGAAGAAGGACGTTGCTGGCGCTGCAAGAATGAAGTCGTCAAGAAAGACCTCTCTCAGTGGTTCCTGAAGATCACCGACTATGCAGACCGCCTCCTTGCAGATCTCGACCATATGCCAGGCTGGCCGGAACGTGTCAAGACCATGCAGAGAAACTGGATCGGCCGCTCCACTGGTACCCAGTTCTCCTTCAAGGTTGAAGGCATGGATGATCAGATTCCGGTTTATACCACCCGTGTCGACACCGTCTACGGCGTCACCTACATGGTCCTTGCTCCGGAACACCCGCTCGTCGAAAAACTCATCGCGAATAACCCGGAAAAGGCAAAACTCGAAGCATTCATCGAAAAGATGAGAAATGAAAACGACATCGTCCGCACCGCGGAAGATGCACCGAAGCTCGGCATGTTCACCGGCAGTTATGCGATCCATCCGCTGACCGGTGAACGCGTGCCGATCTGGATCGCGAACTACGTTCTCTACGAATACGGCACCGGTGCCGTTATGGCTGTACCGACCCACGACCAGCGCGACTGGGATTTCGCTAAGAAATACAGCCTCCCAATGAAACTCGTCGTCCAGAATAAAGCCGGCTCCCTTTCTCTTGCCGAGATGGATAAAGCCTATGACGCTGACGGCGTCCTTGTGAACTCTGCGGAATTTGATGGTCTGAAATCCGGAGAAGCCCGTGAAGCCATCACCAAGAAATTCGAAGATATGGGCATCGGCGAAGGCAAAGTGAACTACCGTCTGCGTGACTGGCTGATTTCCCGCCAGCGCTACTGGGGCTGCCCGATCCCGATCATTCACTGCCCGCATTGCGGCAATGTCCTTGTCCCGGAAAAAGATCTCCCGGTCAAACTGCCGGAAGACGTCAACTTTGTCGCTGGCGCGACCTCTCCGCTCGAAACCAGTGAAGCCTTCCTTCACTGCAAATGTCCACAGTGCGGCGCGGATGCTACGAGAGAAACCGACACGATGGATACCTTCATCGATTCTTCCTGGTACTTCCTGCGTTACTGCGATCCGCACAATACCGAAGAACCATTCGCAAAGGATAAGGCAAACTACTGGATGCCCGTCGACCAGTACATCGGCGGCATCGAACACGCCATCCTTCACCTGCTGTATTCCCGCTTCTTCATGAAAGTCCTTCAGGATGAAGGCATGGTCGACTATCCGGAACCATTCACGAACCTGCTCTGTCAGGGCATGGTCCTCAAAGATGGCGGCAAGATGAGTAAATCCGTCGGCAACGTCGTTTCCCCGGAAGAAATTGTCGGAAAATACGGCGCGGACACGGCCCGCCTCTTCATCCTCTTTGCCGCTCCGCCGGAAAAAGACCTCGAATGGTCCGATCAGGGCGTCGAAGGTTCCTATCGTTTCCTGAAACGCGTTTGGAACATCGTCGGCAAGTACGAAGACATTCAGACTGAAGAAAAAGGCAAACTCTCCTCTGATGAATTCGCTCTCAGAAGAAAACTGCACCAGACCATCAAGAAAGTCACCGAAGATCTGGATGGAAAATTTGCTTTCAATACTGCGATTTCTGCCATCATGGAACTCGTAAACGATATGTACCGCTTCATCGAAGCCCATGATACCATCGAAGCGAGCCTTTCCGGCGAGCTCGTCAGAAACCTCCTCATCCTCCTCGCGCCATTCGTTCCGCATATGACCGAAGAACTCTGGCAGAGTGCAGGACAGAAGGAAGAAAGCATCCATTTGGCTGCTTGGCCGGCCTGCGATGAATCTGCCCTCGTCGTCGATGAAGTCGAACTCGCTGTCCAGGTCAATGGCAAGGTCCGCGCGACAATCTCCGTCCCGGTTGCTATGGCGCGCGAAGAAATCGGCGAAAAAGCCCAGGCTCTTCCGGAAATCCAGAAATTCACCGAAGGCAAGACCATCGTGAAAGTCATCGTCGTACCGAAGAGAATCGTCAATATCGTTGTCAAATAATAAGCAAGCGAAAAGAGAAGCCGCGAGGCTTCTCTTTTTTGTTGAAACACGTAGTCCTGCGAAGAAGGGCGCCAAAGGCGCACCGTCAACCTGAGCGGACGGAAAGAACGTCCGTGAGATGGCCACTGTCAGAACAAGTGGGGACTGTGCCAACGGATCTATGCGAAAAATGGACAGGTGCACTTGATTCTTCGACTCATGTCCCCATTTGCCTGTACCCCTTCGCTCAGAATGATGAGCAGGGGGGGAAAAATCCGGCTTCCCGTATCGTTATCCTGAATTATTTAGATTTTCTGTATACTTATATTATAATGCGGTTATAATTTTAAAGGAGGCGGTCATGATGAAAAAGAAATCTATTCTTGCTATCGGGCTCACTGCTGCCTTGCTTTTCGGCCTTACCGGAGAAGCAGAGGCATTCGGTTGGGGAGACATCGCGGGCAAAGCAGCGGATAAAGCCATCGGAAGCGTTCTCGGTTCTTCCGCCAAAAGGAAACCGGTGAAACAGTCCCGGCCAAAGAGCGAGAAACAGAAGAAAAGCGAACGCGAAGCGGAAAAGTATGGCGTGAAACGGATAGAAAGTCCAGATGGCACGAATCCCACTGCCTTTGCAGGCACGGTCGATCCATGGCCGCCGGATGAACTCACCGCATGCCCGGACTGGTTCGACAACCGCACGCAGCCTTGGATAATGACGAATGCATGCCTCGTCGCAGAGTATGAAAGTATGATCCAATGGCGTGCCTACTCGATACAAAATGGCCTTGGTACCATCGAGCCGGACGAAATCCGATACACCGAGCTCATCGACGAAATTCACGTCCGCGTGAGAGCGATCGAAAGGTACTGTGATGCGGCAGAATATGGAGATTATCAGTCGATGCAGTCGAGAGCCTCCATGGGAGACTACCAGCGTGCGGTCGCCAGCAACATCAATCCCATGTGCGACTATGATCTGGATCTTAGCATTCCCGCAAACACACTTCCTGGCTATCATCCTGAGAGAAATTAAGGAAACACGGACTCAATCGTAGAATGTTCAGATTTTTTATTTTATGAAAAGAAAACCGTGTAAAATCTGGAATTTCCACGATGGTATTTCTCGGAGAGGGAAATCTTCCCGGGAGCCTAAAGCTTTCTCCGCACTCCTTCGTGCACAGACCTATAGGAAAGGAGCGCAGAGAGGGCTGACGGCGGATCCGATTTCCCATCTCTCACTCGAAAGCGTGCTAGCCGCCGGAGAGCGTAAGAAATACAAATCACAGAAAGACGCAGCAGGTCAAAAGATCTCATGCAGGATTCGCCTCCACGACTAACCCTAGAGCGAAGTTTAGCCGTACTTGTACGACATGAACCGTGAAATGCGCTGGTGCCAGATTGCAGGGAATGCCTCCATGGATACTTATAAAACTCTGCTGCGCTTTTGTGATGGAGGTGATCCATTTTCGAAAAGAGGATCACTTTTTTGCGTGCTGTCGATGACAGGGATACGATGATGCCACACAGAGCCAGAATGCCCTTCCTCGTCCTTTTTGCGCATGTGAGACTTTTTCTTGCTTTTTCTCTCATTTATTGCTAAAATAACATATGTCGATATTGCGGGCCTATAGCTCAGTTGGTTAGAGCAGGCGGCTCATAACCGCCCCGTCCCAGGTTCGAGTCCTGGTGGGCCCACCACAATGAACGTATCCGTGCTGATTTCAGTGATTTGGATACGTTTTTTTGATAGAGAAAAGGAATGGCTGCAGGATAGTCCTGCATGGAAAGTCATCGCTGAAAGGATCCATCTATGAAACTGACGAATCGTCTACAGGCGGTAGCCGATCTGGTGCCTGTCTGTGAGAGTATGGCCGATATTGGTACAGACCATGGCTACCTTCCCATTTATCTTGTGCAAGAGGGGCGCGCCAGGCGGGCGATCGCCTGTGATGTGAATGACGGTCCGCTCACACGCGCCAGGGAGGACGTGAGTTCTTCCGGGCTTTCACGTCAGATCGGTTTACGACTGGGCGGAGGACTTGCGCCGCTTGGTAAAGGAGAGGTGGACGGTGTCACCATCTGCGGGATGGGCGGCCTTTTAATGCGGGATATTCTTGTAGAGAATGAGGAAAAGGCGCAGGCGCTCTCATGGCTGGTGCTGCAGCCGCAGGGGCATGTGGCGGAGCTCCGGCAGTTTCTTGGCAGGCATCATTTCCGCATTGAAAAAGAGGTGCTTTCACTGGATGGCGGGCAGCTGTATGAATTGATGCTCGTTCGTCCCGGCGAGATGAAGGAGCTTTCGATGCTGCAGGCAGAAATCGGTGCGACGGCGGCATATCGGAAGGATCCTCTTTTCAAGACGCATATCGAGCGGCTCATCCGGAGACGGCGCTTTGTGATCGAAGGGGCAAAGGACTCGAAGAGTGAGCGGCATCGCCTGTCCAGAGAAAAGGCACTGGAAGAAGTAAGCATATTGGAGGAACTCTTATGAAAGTCACAGGAAATGATTTGATCGGATGGATGGAGTCGTGGGCACCGAGAAGTCTTGCAGAGTCATGGGATCACCCGGGGCTTCAGGTGGGGGATCCTCGCCGCAGGGTCACGAAGGTACTGATTTCCCTCGACCTCACGGAAGAAAATGTGGATCTTTCCGTCCGTGAAGGCGCTGAGATGGTGATTTCCCACCATCCCTTTCTTTTCAAGGCCATCCGTGAACTTGACCTTCGGACGTATAAGGGGCGCGTGATCGAGAAGCTCGTGAAGCATGATATCCTGTCTTTTGTAGCTCATACGAATCTGGATACAGCCAAAGGCGGCGTGAATGATGCTCTGGCAGCTGCGCTCTCCCTTTCTGATACGGAAGGGCTGGTCTTTGAGCAGGAAACGAAAGAAAGTAAGCTTGCACTTTATGTGAAGCCTGTCACCGCGAAGGTGCTCCGACATACGCTTTCAGAACTCTATGGGGATGCCGTAAATCATTTCTATCTTTTGGATGATGAGGATGATGCGACGGATGAGGCGAAGCTCGAATGTAATGTACCCACCGCGCTGCTTGCTTCTGTCCTTGCGAAAGTACAGGAAATCTGTGGAGATATTCACTATGATGTATATACGCTGGAAAGCCACGGGTACAAGGAGTACATGGGGCGGATCGGAAATCTGCCTGCGCCCATGAGCGGAAAAGAAGCGCTCTCTTATATAAAGGAGAAGCTCGGCATTCCCGTCCTTCGTTATGCGGGAAATCCGAATATCACCATTTCCCGCGTGGCTGTTCTGGGCGGTGCGGGCAGCGAGTTTGCTGCGCTTGCAAAAGCAAAGGGAGCAGATCTTTACCTGACGGGCGACCTCAAGTACCATGAAGCGCAGGACGCTTCCCGCCTCGGTCTTCTCATCGCAGATGGCGGCCATTTCTATACCGAGCGCGTCATCGTTCCTGCTTTGACAAAGCGCCTTCGGACGTATGCCGCAGAGCATGGCTGGGAGATCGAGGTCATCGAAGACAGTAGGGCAGAGGATATTTTCGGGGAAATGTAGAAAAACGGGTTCAGGGTTAGTCTAAGGGGCGTGCTGCCCCTTGACTCTGAACCTGATTTTATCTTTCTCTTGAAAAAATTCCGTCTCCATGCTATACTGTAGCACGCGAGCAGGAAAGATGATTGCGGGCCGTAAGGCGTGAGGAAAGTCCGAGCTTCGCAGGGCAGGATGCCGGATAACGTCCGGCGGGAGTGATCCTAGGGAAAGTGCCATAGAAAAGGAAACCGCCACGCAAGTGGTAAGGGTGGAAAGGTGCGGTAAGAGCGCACCAGCAGTCGGGAGACCGGCTGGCTTGGTAAACCCCATCCGAAGCAAGACCGAATAGGGAAGGGTTGAGGTTGCCCGCTGACCTTCCGGGTTGCGTCGCTTGAGCAGTCGAGCAATCGGCTGACTAGACAGATAATCATCACCACGCAAGTGGGACAGAACTCGGCTTATTGAATGCTCGCCTTGAAAGAATGACGCTGTGACATGGTCACGGCGTCTTTTTTGTTTTTCATTCGAGGCGAGGGTCTCACGCTTTCGCCACATGTGCCGCGCACTTCTCCTCTTTTCTCCTCTGTCTTTCCTGCCGCCTGTGCCCTATCCGCCTCTACGGGGCACCTTCCCAGCAAGGGGGCTGACGATACGAGGTAAATCTGCTATCAAGAGACCTTCGGGCATCGCCTCATATAATACTTGCGGCGAAGCCGCTACCAGAACCTTGAACCTTGAACCTAAAAATATTTTCCCATCCCCTTGCTTTCCCCTTTTTCTTTTGGTAGAATAAATAACGCATGAGTACACATGTCTGGCGGACTCTGCATCTGTGCTTGCGGGGAAAATTTCATTTCACACATTCCCGAAGTGGCTGCAGGGGAGGAAACGGACAGAGGTTAAAAACAGGAGGTTTTTATTATGGCAGTTGTATCCATGAAACAGTTACTCGAAGCAGGCGTTCACTTTGGTCATCAGACCCGTCGTTGGAATCCGAAAATGGCACGTTTCATTTTCACGGAAAGAAACGGCATCTACATCATCGACCTGCAGAAGACTGTAAAGAAAGTAGAAGAAGCATACGCTTTCCTGCGTGAAGTCGCAGCTACCGGCGCTCCGATCCTTTTCGTCGGCACCAAGAAACAGGCGCAGAATTCCGTGAAGGAAGAAGCTACCCGTTGCAATCAGTTCTATGTCAATGAACGTTGGCTGGGCGGCATGCTCACCAATTTCCGTACCATTCAGACCCGTATCGCTCGTCTGAAAGAACTGGAAAAAATGTTTGAAGAAGGCACCACTGACCAGTATCCGAAGAAGGAAGTCATCCTGATGAAACGCGAACTGGAAAAACTGGAAAAGAACCTGGGCGGCATCAAAGACATGAAGAAGATCCCGGGCGCACTCTTCATCATTGACTCCAAGAAAGAAGAAATCGCTATTGCCGAAGCTCACAAGCTGCACATTCCGGTTATCGCTACCGTTGATACCAACTGCGATCCGGATGTTGTTGATTTCCCGATCCCGGCAAACGATGATGCTATCCGTGCTGTAAGACTGCTTGCTTCCAAGATGGCTGACGCTGTCCTCGAAGGCCGTCAGGGTCAGCAGGAAGCTGAAGCTGCTAAAGAAGCAGAAGCTGAAGAAGCTCCGGCTGAAGAAGCTGCTGAACAGGAATAATGGCTGTATAGGAAATTCGGCCTGCGCGTTGCGCAGGCTGGGGATTTCCTTTTTTTGAGAAATTTTTACAAACACCTTACTGTTTTATGATGGAGGTCATAAAGATGGCAATTACCGCTAGCATGGTCAAAGATCTGCGCACAAAGACTGGCGCAGGCATGATGGACTGCAAAAAAGCACTCGTAGAAGCTGAAGGCGATATGGAAAAAGCAGTAGATATTCTCCGTGAAAAGGGACTGTCTCAGGCTGCGAAGAAAGCAAGCCGTGTAGCTGCTGAAGGTGCTGTCGTTTCCGCTATTTCCGCTGATGGCAAAGTCGGCACCATCGTTGAAGTCAACTGCGAAACCGACTTCGTAGGCAGCAATGATGACTTCAGAGCACTGGCTGCTCGCATCGCACAGCAGATCATCGCTGTAAATCCGGCTGACGTAGAGGCTCTGCTTGCTTCTGAAATGGACGGCAAGGCTGTCAAAGATCAGGTCACCGAAGCTGTAGCTAAGATCGGCGAAAACATTTCTGTTCGTCGCTTTGTTCGCTATGAAAGTGCAGAAGGCGCTGTCTACAGCTACATCCACGGCGGCGGCAAGATCGGCGTTCTCGTCGAAATGAAGGGCGCAGACGCTGAACTCGGCAAAGATGTCGCTATGCAGGTCGCTGCAGCAAATCCTTCCTACCTCGACCGCACTCAGGTACCGCAGGCTGAAATCGAACACGAAAAAGAAGTTCTGGCTGTCGAAGCGAGAAATGAAGGCAAACCAGAAAAGATCATCGAAAAGATGGTTCTCGGCCGTATCAACAAATACTACAAGGAAGTCTGCCTCGTAGATCAGGAATTCATTAAAGATGGCGATCTGACCATTGCGAAACTCCTGAAATCCAAGAATGCAGAAGTTGTACGCTTCGCTCGTTTCCAGCTCGGCGAAGGCATCGAAAAGAAACAGGACGATCTGGCTGCTGAAGTCGCTAAACAGCTGAATCAGTAATCCATAAAACAAGAATAAGAGAACATCATCTTTGGTGTTCTCTTATTTTATGGTCTTTTTCAGGGATTGGACGGGAGACTGGAAGTGAAGAAGTCAGATGTCTAAAGTCTAAAGGCTGTAGTTTCCAAGGCTCATCTCTCAAAATTCTTATGGCAGCTATTTCTGAAATACTATATAATAATATAGATGTATCACTGATTTTTACGGGGGTGTACAATGGCAACAGAAAACAAGAAGTATAAGAGAGTCATGCTGAAATTGTCTGGTGAAGCGATGGCCAGCGATAAAGGATTTGGTATCGATCCGGAGGTCGTATATCGACTGGCCGGAGAGATCAAGGAAGCCAGCGATGCCGGTATCGAGATCGCTGTCGTTGTAGGTGGCGGCAATATCTGGAGAGGTCTCAAGGGCAGCCAGGGCGGGATGGATCGTGCGTCGGCTGACTACATGGGAATGCTCGCGACTGTCATCAATTCCGTCGCTCTGCAGGATGCGCTTGAAAAACTCGGCGTCTCTACCCGCGTACAGACAGCCATCGAAATGCAGCAGGTCGCAGAGCCTTACATTCGCCGCCGTGCGATCCGTCATCTTGAAAAGGGCAGAGTCGTGATCTTTGGTGCAGGTACGGGCAATCCTTATTTCACAACAGATACCACGGCAGCTCTGCGCAGTGCAGAAATCGAAGCTGATATCATGCTGATGGCGAAGAAGCAGACCGATGGTGTGTACGATGCAGATCCAAAGTTCCATCCCGAAGCAAAAATGTTCACTCATCTCACCTATAGTGAAGTGCTGCAGAAAGAGCTGGCTGTCATGGACAATACGGCCATTACTCTCTGCATGAATAACGAAATTCCGATCAAAGTATTCAATATCGACGTTCCTGGCAACATTGTCAAGGCCTGCAAGGGAGATACCTTGGGCACATTAATCGAAGGGAAATAATCATGTACGAAGAAGAACTGAAGAAACTGTCTGACAAGATGGATAAATCCATCGTTGCTCTCAAGAATGAATTCACCAGCATCCGTACGGGTCAGGCGAATGCCAGCCTGCTCGATCGCGTATTTGTTGAGTATTACGGTAGCCGTACTCCGGTGACTCAGGTCGCTTCTGTGACTGTACCGGAAGCTCGTCTGCTCGTTGTCCAGCCATGGGACAAGGGTCTTCTGAAAGATATCGAAAAAGCCATCCTGCAGTCTGACCTCGGCCTTGTACCGATGAATGATGGCAACCTGATCCGTATGGCCATCCCGCAGCTGACCGAAGACCGCCGCAAGGAGCTCGTCAAGGTTGTCAATAAGAAAGCGGAAGAGGGCAAGGTCGCTATTAGAAATATCCGTCGTGATGGCAATGATTTCCTGAAAAAGGAAGCAAAGAATAGCGATGTTTCCAAGGATGTCATCAAAGAAACTGAAGATAAAGTCCAGAAGCTGACGGACAAGAAAATCAAAGAGCTGGAAGCTGCCACCGAAAAGAAAATTAAAGAGATCATGTCTGTATGAGTGAGGTTGTTCTTTTTGCAGGACAGCCGTTTACTGAAAAATTGAGACAGTGTGTAGAGAAATCGTATCCGAGTGGTACGATTTCTTTCACTCATGGGCGGGAAGCGCAGCTCGAAGAGGGCGCGCTTTATCTTGTCCGAACCGGAGAAAAGGCTGTTGTCATGCCACGAATGAAGTATAGTGAGAGTGTGGAAAAAGTCGTGAGGCGGCGAGAATAATCTTCTTGTCCCTTTCTTTGGAAGGGGCAGACTCGCGTCGAGTCGGGATTGCCTGCCATGTTTGTATAGCAGAAATCGCAGCCCAAACCTCCGCCTCTTCAAGGCACCTTCTCCAGAGGACGGAGGAAGGTTTAAAGGGAAAGGATATATATTTGCGACGAAGCCGCCCCTTCATTCTTCATTCGAGCAGAGCTTTTAAACGTAATTGAAGGGCGGGGCGTCCCATGGGCTATCCCTGAACCTCGAACCCTTACACTATCTAAACTCTATCCTATTTTGATTATGGGAGATTCCATTTATGTCTGATAAAAAATCATTTCCTGAGCATGTGGCCATCATTCTTGATGGGAATGGCCGCTGGGCGAAAGAAAGAGGAAGAGAGAGAACCTATGGTCATCAGGTCGGCGCGGCGAATGTGAAGACCATCGTCCGTGCGGCAGGTCATATGGGAGTGAAAGTGCTGACGCTCTATGCATTTTCCACAGAGAACTGGAAGCGTCCGCCCATCGAAGTCCGTTTCCTGATGAAGCTTTTTAAGAGCTACCTGATCAGTCAGTTGCGCGAGCTGGTGGAGGATAATGTGCAGGTACACATCGTGGGCGAACCGTCAGCATTGTCGGATGATCTTCGCAAGGAGATCGCTGCCTGTGAAAAAGACACAGCGAAGTGTGACGGCATGATCCTGAATGTGGCCATCAACTATGGCGGACGCATGGAGATCGTGCAGGCGGTGCAGCAGATCGCACGCGAAGTGAAGAGCGGCTCTCTTGATGCGGAATCCATTACGGAAGAAATGATTTCTGCCCATCTCTATCCATCGGATGCCCAGGATGTGGATCTCATGATCCGTACGGGCGGAGAGTCGCGCATTTCGAATTTCCTTCTCTGGCAGATCTCTTATGGGGAGCTATACTTCACGCCTGTCCTGTGGCCGGACTTCACTGAGGAGGAGCTTTCGAAAGCGATCGACTGGTTTACCGGAAGAGACCGTCGCTTCGGCGGGCTCACGGAGGATAAAAAATGAAAGTGCGTGTGATCACAGCGATCATAGGTATCATCGCTGTCCTTGGGCTGGTATATCTGGGAGGCTGGTTTCTGACGGGAGCCATTTTCCTCGTCTCCTTGCTGGCCCTTCTTGAATATGATAAGATGCTGAAACATTTCGGTGTCCACATCTATCTGAAAGCCACAGCCATTGCCACCGCCGTCATGGTACTGGCATCCGGTTTTTATTCGCTGAAGGCCTTTCTGGCTGCGATTTTTCTTGCTTTTGTGCTTCTTCTCTACCTGATCCTGGGCATTAAGAAGGAAAATCTGACCGGGCTTATTTATTCTGCTTTCGGTGCCGTCTATTTTGGCATCGGCTTTGGCAGCCTAGCGCTCCTTCGCGGCAGTCATGAGCTGCTCTCTCCGACAGAAGTTTCCATCGAGCCGGGGATTTTCCTCATTCTTCTCGCACTCATTTGCACCTGGGCGAGTGATTCTTTCGCTTACCTGACGGGGAAGGCCTGCGGTCGTCATAAGATGGCGCCGCACATCAGCCCGAATAAAACGGTCGAAGGTCTTGCCGGCGGCGCAGTCGGCTGCGTCATTCTCGGTGTCCTTGTTTCCTTCTGTGCGGGTTTTGATCTTTGGGAAGGATCCATCCTTTCCGTCATGGCGGCGATCATGGCGCCCATGGGGGATCTATTCGAGTCTTATGTGAAACGTGCCTGTGATATCAAAGACTCTGGAAATATTCTTCCGGGTCACGGCGGGATGATGGACCGTTTCGACAGCCTTCTTTTCGTTGCTCCGAGCCTCGTCGCAGTGCTGGCGCTGCTTCGCTAACATGCAAAAGAGGAACCGAGAAATGAAGGTGCGGCGCATCATAGAATGGGAACGCCGCATTTTTGATCATAGTATCTATGATCGAGTCGTCCCATTTGACTGATTTTGATTTCTAGGGAAACGCTGATTCTTCGATTTAATCAGGGTTTCCCTAATCCCTAATTCCTTGTCAGCAGCCTCTATTTCGCCCACGCAAAAAAGACAGGATGGTATCCTATCGAATGGTCTGATCCAATGAATCGGGCGCCAGGCTGGGAGGCGTAGAGTTTTCGAGGGCGGCCTGGCCGTAGCCAGGACTTCTACTCACTTAGAGGCGAGCCTGATCTTGTCGTCAATGCGATCCACTTTATTCGGCTTCGGATTTTTATCCTGTCTTTTTCAATTCTGTTACTTGTCTTGTACCCTTTTCTGGTTCCTCCCGGGCGAAGCCTTTGAAGGGAGAAGCATTTGAGAGCCGCATGATATCTGCTATTTCTTTTTCCCCTGCCTAGGATGAGGGAAATCGGTCGAGTAGATGATCTCCGGGAAGCTCTCTCCCGCTTCTATACATAGCATCGAGAACGCAGGGGAAAAGTGACCCTGTAGTGACCCTGTTTTTTGACAATACGCATAAATAAAAAAATGCCTTCTCAGAAGGAGGGTTATGACGAAGTGTTGTGAGAAAATGCTTGCGGAATCGAGCTTTGCGATTTCCTCAGCGTTTCTTTAGTCACCAGTTGCTTACACTTTCCGAAAGGAGTACCTATGAAAGAAATCGCTGTATTGGGCAGCACGGGTTCCATTGGAACCCAGACGATGGACGTGATCCGTCTCCATTCGGATCTTTTTCATGCGGCCGTCATTGCTGCGCACAAGAGTATCGATAAATTACAGGAGCAGGCTGCGCTCTTTCATCCGTATGCCATCGTCATCACTGATGAGGATGCGGGAAAAAAATTTCTGGAAACCTATAATGGCGATGCGGATGTGCTGATCGGCGAGGCAGCTCTTTCTGAGGTCGTGAAGCGAGACGATGTCGACCTTGTCCTTGTAGCAGTCGTCGGCATTACAGGACTTCTTCCGACGCTTGAAGCGATTCGCGCGGGGAAGGAGCTGGCTCTTGCAAACAAAGAGACGCTGGTCGCAGGCGGTGCGCTTGTTCTTGAGGAAGCGAAAAAGCATCATACACTGATCCGTCCGGTGGACAGTGAGCATTCTGCCATCTTCCAGAGTATGATCGGGCAGGATCAGAAAGGCATCCATAAAATCCTTCTCACAGCTTCTGGCGGTCCCTTCCGCGGCAGGACAAGAGAAGAGCTCGCGCACGTGACGGTCGCAGATGCCATGAAGCACCCGACATGGAACATGGGGATGAAAGTGACGCTCGACTCTGCGACCATGTTCAACAAAGGACTCGAGGTCATAGAGGCGCACTGGCTCTTCGGCGTAGACTATCAGGATATTGAAGTCATTGTCCAGCCGCAGAGCCTGATCCACTCGATGGTCGAGTATGTCGATGGCACCATCATGGCACAGATCGGACTGCCGGATATGCGTCTTCCGATCCAGTTCGCCCTGACATATCCGGACCGCCTGCCTTCGCCGTCGCATGCTTTCGTGGACTGGAATGAAATCGCGCAGATCCTGATCGCAAAGCCCGATATGAAAGTCTTCCGTTCGCTGAAGCTGGCTTACGAAGCAGGAGAAATGGGGGGAGACGGCGGCGTCGCTTTCAACGCATCCAATGAAGAGGCCATCCGCGCCTTTATCGCCGGGAAGATTTCCTTCCTTTCCATTTTCGATGTGGTGGAAGATACGCTCTCGCACTGGAGTGCAGAGCCTGTCGTTTCCTATGACAGTGTACTCTCATCGGATCGCAAGGCTCGCGCGCTGGCAGATGCATTCATTTCGAGGAAATGCCTATGATTTCATCGATACTGGCTCCGATCTTTGTCTTTGCCGTCGTTGTCATCGTCCATGAGGGCGGGCACTTCCTCATGGCGAAGTGGACGGGTATGAAGGTCATCGAGTTTGCTGTCGGCTTCGGCCCTGTGATCGTTTCAAAGAAATGGGGAGAGACGCTCTATTCCCTTCGTCTGATTCCGCTGGGGGGATTCAATAAGATCGCCGGCATGGATGATCAGAATAAGGATGACCCACGCGCTTTCAACCAGCGCCCGACATGGGCAAAGCTGCTTGTCATCGTGGGAGGCGCACTCTTCAATGTTCTTCTCGCCCTTTTGATCTTCATCTCCGCCTTCAAGATCGAAGGTTATAATACTTTCCCGAATTTACCCAAAGTCGGCACCGTACTTGCGGGAAGTTCGGCAGAGAAGCAGTATCTTTCGCCCGGAGATACCATTCTTTCCATCGAAGGAAAGGCTATGGTGAAATGGACGGATATCGGAGAAGCCCTGAAAGAGAAGGGCAATCGGGTGGTTTCCATGGAAATCGACCACGAGGGGGCAACGAGACAGGTGACGATCATCCCCGAGGTGCAGCCCGATGGTCGTGCCATCATGGGGATCACGCCTTATGTGGAACATCACGAAACCACGATGACAGAGGCCATTGCCATGGGGTTTGGACGCGCCGCCGATCTGCTGCATATGATGACGGCTGGGCTTTATGACATGGTGACGGGCACGGGGCGTGCGGAGGTATCCGGCCCGATCGGAATCGCCCGCATGTCAGGGGAGGTGGCATCTTACGGGGTCATGCCGCTCTTCATGTTTATCGCCCTTCTCAGTCTGAATCTTGGACTTCTCAATATACTTCCCGTCCCGCTTCTTGATGGCGGACATTTGATCCTTATTCTTTTGGAGGCCATTCTCGGGCGGCAGCTGCCGGAGAAAGCGCTGATTTATATTCAATCGGTCGGGATCGCCATACTGGGTGCGATTTTCTTCTATGCACTTTTCCAGGATATCAGCGCGCTGATGTAAGAAAAGCGGGTTCAGAGGGATATGCTCTTATCGTCAGTCTTATCCAGTGGACCTGTACGGACAACTCTCATTCCAATCGGCGATGATAAGGATAGGACGTTTTTAGGAAGGCAAACCTGACTCTAAACCATATATTCATGTAAACCACTACGAAAAGGAGATTCAAATGGGAAATACCAGACAGGTCGTTGTCGGCGGTGTCAAGATCGGTGGGGGCGCGCCCATTGCGATCCAGTCGATGAGCACGTTCAGCCCGCTCGATACGGACGCCGCTGCATCGCAGATCGAGGCCCTGCATCAGGCGGGAGCAGATATCATCCGGGTCGCCGTGCCGGATAAAAAAGCGGCAGAAGCTTTGGGCGCGCTCCGTGCGAAAGTGGATGTACCGCTGGTCGCAGACATTCATTTTGACTACCGTCTTGCGCTTACGGCGATGGAGCAGGGGATCGACGCTCTTCGC
>FR879578.1:20269-21139 GCA_000434475.1 Dialister sp. CAG:486
ACGCTCTTCGCATCAATCCGGGAAATATCGGCAAGCGGGAAAACGTTGTGAAGGTGGTGGATATGGCGAAAGAAAAGCATATCCCCATTCGTATCGGTATCAATGCAGGCTCCCTTCCGGAAGACATCCTTGCGTCACATGGCGGACATCCGACCGCGGAAGGCATGGTGGAAGGCGCACTCTCTCATGTCCGCATCCTCGAAGCGGAAGGATTCTATGATATCGTGATTTCTGTGAAGTCTTCAGATGTCCCGATGATGGTGAAGGCAAACCGCCTTCTTTCTGAAAAAGTGGACTATCCGCTGCACCTCGGCGTGACGGAGGCCGGGACGCTCTGTCGCGGGACGATCAAGTCAGCCATCGGGATCGGTAGCCTGCTCTTAGACGGCATTGGCGATACCCTTCGTGTATCTTTGACCGATGATCCGATGAAGGAAGTAAAAGCCGCGAAGGAAATCCTGAGCTCCGTGGGCATGCAGCAGTATGGCCCAGTCCTCATTTCCTGTCCGACATGCGGTCGCACACAGGTGAATCTCATCGAGATGGCCAAAGAAGTGGAGGAGAAGATCTCTCACTTTAAGAAACCCATCAAAGTCGCTGTTATGGGATGCGCCGTGAATGGCCCGGGCGAAGCCAGGGAGGCGGATTTCGGTATTGCCGGCGGAAAAGGCAGTGGCCTGGTCTTCCGCAAAGGAAAGATCCTCCGATCCGTCCCGGAAGACCAGCTCATTGATGCCCTGATGGAAGAGATCAGCGCGTATGAAGAAGAGGAATAAAATCATACAAAAAGCAGCGTGCAGGCGCTGCTTTTTGTATGGTGAGATGAGTGACTATGCTCATAGGCTTTCATTTTTGTTTTTCACAGGAGCG
>FR879578.1:21194-44459 GCA_000434475.1 Dialister sp. CAG:486
AGCGGTTCATACATTTATGATATAATGTACCTGTGTGTAACAGATTAAAATCTAGCAAGAGTGATGCCTGGAATCTGGGGAGGACGGGTGACTGGGAATTAGCAGCTAGGGATTAGAAAAAACGCCGAGAAATCGTATGGCGATTTCTCGGCGTTTTTATGTGGGAGAGAGGAGAAGGTAAAACTATACCTTTATTATTCTCTTTCTATCCGGAAGGAGGTAGGGGCGGGAATGACGACATTCCTACTCCCTAAGGAAGCACTGATTAAATCGTTGTCAGATTTTACTCTAGGATTTTTATGCATAGCAAGAAATAACCTGACGCGAATAGCAAGCTATTTAAGGAAGGTTATGACGAAGCTATGCATAAAAATTCTTGTAGAATCTGACTCTGCGATTTAACCAGCGTTTCCTTTAGCTCCCACTATTTCCCATAGGCCAGCTGGTACAGCTTTTCTAGTGCTTCCGGGGTCTTGATTCCCGGATTCATGAGGAAAAGGTTTGGCTCTAAGAAGTAGACACGATTCTCCTGTACGGCTTTGAGGTGTGCCCATGCAGGATTGTTTCTCATCGACTCATCGAGAGATTTGTTGATCTCATCCTGTTTGCCCATGGTGACAATGAAGATGACATCTGGATCGTCAGCGGAAAGCTGCTCTAAGGAATAGGGAACAGTCTTGCTGTCGAGTTTCAGGTCCTTGTGGGCGGTGATGACGTTATTCATTTTCAGCATATCCACCATGGAAGCGCAGATCGACTTAGGAGTTTCTGCTGTGACAGATTTCCCTGTAGCGCGAAGGACTGCGACTTTCGCCGGGGTCTTTTCAGCGGCCGCTTTATCCATGACTGCTTTGACACCTTTTTCGTAGGCATCAATCACTTCTTTGGCTTTGTCTGTTTTACCATAGAGTTCACCCATGAATTTCAAAAGCGGCACATTGTCATGGATGCCGTCGTACTGGATAAGGACGTAGGGGATCTGGCTCGATTTCAGAAGAGACTCGAGCTTGCTGTTTTGCGTCTTTTCTCCGATGACGAGGTCTGGCTTCATGCCGACCAGAGATTCCATATTGATATTCTGCACATGCCCGATGGTAGGGAGGGATTTTGCCTCTTCCGGGATTGGGCTCGTGGTCTCCGGACGCGCGATGGAGGTACCTCCGACTGCATAGGCCATATTGATGAGTGGCGCAGACAATGTGACAATGCGCGAAGGGGCGGCCTTCATGCTGATGGTCTGGTCTTTATAGGTGTAAGAGAGGGCGGAGGAGGAAGCAGGCTGACTGTTGCCGCCGCAGGCAGAAAGGGAGAGGCAGAGGGCAGCCGCTGCGATAGATGCAAGAATTTTTTTCATAAGAAGACTCCTTGGAGATAATGGGGACACGGGTTCCAATTTCAAGACTTCTCTCGAAGGGGATGAATCGGCGTTGATGATCTTCCAGACGGAATGGCATTGGTCCGTTGGGGGAACCTGATATCCCGATAAGAAATAACTAAAACATACTAAAACGCTCTTACGCCGAGATGACGTAAGAGCGTTTTTTTAATGAAGAGACATCATCTCTGCATTAGTATAGCACATTTCATTATTTCTGCAGAGCTTCGATAGCTTCGGTTGCACGATCTACATACAGGCCGCGAACGTTTGCGTTTTCGCCAAGACCATGGATATAGGTGTCAACGGAGAAGCCTTCCGCTTTCAGGATGCTCTTATGAGAGTCCGGTTCATCACCAGCCATATCATTGTTTGCATGATCGCCAGCAACCATCATGATCGGCATCAGGGTGACATGTTTGTAGCCCTGTGCTTTCAGCTTCGGGATGACATCTTCCAGATTTGGACGGCCTTCGACAGAGTAAATGAAGACATTGTTCATGCCGAGTTGATGCAGACGATCCTGGATGACGCTGTAGTAAGCGTTGCCCGGATGTGGAGTGCCGTGAGCCATGATCAGGGTAGCGTCCTGTTTACCCATCTTCGGGAACTGGGAGGACAGAGCTTTCAGGAAGTCAACAACCTGATCCGGTTCGCCTTCGGTGCCCTGGAAGTACATCAGTGGGGTAGCGAGGGAGATCTTCTTGAAATGCGGAACCTGCATCTTGGTGACGATGGAGTCATAGGAATATTCCATGCCTGGGATGACGTCGAGGGAAACGACAGCGACACGGGTGTAGCCTTCATCCTGCAGTTTCTGGAAAGCTTCTTCCGGGGTCATTTTCTGGATGCCTTCTTTGGCTTTCACACGGTCGATAATGATATGGGAAGTGTATGCTTCGAATACCGGTACATTCGGATGAGCTTTCTGAATGGCTGCTTCTACAGCATCGATGGTTTTAGCTCTTGTGTCTTTGAAAGTGGTACCGAAGGTCATGACGAGGACAGCATCTTTGTTTGGTGCATTCTTCATAGCCGGGTTTTCTGCAGTCCATACACCGACGGTGGAAGCTTCGCGAAGAGCCGGGGTTACATCCTTGACTTCCGGATTCAGTTCATATGCATTGGCGGACATGCCGAAACCAAATACACACAGAGCTGCCATAGATGCAGACAGAACAGTTTTCAGACTTTTTTTCATGAAAAATCACTCCTTTAAAAATTCCCGATTGTCGGGATTCATACAGAGAAGAGGTGAGTCGAGTATTTCCCATGCACTCGATTTCCTTTCTTTCATCTGTATTTCGCATGACCTTAGTTTAGTACAACGTTAAGATAAAGTCAAATGAATTTTACGTTTTCATTGAAAATATTTTCTGAGAATTAGCGCAGGACGCGGAGTATTTTGGAAATCGCTGTTTAGAATTAGGAAGATCATGATGAGATCGCGGTCAGCTCTTTCTTGTTTTCTTATGTCCTCCACCTTGCTTAATGTTGTTATAATAGTATAAAGGTGATAGCAGCTGGCCTTGTGCCGGCAGGTTTTATGGGAATGCGGCTTTTTCTGCCAGAGATCGGATCCGTGTTTCCTGACTAAAGAGAGTGAATCCTATGAAAAAAATTGCTTTTTACGGAAAAGGTGGTATCGGAAAGTCCACGACGGCTTCCAATGTGTCAGCGGCGCTCTCCCTCATGGGGAAGAAGGTCTGTCAGATCGGGTGCGACCCGAAGAATGACTCGACGCGTCTTCTTTTAGGACATATTTGTAAAGAGACCGTGCTGGATCAGGTGCGGAGAAAGGATCCTGATGAGATCTGCAAGGAGGATATCGTACATACAGGATTTCATGATATCATCTGTATCGAAGCAGGCGGGCCTGAGCCGGGGGTGGGCTGTGCGGGACGCGGCATCATCGTCGCACTGCAGCTTCTGGACAAAATGAAAGCCATCCCTGATATGGATGTAACGCTATACGATGTCCTCGGGGATGTCGTCTGCGGAGGGTTTTCTATGCCGATCCGTGAAGGATACGCGAAGGAGATCTATATCGTTTCCTCCGGCGAGCTGATGTCTCTCTATGCGGCGAATAACATCGCCAAGGGCATTCGCCGCTTTGCGGCAAGGGGAGAGGTGCGTCTCGCAGGTATCATCGGAAACAGTCGCAATGTGCCCGGCGAAAAGGAACTTCTGACCGAATTCTGCAAGAAGCTGAATACCCGCCTCGTCGCTTTCATTCCGCGGGATAAGATCGTGAATCTGGCGGAGAATCATAAGCAGACGGTGCTATCGTATGCTCCGGAGTCTTCGCAGGCAGATGTATATAGAGCTCTTGCGAGGACCATCTGGGAGAACACGGAGCTTTCTATCCCGACTCCGATGACATTTGATGAGCTGGAGAAACTGGCAGGTACCTATGGCACTCAAGACTAAATGGCTTTTGTCGAAATCAAAATCGTGCAGTTGCACGCTGGTCGGCGTCTACCGCTCGCTCGCCTTCTGCCCCGGCGTGGTCGTCATTTTTCATGGCCCGATCGGCTGCGCGCATGTGGCTTCCACCATGGATCTGGGATCTGGCTTCCGTGTCATGGCGGATGGAGGAAAGGAAAACCGTGAGACGATCCCGCTCGTGTCTTCTCATCTGCGGGAAAAAGATGGCATTTTCGGTGGGATCGATCGCCTCTCTGATTGTATTTCTTACGTGATGGATACCTATCACCCGAAGTGCGTATGGATCGTTTCCTCCTGTGTCGCAGGAGTCATCGGAGATGACATTGAGCAGGAAGCCGAAGCGGCAGAAGCCTCTTATGGTATTCCTGTCATTCCCATGCCATTTGCAGGATTTCTGGGCGGGGAGTATTCCGATGCCTACTATCAGACAACAGAGATGATGATTCGCCGTTTCTTCCGAAAAGAGAAGCGCGTAAAAGGGCGCGTGCTGCTTCTCGGGGATCAGATGGGTCCGGAAGGGCAGTATGTACGTGAAGTGAAGCGGCTGCTCTCCCGTTTCGGCCTTACGGTGAAGTGGCAGTTTCCCGGGTATGTGCCTTTTGAGGAGTGGAAGGACATTCCTTCGGCTGACTTTTCCATCCTTTTAGGAACAGCGGGACAGCCTGGCGGCATGATGAAGATCGCCAAGCTTTTAGAGGATACCTATGATGTGCCGACACTCGGAGACGTATACCCGGTCGGCTGGGAGCAAACGAAGGACTGGATCCGTGCGCTGGCTGATTTCCTCCATGAAAAGGAACGGGGAGAGGAAATCATCAGAGAAGAAGAGGCACGCATCGATCATGCGGCCTCGTCTTTCTTGCCTGTCACGGAGGGAAAGAAAGCAGTCATCGGGATCGGCCGCGGTCCGCGCTGGTATCATCCGCAAGAGACCCTCGCCCGCATCGAGCGCCTGCATCTTACCTGCTCGGGGGTCGTCTTCTTCGATAATCTGACGGAGGATGACAAAAAGACCCTGCGGGAGGAAATCGCTGATGTGGGCGATATACCGATCTATGACAGCAGGGAGGGACAGGCGGTGATGGATGCCTGTGACATCCTCCTTACAACGAATGAGATTTACAATACGAAAGCGCGGCAGCTCTTCATCCCGATGGTGCCATTGACCGGCACGGAGGGGGAGATCGCAGAGCTTCGCGCGATGTATCGGCTGCTGTGCCGCTATGGGAAGAAAGGGGGCGTCGCCTATGTCACGGTCTGAGTGGGAAGCAGCCTGTCACCACGGCAGTACCTGTGCGCTGACGGGATCAGCGGCATTCTTTGACTCTATCCCAGGGAGCTTCACGGTGGTGAATGGCCCGCTCTGGTGCTATTTTTATGCGATGAAATATGTGGATAATGAGAATCCGATGGCGTCCATGCGCTTTTCCTGTACACAGGTGGGCCCGAATTCTCTTGTTTACGGGACGGAGGATGATTTGCGTAAGGGGCTTTCCAGTATAGAGACCTATGCGAAGCCTCTGCGTGTCTTTGTCCTGAACAACTGCAGCGTCAGCCTTGTCGGTGACGATGTGCAGGGCATCGCCGACCAGATGGATCTCCCCTGGCCGGTCTATGCGATGGACAGCGGCGGCATGAAAGGGAGCTTTGAGGCGGGGTATTCCGCAGCAGCGCTTCGCATCGAAAAGGAAATGAAAACGAAGGAGAAGATCCCTGCCTCCGTCAATGTGCTTGGGCTCTCTACCGTTCATATGAAGGGACGGGAGGATGCGGAAGAAATCCGGCGGCTGCTCTCTCTCTGCGGCATCCGCGTGATTTCCATGCCGGGCGGCGGAAGCAACTGGGAAGACATCATGGATGCTCCTTCGGCATCTCTCAACATCGTCGTGAGAGATGAACTGGGGCTCTCTCTCGCTAAACAGATGGAGCAGGATTTCGGGACGCCGTATATGTCCTGCGGCCTTCCTTACGGGACAGACGGTACGGTGGCCTGGCTCTCGGAAATCATCGAAAAGCTGGGGGCGGGCGAATTGACACGCGCCTCGCATGAGGCAGCGAAGCTGAAAGAATTTTTGCTTCGAAAAGGCAATAATCTGGAGTCTCTCTGGGGACCGCTCTGGTTTGATGCCGTCCTCATTTCAGCGCCGCCGTCGGAAGCACTTGGCATTGCTGAAACGATCCGCAGCGAATGGATCGATACCGCGCGTCTCGTGATCCATGCCCAGTGCGTGACAGAAAAGACAACGCCGGCCGCAGATGCGATCCGTGTCGTCATGAAAAATGAAAAGGAGATCACCAAGGATTACGAAGACTGGCAGGGAGGACTTGTCCTCTCGTCTTCCCACGAGACGCACCTCTTCCGGCGTATGGGAAGATCATTCACCGGCTTCCATATCGCACTTCCGTCACATGACGAGGTTCATTTTTCCGATCTCCCGCAGTGTGGCCTTCGCGGGGCAGGGTATCTCTATGAGCAGCTGTGGAATGCGAAGCTGAGAAAGTGATGGGGAAGGATAACAGGTTTCGCTCTTTCTATGGGGGCTTAGAGAGCGAAAAGCATCAGGATCTAGAAATGAGAAATGGCTGCGCGGCGCGAAATAATAGAAGCGCCGCACGATGTTAGCTTTTTGTTAAAAGGATCTCCCTTCTTCCTCCGCGATGTTAGCTTTTTGTGAAAAGGATCTCCCTTCTTCCTCCGAAAGGAGATGGCGCGAATAGGAGCACTTTCCGCTGCCACACCCTAGGCACTTGAGATCTTTAGTCACCAGTCGCTTCTGATCTCCTGCCGCCTAGCCTTTTGCTTCTGCATTTTCTCTATACGAAGATGGTCAATCATGCTATAATGGGAAAGAATTTTATTGCATTTTGCATGGTAAAGGAGCATTTCAATCATGAGCAAAATTTACGTCATCGGACATAAATCCCCAGATACCGATAGCATTGCGGCTGCGATCTCTTATTCCTACCTGAAGCAGCAGCAGGGCGTGGAAGCCGTCGCTGCCAGAGCGGGTGAGCCGAACAAAGAAACCTGCTACGCGCTGGACTATTTCAAGGTAGAAGCACCGGAATACCTCGAAAAAGTCGAAGCTGGCACGAAGCTCATTCTTGTCGATCACAATGAATCCAAGCAGTGCGTCGACGGGGCCAAAGAGGCTGATGTACTGGAACTCATCGATCATCACCGCATCGGTGACTTTGAAACCACAAATCCGATCTTCATCCTCGTCCGTCCGGTAGGCTGCGTGAATACCGTCATCTGGGGGCTCTACAAGGCTGCTGGGGTAAAGCCTTCTCAGGCTGTCGCCGGCATGATGCTTTCTGCGATCATCTCTGATACCGTTCTCTTCCGTTCCCCGACAACGACCGAAGAAGATAAGGCCGCAGTTAGAGAACTTGCAGAAATCGCTGGTGTCGACTATGAAAAGTACGGCATGGATATGCTGAAAGCAGGCGCAGACATTTCTGACTACTCGGCGGAAAAACTCGCCGGCAACGATACCAAGGAATTCGAATCCGCTGGTAAGACCTTCAGCTGCGGACAGATCTCCGTCATGGATCTTGCTCCGATCAACGCGAAGAAGGCGGACATCATGGCCGCTCTGGAAGCCACCAAGGCTGCCAAAGGTTATGCTGCTTCCTACCTCATGGTGACGGATATCCTCGCAGAAGATACCTATCTGTGGTTCACCTCCGGCGCAGAAGAGGCCGCAGAAAAGGCATTCGGCAAAAAAGCAGAAGACGGCGCTGTATATCTGCCGAAAGTCATGTCCCGTAAGAAACAGGTCGCTCCGTTCCTTCTGAAGGCTTACGCTGAATAAGGAGATCGAGTGCATAAAAGCCCATACGACGGAAGTCATATGGGCTTTTCTTAATGAGGGATGAAGGTGTGGTTCTCCCTCCTTCCTTTGGAAGGAGGCTGGTTTGCGCTTTCTGCCAGACAAATATATCCTGCTCAAAATCACAGAACCTATAGAACCCGCTGAACCTTATTTCCAAATCCCTGGCAAATCCCGGGCTACTATGAAAAGGACGACTCATGAATAACTATTTAAATACATTAAATCCCCGGCAGCGGGAGGCGGTCGAGACGGTGAAAGGGCCTGTACTCATCATGGCAGGCGCCGGATCCGGCAAGACGAAAGCTCTGACCTGCCGCATCGCATACATGCTTGAGCAGGGGATCTATCCGAATGAAATCCTCGCGATCACCTTCACGAACAAGGCGGCGCAGGAAATGAGAGAACGTGTACACAATCTGGTGGGACCTGCTGCGGACCGCATCTGGATGTATACCTTTCACTCCTTTGGTGCGCGCTTCCTTCGGCGCGAGATCGCTTCCTATCCGCCTTATACGGACAGGTTCACCATTTATGACTCGGATGACTCGAAGACGCTGGTGAAAAACTGCCTGAAGGAGCTGAATCTGGATGATAAGCAGTATCAGCCGAATGCGATGCAGAACCGGATCTCCTCTGCGAAGAACCAGCTGATCGATCCGAAGAAGTACAGAGAGCTGGCAGGAAGCAATTTCTTCAACCAGAAAGCAGCGGATGTATATGAGCTCTATGACAAGCACATGAAGGAGAACAATGCGCTCGACTTCGATGATCTCTTATATATCACGACGAAGCTGCTCTCCATCGAGACCATCCGCAAGCGCTGGCAGGACAGATTCCACTATATCCTGATCGACGAATATCAGGATACGAACCATGCGCAGTACCTGATGGCGAAGTACATCGCAGGGGATACGCAGAATATCTGTGCGGTCGGTGATGCGGACCAGAGCATTTATTCCTGGCGCGGCGCGGACCTACGGAATATCATGGATTTCCAGAAGGACTATCCGAAGGCGAAGCTCATCAAGCTCGAGCAGAACTACCGCTCGACGCAGACGATCCTGGACGCGGCAAATGCGGTGATACAGAACAATCCGGATCGCCCGTCGAAGCGTCTGTGGACAGAGAATAATGCCGGTACGCATCTCAAGCATTACACCGCGATCGATGAACATGCGGAAGCAAATTTCATCATCGAAACGATGCAGAAAGAGCATATGGAAAAGCATCGCCCCTATGGCGATATGGCAGTCCTCTACCGCATGAATGCGCAGTCGCGTGTCATCGAAGAAGCGCTCGTCAGACGCGGCATCGGCTATACGATGGTCGGCGGGACACGCTTCTATGACCGTGCGGAAATCCGCGATATGCTGGCTTATCTGAAAGTCATCAATAATTTCAAGGATAATATCAGCCTGACCCGCATCATCAATACACCAAAGCGCGGTATCGGAGGGGCAACGGTCGAGAAGCTCCTGGACTATGCGAATGCCGGCGGCATGTCAATGTTCGAGGGCATCATGGGCATCGAGGGCAGTGGGCTTTCTTCTGCTACGCAGCGCAAGCTTACGAATTTCTCTGCGATGATTTTTGATTTCTTGAATGCGTCCACGGAAATGAATGTTTTCGAACTGATTCAAAAGGTCATGACAGATACGAAGTATCTCGCACAGCTGCAGGAGAGCAAGGATCCGCAGGCGCAAAGCCGTGAGGAAAATCTGGGCGAGCTGCTTTCTGTCGCGAAAGACTTCATCACCGAGCAGCCGGAAGGCGGACTCGCGGAATTCCTTGAAAAAGTCGCTCTCGTAAACGATGTCGACTCCTATGAAGGGGAAGACGACCGCGTCACCCTGATGACCATCCATAGTGCGAAGGGGCTGGAATTCCCGCTCGTCTTCCTGCCGGGCATGGATGAAGGCATTTTTCCGGGTGTCCGTTCCTTCATGGAGCCTGCGGCTCTTGAAGAAGAGCGCCGCCTCTGCTACGTGGCGATCACGCGTGCGAAGGAAGAGCTCTATATGTCCAATGCACACATGCGTACCATGTACGGCAAGATCAATTCGTACATGCCGAGCCGTTTCATCGAGGAAATCCCTCCGGATCTCGTGGATCAGGTTATCACGGAGGAAGATCGTGAACGCGTGCATTTCCAGGAAAGAAGCCGCAATGAAAGAGCGAGCCGCTTCGCCCTCTCGGAAGCCGCCTCTCCCGTCAAGAAGCTGAAGCCGAAGGCGGTGAGCGCGCGCTATGACTGGCAGGTCGGTGATACCGCTGTCCATACCATGTGGGGCAAAGGCAAGGTCGTCTCTGTCACGGGCAGCGGAAAGAATATGATCCTGAAAATCGAATTCCCGGGAAATAAGATGCGTTCGCTGATGGTCGCTTTTGCACCGATCACGAAGGAAGAGTAAGAGGTCATGGGTCCCATGAGGATAGGACCAGTAGGACTCATCGTCCCGAAACAGTCAGCCTTTTTCTAGGGAAACACGGACTTTTCCATTGAATCAGCGTTTCCCTATATTTCTATACACGAGGACTTTCTATGGTACCGGAAGACATCAAAGAACAAGCAGAGAAACTAAAAAAAGAGCTCCGCCATCACAGCTACCTGTACTATGTGCTGGACCGGCCGGAGATCTCGGATTTTGAATTCGACCATATGTACCGGAAGCTGGTGGATCTGGAAAAAGCATATCCTGAGCTGGTGACACCGGATTCCCCGACGCAGCGTGTCGGCGGGAAAGCGTCCGATGATTTCCGGAAGGTGCGCTTCAGAAAGCCCATGCTCTCGCTGGCGAATGCATTCAATGCGGACGAGCTTCGGGACTTTGACCGCCGCGTGAAGGCAGGGCTTGGCGCAGACCATGTGGAGTACATCACGGAGCTGAAGATCGACGGGCTTTCCATGAATCTCATCTATGAGAACGGCAGTCTCATCCAGGGTCTGACACGAGGGGATGGCCGTGTGGGGGAAGATGTGACGGCGAATGTAAAGACCATTCACACCATTCCTCTCTATATCGAGAATGCGCCGCCTTATCTGGAGGTGCGCGGCGAGGTGTACATGCCGCGGAGATCCTTCATCGCACTGAATGAAGCGCGCGATGAGGCGGGCATCATGCCCTTTGCGAATTGCCGCAATGCGGCGGCAGGCTCTCTGCGTCAGCTCGATCCCCATGTGACGGCGTCAAGGAATCTGGCCTTTTTTGCCTATGCGCTCGGGGACATCGAAGGCATGGAGATCAAAAGCCAGGAGGAACTGCTGAAGAAGCTTTCCGATTTTCACTTTCAGGTGAATCCGAACTATCGGAAATGGAGCTCCATCGAAGGAGTCATCGAAGGGGTGAATGAGTGGGAAGTAAAGCGACATGACCTGGGCTATGATACCGACGGCATGGTCATCAAGGTGAATGATTTCAGCGAGCAGCGTGCGCTGGGAGCGACCGTCAAAGATCCGAAGTGGGCGATGGCTTACAAATATCCGCCGGAAGAAGTCGAGACGCGTATAGAGAAGATCGTCGTCACGATGGGGCGGACAGGCGTGCTGACACCATCGGCTGATCTTACGCCGGTGCATCTTGCGGGGACGACCGTAAAGCGTGCGACGCTGCACAATCTGGACTTCATCCGGGAGAAAGACATCCGTGAGGGAGACTATGTCCTCATCTACAAGGCTGGAGAGATCATTCCGGAGGTCGCAAAGGTCCTGAAGGAGAAGCGAAACGGCACAGAGGTGCCATTCGAAATGCCTGCGGTATGTCCTGTCTGCGGCGGCGCGGTCAGTCGCATCGAAGGCGAAGCGGCTTTCCGCTGCACGAATCCCGAATGCGGCGGTGTCGTCCGTGAGAAGCTCATTCACTTTGCTTCGCGTGATGCGATGAATATCGACGGCATGGGACCATCCGTTGTGGACAGCCTGATCGCCTACCATCTCGTGAATGATCCCTCTGATTTCTATACCCTGAAGCAGGAAGATATCGAACAGATCGAGCGTATGGGGGAAAAGAGCGCACAGAATCTCATCGCTGCCATCGCGGACAGCAAGGGGCGCGGCCTTGCAAAGCTCCTCTTCGGACTGGGTGTCCGTTTCCTCGGTGAAAAGGGGGCCGAGCTCATCGCGAAACGCTACCATACCATGAGTGCACTCATGGAGGCTGATGTGAGTGATATACAGGAGACGGAAGGCATCGGCAAAGTCATCGCCGGCAGCCTTTTCGACTATCTTCATGACATGAAGCATCTCATGATCATCGACAAGCTTCGCAATGCCGGCGTCTTGATGGAGGAAATCGAAGAAGAACATGCGGGCGGCGCTTTCGAGGGCGAGATGGTTGTACTGACCGGCAAGCTTACCCGCATGGGCCGCCGTGAAGCTTCGGATCTCATCAAGCAGCAGGGCGGTGATACCCAGAGCTCTGTCACGAATAAGACCACGCTTGTCGTTGCCGGAGAGGATGCCGGCAGTAAGCTGGGAAAAGCCAGAGCCAAAGGCATCCCTGTCATCGATGAAGACGAATTTCTGAAGCGAGCCGGACGGTAAAACAAGGGAAACGCTGATTAAATCGCAGAGTCAGATTCTACAAGAATTTTTATACATAGCTTCGTCATAACCTTCCTTAAATAGCTCGCTATTCGCGTCAGGTTATTCCTCGCTATGCATAAAGATTCAAGAGTATAATCTGACAACGATTTAATCAGTGTTTCCCAAGAAATGAGGCAGCACCCTTCCGCGCTCCCCCCTTCCTTTGGAGGTGGCAAGGAATAAACGCTGCGCTGTTCATTTACATTTATTTATTATCTACAAGGAGAACCATCATGAGCAACACGAACAAAAAAGTCAAAGTCCACTACGAAGGTACCTTTAACGACGGCACCAAGTTTGATTCCTCGTATGACAGAGGAGATCCGATCGAATTTCTCTGCGGCGCTGGTCAGATGATCAAAGGCTTCGATGAAGCGGTCAAGGATATGGCAGTCGGAGAGATCAAGAATATCCACCTGATGCCGGAGGAAGCCTACGGCATGCCGGATCCGGACAACATCCTGACCATCGAGCAGAAGCAGATGCCGGGATCCGAAGAGCTGGAAGTTGGAGAAAAAGTATACCTTTCCGGCCCGATGGGACAGCGTTTCCCTGTCAAGGTCACTGCCAAGACCGATACGACCATCACGTTCGATGCGAATCATGAAATGGCAGGCAAGGAGCTGAATTTCAAGATCGAGCTCGTTTCTGTCGGCTGATTTTTTTACGCCAATCAAAAAGCCAGTGGGTGTGAATACTTTTTCACACCCACTGGCTTTTTGATTGTCTGCGATTGAATCAGCGTTTCCCTAGATCTTGACCGCTTTTCTGGCGGATCACTCTTTGACGGCAGGGAGCTTCAGCTTGCTTCCCGGCGTCAGTATGCATGCATCGCCCAGATGATTCAGCTGCTGCACCTCATAGATGTATTTTCGTACATCCATCCGATCATCGACTTTCTTTGCTGCTATATCCCAGAGTGTATCATTGTCCTGTACAGTCACGATCTCATACGTCTCTTCGCCGGCCATGCTGTCTGCATTGACATTCCAACCACATAAAAGAATGGCTGCGATCAGAATCATTACGGCTTTTCTCATGGACATCAATCCTCCATTCCATCGGTCTTTTCGTTGCTCTCATCTCTGAAATTATATTACTTCACGGAAAAGAGGCGAACAAGAGAACACCAGATTAGAAATTCGGGGAGCATATATTTGGGGGTTCATGCCGAGTTTTCAGAGGCAGCAAAGAGGCATCGGGAGATGATACCGCTTCCGTGCTTCGCTTCATTCCCACTCGGCGCGGTATACCCGATGAAAATTCCCACTGGTGGGCGGCCTTCGCGGGAAAGCAGCCATGATTTTCCCACTTGGTCATCAATCCAAATTGACTATGTTCCTGCAAAATGCTAGTATTAGTACAAATCTTATTTCACTCTCTTTGTTGCGTCTTTGGAAGCAGTAAAGAGGATTTCAAGGAAGACGCAGGGATGGAGCTCTTCATCACGCTGTGCCTTCCAAGGGAAATACGGATCGGATCGATGCCCGATCGGAGTCTGTATTTCCCTGGATAAGACAGGCAGGGTATGATACTTACTTACGGAGAATCAAAAGTTGGTCTGGTGCGGAAGGTCAATGAGGATGCGATCTCGCTCTCTGTACCAGATGTATATCTTCTGGCCGATGGCATGGGCGGTTATGATGGCGGACAGCTTGCCAGTCGTCTTGCCGTCTCTGCCGCAGAGGATTTTTTCCGGAGAAAATGCGAAGAGCCGGTATCGGAAGCACTCATGAAAGAAGCCGTACTGGCGGCGAATGATGCGATCCTCTCCGAAAAGACGAAGACGCCAGCACTCTCTTCGATGGGGACGACGATGGTCGTGTGCGCCTTTTCAGAGGGACAGGTCTTTTGGGCGCATGTGGGAGACAGCCGCCTTTATGTCTGGCAGGATGGCAGTCTCTCCCAAGTGACGGTGGATCACTCCTTCGTGATGCAGCTGGTAGCAGAAGGTAAGATCTCTAAAGAGGAAATGCGTCTGCATCCCAGAAAGAATGAGATCACACGTGCGGTCGGTATTGAGCGGCCGCTTTCCGTGGATACGGGATGCTTTCCGGTGAGTAAGGGGACGCTGATCCTCCTCTGCAGCGACGGTCTTTCCGGCATGGTCGAGGATGATACCCTCTCTCGTGTGATCGGAGAGAGCCCCCGTAAAGAGCAGACGGACATAGACGCGCTGGGCCATAGGCTGATGGAGCTTGTCTATGCCGCCGGTGCAAGGGATAATGTGTCGGTCATTCTGGCACTTTTTGAATGAGAACTGAGGAACGGATGCAAAGCGGCCATGTTTTTTTCTGGGCTGCTCCCTTCCGGGAAATACTGATCCCACAGTGGAATCGGTGATTTCTCAGATTTCCGTGACCAATAACAATAAGCAAGAGACGGAGCAAACAATGATAGGAAAGATTCTTGACGAACGATATGAGCTGATCAAAAAGATCGGCTCCGGCGGTATGGCTGATGTCTATATGGCCAAGGACATCCTTTTGGATCGTGTCGTAGCGGTGAAGATCCTGCACGGCAATTTTGCAGAAGACGAAGACTTCGTCCTGCGTTTCCGCCATGAAGCACAGTCCGCAGGCAAGCTCACGCATCCGAATATCGTCGGCATCTATGATGTCGGCTGTGATGGCGATATCCACTATATCGTCATGGAGTACGTGGAAGGGCAGACCTTGAAGCAGTACATCCAGTCACATCCGAGCATTCCGATCGATACGGCAGTCCGTATCGCGATCGACATCGGAAATGCGCTCGAAGAAGCGCATGATAATGGCATCATCCACTGTGATATCAAGCCGCACAATATCCTTCTCACGGGAGATGGCAAGGTGAAGGTCACTGACTTCGGCATCGCACGCGCCATCAATTCTTCGACCGTCATCGACAAGCAGTCCATCTTAGGCTCGGTACACTACCTCTCTCCGGAGCAGGCGGCCGGAGATAAGATCACGGAAAAGACGGATATTTACTCTCTTGGCATCGTGCTCTATGAAATGCTGACACATCATCTGCCCTTCGAAGGGGAGACCGCTGTCTCCATCGCGCTCAAGCATATGCAAGGGGATGTGCCGCGTCCGACGAAGTACAATCCGGCGATCTCGCCCATGCTCGAAGAGTGCCTTCTGACGGCGCTGCAGAAAGACCCGAACAAACGCTATGATACGGTGGGGGATTTTATTTCTGAGCTGAAAATCGCGCAGGGCTTCACCACGACCATCTACAAGCCGGCTTCGCATGACTTTACAGCGATGACGCGCCCGATCCATAAGGTGGAGCGGAAGCCGAAAAAAATATCCAAAGAAAGCAAGATCTTGAACTACATCGGCAACATGCCGCAGAAATACATCTGGATCAGCATGGCGGTCCTTTTCATCTGCTGTTTTGCATGGGCCTTCTTCTCCTTCGGCAGCTTCTGGAGCAGCCAGAATGTCACCGTGCCCAATGTCGTAGGCAAGCCGGTCGAGGTCGCACAGACGACGCTCAAGAAGCTCGATCTCAAGGTATCTGTCGATGAGATCGCCAGTGATGATGTCCCTGCGGGGGAGGTCATTTCCCAGACGCCGATCGCAGGGACAAACGTCAAGGCAAAGCGCATCATCCACCTTACGGTCAGCAAGGGCGGTTCTACGATGCTGATCCCTGACCTCAAGGGACTCACTCTTTCTCAGGCAAAGGAGCGTCTCGATAAGCTCGGACTCACGATAGGAGCTGTTGAAAATGGCAATGATCCTGATAAGCCGTCGGAGATCATCATTTCCCAGAGTCCGGAGCCGGGCAGCAAGACGACGAAGGGGACACGTGTCAATATCGTCATCAATATGAAGCAGAAGGTCAGCATTCCAAGTGTCGTCGGCATGACGCTTTCAGATGCGAAGAATACACTTTCTTCTCTGAAACTGGCTGTCGGCACCATCACGTCGAGTGATGGCGGCTCGATCGATGATGCGAGTGCGGTGGTCATCTCGCAGGACCCGGCGGCCGGTGAGACAAAGTCTGATACGGTCGTGAACCTTACTGTTGCTGCCAAGCAGAAGGCAAAGAAGAATGGGACGGTGAATATTTCCATCCCGAAAGGCGGAAATCCGCGGCAGGTCGACATCCTTGTGACGGATGACAATGGCCGCCATACAGTATACAGCGCCAAGGCAAATCCGGGGAGCACCGTCACCAAGGACGTCTCCGGCAGTGGCAGCGTGCGCGTACAGGTCGTTATCGACGGCTCCGTTGTACAGGACAGGGAGCTTTGATGAAAGGAATCATTCTTAAGAACCAAAACGGCTATTTCTCGATCGCGGGAGAGGGGGAGCAACTCACTCTTTGCCGCTCGCGGGGAAGGCTGAAACGGAAAACCGATATCCTCGTAGGGGACGCTGTCGAATATGAGACAGGGCTAGGCAGCGAAGGCGTCATCACGAAGGTGTATCCCCGAAAAAATGCCCTGCATCGTCCGCCCGTCGCCAACGTCGACCAGCTCGTACTGGTGAGTGCCATCCGCACGCCGGATCTCTCGCTTGGCATCTTAGACAAAATGATTCTCATGGCAGAAAATGAGGACATCGAGCCGCTGCTCGTGATCAATAAATGCGATCTGGCCATGGACGCCGCCAAAGAGGTGCAGGCTCTTTATGAAAAGGCGGGCTATACCTGCATCCTGACATCGCTGATGACCGGAGAGGGGCTTGAGACGCTCAAGGCTTCCTTTCAGGGCCCCATCATTGCCTTCTCAGGGCCTTCGGGCGTCGGGAAATCCAGTCTGCTGAATCACTTTTTGGCACGTACCCATTTCGAGGCAGGTGCTGTCAGCCGGCACACCGGCCGCGGACGTACTACGACCCGCCACGCTGAGCTCGTACGGACTGAGAAAGGGCATTTTCTGATGGATACCCCGGGCTATACGCTTCTCGATGTGCTTCATGTCAAAGCGGACGATCTTGCTTATCTCTACCGTGAATTTCGTCCTTTTCTCGGGAAATGCCGTTTCCGCGATTGTATGCATGCGAAGGAGCCGGACTGTGCCGTCCGGGACGCCGTCACACGCGGCGATATCCAGGAAAAACGGTATCTGTCCTATCTCCATCTGTTAGAAGAAATCAAAGAATCTGAAGCGAGGAGGTTTTTATGAAAATCGCACCATCTCTTTTATCCGCTGATTTTGCCAATCTTGCATCCGAACTGAAGGATATCGAAAAGGCCGGCGCCGATCTTGTCCATCTGGACGTTATGGACGGTCATTTCGTGCCGAATCTGACTTTCGGATGCCCCATCATCCAAGCACTCCGAAAGCATACGACACTTCCTTTCGATGTGCATCTCATGACCGAGCATCCGGAAGTCTACTTCGATGATCTTGCCAAGGCGGGTGCAGCAATGGTCTCCTTCCATGCGGAAGCGGCTGTCCACCATGATCGCCTCGTCCATGCCATTCAGGAAAAGGGGATGAAGGCCGGCATCGCGCTGAATCCAGGGACGCCGCTCTCTATGATCGAAGAGCTGCTGCCTATTCTGGACTTCGTCCTCATCATGTCTGTCAATCCCGGCTTTGGCGGACAGAAATTCATTTCCTACTCACTCGATAAGATCCGCAGATTGAAGGACATGGCGAAGGCCATGCATCGGGATGAGCTCGATATCGAAGTCGATGGCGGTGTCACACCGGATAATATCCTCGCACTCGGAGAAGCCGGTGTCACCATTTCTGTCGCAGGCTCATCCGTTTTCGGAAAGCCGGATCGCAAAGCAGCGATCGAGGCTTTAAAGAAACGCTGATCGGGGATCTCTCTTCAGAGAGACCGTATAAGGAGGAAGTCGCAGAAAGGGCTTCCTCCGTTTTTTTCAGGGAGGTGATGGTATGTCTTTCGAGCCTTTCCATCTTATTTTTTTCCTGATCTGGGGGTTCTTCCTCTACAAGGCACTCTTTAGAAGGCGAAAGAGGCCGCCGGTGAATATGCCGCCGGAAATCCCGCATGAGGGAAAAAGCGTGCCGCCTTCTGCTGCTGATACGGATGGCGAGTATGACTACCAAGCGCTTCGCAAGAAGATCCTCACCACCTGGGGCAAGCAGGAAGAGGGAAAAGAGCTGGATCTGCCGGACGAAATGGAAAAGCCGGTCTATCATGAAAAACCTTTACCGAAGCCCCCTCTTTCTGCTACAATAAAGAAGAAAGTGACGGAAGCGCAGGATCTCTCGATGCAGGAAAGAGCACGCCTGGAACAAATGCAGGCCTATGTCAGAGAGAAACCGGTGCCGGTGAAAGAGAAGTGTGAACATCGAGAAGGGACGCTTCCGGCGGAAGAAAAGTCCATGTCTTCTGTGAGAGAATGGACGGAAAAGGATGCCAGAGAATGGGTGCGCTATGATGCGATCTTCGGATCTCCTCGATCAAGGTCGCCATGGCAGCCGATCGGAAGGCGATGAGTTTGCATTTTGTCCTTTGTTTCGGTACAATTAGGCATATTCCGTGGAGATAAAAGAATAGGTTTTAGAAGGAAGGTGAGACGATGGATAGGTTTAATGAAGAGATTTACGGGAAAGTACTGTGGGAATGCTATCGATCGAAAGTTTACATCGTCACGCTTTCACTGATGTATGTGTTGCTCGGAGCCGCTGCGGTGATCTGGGCGATGGATGAGGATCAATTCCTTTTCTACGTTCTGGCGGTGGTCGTGATCTTTTTCTGTCTGTGGCGGATCAACCGCGTGCATCACCCGGTCGCGCTCATTTGCGAAAAGAAGCTGCTCGTGGCAGTCCCTTGGTCCTTTTTCACGTTTGACTACTACATCACGTTTCGTGCGCTCTACATGCCGGTGGCGTACAAGGATGTGGCAGGCGTCTCGAGCCGGTGGAATCATTTGTATATCGGCGGCAGAGAAGAGGGCGGACTTGTCTCTCTTCCTGTACAGCTCGCCTATGTTTCCAGAGATGGCAAGTATGATTTCCAGAACTGGGTCGAAAGCAAACAGTGTGAATAAGAAAAAGAGCCGGCCCTCCGGCTCTTTTTTGTTGATTTTTTTGACATCAGATACCGATGTACAGAGTGTTTTTCTCACGGTCTTTCTCATCCTCTGTGTTTCCCCTTGCAACGCTCGTCTCATTATGTTACCATAGCGCTAGTGTGGAAGGATGACTTCCTTGATCATGATTGATGAGGTGAAAAAATGGCTGCAAAAATTACGTATACGATTCAGGAAGAGCTCGGGGATCTCTCCACGGCTTCCAATGGATGGAAAAAACAGCTGACCTATACCAGCTGGAATAATAGAGGCGAAAAGTTCGATCTGCGTTCTTGGAATGAAGAACACACCGCAATGACCAAAGGTCTGACGCTGACGAAAGATGAACTGATGAAGCTTCGCGACATCCTGAATGACATCGACTTCGACAAATATAACTCATGAGGATCCGTCCTCCCGCTTTTCCAGAATGGAAAAAGGCTCTCCCTATGGAGAGCCTTTTGGCGTATATGGGGAATTTTTAGGCAGTCCGTCGAATAGGGGGTAGGAATACATGCATTGGCATATATGAGGGGGCTTTTCATTTATATTAGAATCGGACATGAAAAATGCACGAGTGAAAGCAGCTAGCGACCGAGCGAGAATGCCGCTTTCCCGCTTCTGTCATTTCAAGCGAAAGCGAGGGATGCCGATATCCTCGTAGGCATTACGCGCTCCATTCTTATTGTTTTTGCTGACTTCACAGCTTTGTATGTCACATTTGTTTTTTTATAGGAGATTACGATCTATGCAAATCCTTTCTACTAATGCTTCGGCATCGCGTACACAGCAGGCGATCCTTGTCGGGCTTGTCGGTCTGGCCGTGAACTTTGTCCTTGGCGGTGTGAAGGTATTCATCGGCTGGCAGAGCGGTTTCCTCTCTGTCATGGGGGATGGCTTCAATAACATCACTGATATGGGCTCGGTGCTCCTGCTCATGATGACCTTCTACTATGCCGCAAAACCATCCGACACAGAGCATCCTTTCGGACACGGGCGTCTGGAGTATATCAATTCGACCGTGATGGCAGCGGTCATCCTCTATGTGGGGATCACACTCGGAAAGGAATCCATCGAGAAGATCCTGCATCCGGAAGATACCCACTTTACGCCGCTTGTCGCCGGCATTCTGGTCTTCGGCCTCATCGGGAAGCTCTTCCTGGCATGGTGGTATAAAAGAGCCAGCCAAAGGCTTTCCTCGGATTCGTTTCTGGCCTACAGCGCCGACTCCCTCTCGGATATGCTCTCTACGGCAGGTGTCCTTGTCGCGACGCTCGTAGAATATTTCTTCGGCTGGCACATCGATGGTGTGATGGGCGTCATCATGTCCCTCTTCATCCTTTGGACCGGCTATGGCATCATGAAGCAGGCGGTGAACGATATCTTAGGGTCGACACCGGATGCAGAGCTGTACAAGGAGATCAAGGATACGATCCTTCAGTGTCCGGGCGTTTATGGTGTCCATGACCTGATTGTCCATGACTATGGGCCGGAGAACCATTTTGCCACGGCCCATGTCGAGCTCGACAGCGATCTGAGTCTCGTCGAGAGCCATGAGCTGGCTGAAAATGTCATGACCACCCTTCGTGAGAAGCTCAAGGTGCAGGCGACCATTCATGCTGACCCGAAAGCCGTATCAAATCCGAAGGAAGGCGAGTACCAGCGTGATCTGGAAGCAGCCATTTACCGCTCCGGCCTGCCCTTGTCCTACCATGATTTCTTCGCCGAAGAACAGGGAGATACGATTCATATCTCCTTCGAAGTCCAGCTCAAGGGCGCATGCCGAAAGACAGACCGGGAAATCTACCAGGCACTCCAGAAGGAGCTTCTCTCGATCGATCCGCATTATCACATCGAGATGATGGTGGATCGGAACTTCATCAGCGGGAAAGTGTACGGAGAAAGCCGCGATGATCTTTTCGGGAATGAAGAAGGGAAAGTGACTAAGTGACTAGTGACTCATATAGGGCACACCCGCGGGCGTGCCCACTGATTCCTTTTGAAAACTTCGCTTGAATGAGAAATTAGAAATGAGAAATGTGAAATGGTGGTGCGGCGCAAAAAATAATGAAGCGCCGCAGAGTTTTGATAGCGCTTCGCGCCGTCGTCATCTCGAGCGTAGCCGAGAGATCTCTCTTGCAGAACGGTCAGCTCACCATTTGCGCTATTTCGATCACCGCTTGCTTCTAATCCCTAATCCCTAATCCCTAATCCCTAATCCCTAGCCACTCATCCCTGCTTTCAAACTTAGGCTTGCTCAGCGTTTCCTTTAGAAAATCAGGAGCCGCCTTTTTCCCCTTTGCGATTTCTTACAATTATGTTACAATAGAAAGGAAATTGAGACTGACAATCGAATAGACGGATAGCGATAGAAGAGAATAGGATGAAGGAAGTGCAGCGTATGAAGAAAAAGTGCAGCGCACTGCTCCTGGCAGGATTTCTTGCTTTCGGGGCGGGGCAGATTTCGATGGCAGACTACATGGTGGGTTCCAGAGGACCGGAAGTGCAGAACATTCAGCGTCGGCTGATCTCCAATGGCTACCGCCTGAAAGCGGACGGTAACTTTAACAGCCAGACCTCGGCTGCGGTCAAGAAATTCCAGTTCAAAAAGCATCTGGACGTCGATGGGATCGTGGGGCCTGCGACATACAAAGCCCTGATGGGAAAGGCAATGAGCTGGGCGCCGGAGAAATCGACACGCAAGGCCGGACACGAGGCGAATCACAAGACTTTTATGGGCATTGATGATGCGACCGTTGAGTGGCACCATGAAAACGCGATGTCTTCGACAGTGAAAGCCATCATGGAAGAAGCAAAGAAATATGTCGGCGTACCGTACCAGTTTGGGGGCACGACACCCAGAGGCTTCGACTGCTCCGGTTTCATCCAGTATGTATTCAACCGGAAGGGCATCGTCCTTCCTCGCGGAGCGGATGAACAGTATAGTGCAGGCCGCAAGGTATCTGTCAATGCCCTAAAGCCCGGGGATCTTGTCTATTTCCAGACCTATGCCGAAGGCATCTCTCATTCCGGGCTCTATCTCGGTGACGGTTACTTCATCAGTGCCACGAGCAGCCAGGGCGTCGCGGTCGCGACCATGAAGAGTGGTTACTGGCATGATCGCTACATGGGAGCCAATCGTGTGCTGTGATCGGCGGGCATTTCCCTTACATTTGACTTACAAAAGGCTGTGAAGGATGGCTTCACAGCCTTTTTGATACGGTAGGGCTTCTTCTCTGCCTCTTCTTTCGTTTTTAAGGAGTATTCCATGCGTATCGCAATGATCCAGATGGCGTCCGCTGCCGGTGACGTGGAGAGAAATATCAGTCGTGCTTTTTCCATGATGGAAGAAGCGGCAGAAAAGAGTGATCTCCTTGTACTCCCCGAGCTGTGGACGATCGGCTATAATTTTCATCACTTCGAAGAGCATATCCTTTCCCGCCATGCTCTGCTTCTCGAAAAGCTCTCTGACTTTGCAAGGACGCACCATGTGACGCTCTCTCCGGGGACACTTCCTATCCGTCACGGTGCTATCATACGGAATACAGGCTTCCTCTTTGCACCGGATGGAAAGTGCATCGCAGAGTATAGCAAGCGGCATCTTTTCCAAGGGTACCTCGAAGCCAAGCTCTTTCGTCCGGGGGATGCGCTCATGCAGACGAGGATCCATGGCATCCAGACGGGGATGGCTGTCTGTTATGAGTTTTATTTCCCAAAGATGTGGAGGAAAATGGCAAAGGCCGGGACGACCCTCGTCCTCGCGCCCGCTTCCTGGCCGAAGAAGCATATCCTCCAGTGGCGTGTCCTTTCCGCTGCCCGTGCCATCGAGAACGGCATCTGCATCTGCGCCGTCAATATGGCAGGTACCTATAAGGATGTCGTCCTCGGCGGACACTCCCGCTTCATCGATCCCTTGGGACATGTCCTCGTAGAAGCGGGTGAGGGCGAGGAGATCTGCTATGCTGAGTATGACGAGGAAAAATATAAAGATCTCGGAAAAAAGCTCTCCGTCGTCTCCGGCGTCGTGT
>FR879578.1:44491-46248 GCA_000434475.1 Dialister sp. CAG:486
GTCGTGTATGGGAAACAATGAAAGACTTCCGGCATGAAAAACATCCGCACTTCTTTTATAGAAATACGGATGTTTTTTTATGCGTCTTCATAGGCCCCTGCGTCAGGCTTGCGCGATGATATAAAAGAGAGACAAAGCACGCTTGAAATTAATGCTATAAACATAATTTATTATTTAGTTATTAGAGTGCACTTGCATTTTATTAGTCGTATCATTATAATGATAAAAGAGCTGACTTGTGTTTTATAAGATACGATAAAGCTCACACTTATATTTTCTGATACATAATTCGACAACTACATAGGAAACAGGACAGGGGAAGCTGGTGAGAATCCAGCACTGTTCCGCAACTGTATGGGGAGCTCTCTCATGGCAAGTCCGTCACGAGGACATGAGAAGCGAGGAACTCAGTCAGAGTGCCTGCCTGTTTCTACTGCAGGAAACCTGGCTCGTTCAAAGTCAGGGACATGGGTTGACTCTCGAAGCCGTGCTTGCAAAAAGTGTGAAAAGGCGCAGCGCCTCACAAAGAAATGAAAAGAATGTACGGCTTCAAAAGAGCACTGCCTGGGAGAAACCACGCAGCAGAGCCTCTTTGCGAGATCAGACCTATGATTTTCCTGAAAATCGAAAAGCTATCGAATGAATAGCCGCAGATACAGAGCGTGCTTTGTGGTGCCATGAAATGAGTACACAGCACAGCCTGCTTTTCTGCGGCTTTTTTGTATCGGTCGGAGAGACGGTGATGAGGAGAAAGCACCGTTTCTTCAGGGAAGAGAGGTACATATGATGAATAGGAAACACTATTTACACATCTTAGGTACGGCCGTGGTGGCGACGCTGTGCAGCATCACGAACAATTTTTCGGGGGGGGGTAGGTGCAGCAGAGGCGTTGTCTACTTCCGATGCTCCGGAATTTGAACTGGCAGGAATCACTGTCGAAGCGAAACGCCCGGATTGGGAATCCAAACTCTCTCCAGGTACCGTCACGGTCATTCGTCCTGAAGAATATAAGGGTGAGCAGAAGGATCTTCCTGATTTACTGAAAATGGTCCCAGGCGTGCATGTGCGTGAAGTGAATGGCAAGGGACAGTATACCGTCGTCAATGTTCGTGGTTCTACCGCAGCACAGGTCGGCGTCTTTGTCGATGGTGTCATGACGAACCTCGGCGGTGATGCAGCTGTCGATATCTCCACCATTCCGGTCAAAAATGTAGAACGCATCGAAGTTTACCGCGGATATATCCCGGCTCGTTTTGGCGGGACCTTCATCGGCGGTGTCATTAACGTGGTGACAAAGAAACCGACAAAGGCGAATATCTCGGCAGAACTCGGCAAAGCCTCTTTCGGGGGAAAGAGCGCCAGTCTGGAAGTGGTGAGCCCGCTCGCCTCTGGCAGCTTACTCGTGGGCCTGAACTATGAAGCAGCCAAAGGGGATTTTCCGTATCATAATTACTCCTATGATGATCCGAAAAATCAGAAATATGTGCAAAGTGTTTTAGATGAGTATCCGAACGTGATTGAAAGTATTGAGAATAGTCTGACATTAGATAATTGGAATAAAAGTAAAATAGAAGATTTGTATAAAAGAGGCGAAATATCTGAGAATGTAAGGAATCAATATATTGACAGTAACGGTCAAGTCAATAGTGAAGGCTGGTTAGACTTTGTGCGAAACGGCGGGCTGATACAGGCAGAAATCGAATATGTAAAAGAAAAAGCGAGAGCAGAATCTACGGTTTCTACGTCTTGGGATAATA
>FR879579.1 GCA_000434475.1 Dialister sp. CAG:486
CTGCTATTACTGTCCATTTTTCAAAAAGAAATCCTCAAAGGATTCCTCCTGGTTCTGTAAAATCATTCTCATCTCATCACGAGATACAAATTGATTCCCTACTGCATTCAGCAAGTGGCATTTTTCGTGAATTTTCTGATAGAAAAATTGATTGATTTTCTGGAAACCCGCTTTTAATTCCATTTTCTTATCCATAAAAGATACCAGTACATCATTGGGAACGACAAGGATCTCATCAGCATACCGTTGAAGTTCTTCAATACCATGGTCCGCCTTTTCACCCCGCGTCTTTCCTTCAAAAGAAAATGGTCTCGTGACCAAAGCCATGGTGACAATCCCAAGCTCTTTCGCTCGCTGTGCTACAATCGGTGCGATGTCAGAGCCTACCTGTCCACCCATACCCGCCATAATAAAGAGGACTTCCGCACCAATTAGCACCTTATCCAGCTCCATGGTAATCCATGGCTTTATTTTCTTTACATTCAAATGCCCATCCATGTAAAAACATTTCATGACTTCTGCATCTAACTGTATGCTCCTTTCTGCGCCCGACTGCAGCAAGGTCTCTTCATCTGCCACTGTAATATACTCCACATTTCGTATCGATTGATTCATCACGTAATCGAGCATATGATTTCCACCATGACCGATACCCATCATTTTGATTCTTGGCATTTGCTTCATATGATATTCCCTCCATTAACTCATGTTGTCAGCTGTTAGTTGTTTGCCTCTCCCTCGTAACATAATGCTGTTAGGTTAAAGATTTGCAGTAGTAGTTATGAGACCGCTAGGGAGTATAGGGTTCTAAAGATACAAAGTGTTCTCAGGGTTCCTGAATGAGCTGATGAACGCTAATGCTATCATCTCATGCGGGGCTCTTTAGAACCTTTAGTCCCTTTAGAACCTTGAGAACCTTTGGTGAAGAAGAGATCATCGCATATTTTGTTTTACACCGGTAAAAAGCTGAATGAATAACCAGCCACTAAGCTAATGTGTAGTCATCTTCCCGATAACATTCTTTATTTCATGATAAGTCAGATAAGAGGCCTGTGTCACAGAACCATTTTCATCAAGAAGTAGTGTATGCAGTATCTTTTGCATCATCATTACCAACTGCCACGCTTTGGCCCAAGCATCCAAATTCACTTTGTCATATATATCCGCCTCCACCTTGTCTTCCATGACATTTGGCAGCTGGCTCATCGCCTCATGAAATTTCTCATGGACTTTCCCTATTAAATCAATCAGTAAATTCGCGCGACCACTGGCCTCCTGAAAGGCATCGCTCACCAAATTCATTTTCTGATTTGCCTCTTTTACTTCTACATAGTAATGCTTGGCCTTCTCTAAATTTTCATCGGCTTTCTTTGCCAACTCAAATCCATTCAGAAGAAACGTCAGATCTGAAATATCTTCATCAAAATCAACCATTCCATCCACCTGCCTCAAATCCTTCCCAGCCATGACGTCTCGCTTCCGTGCCATTAAAGCAGCTACTCCACAAAATGGTTTTGTATTTCCCTCCATAGGAATCATACTACATGCCCCAAATGCCATTTTCTCTCTAACCGTGGCCTCTTCCTTTTCTCTTTTCCTCCAATCTGCCGATAAACGACTCATGTACTTGACTTCCTTGCAAATTTCTTCTAGCGGTTCATCTGCTAATAGATCGCCAGCTCTGCCATCTGCCTTTATCATCTTTGCCAAATGCACAAAAGAAGTCATATCTTTCACTAAAACACGGACCTTGGCCTGTCCTACCCCCACCAAACTATCACATGCCCTCGTTTTCGCCTTTTGCAATCGATTTCTGGCTACGCAGTAGTTATGCCGTGCTTCATTCACCATCTCCTTGGCCTCTTGATTGGTATCCTCCGCCTCAGTTCCCTTCATATAACTGGTCATGCCAGCCGCAATCATCATCGCACCTACAATAAATGGTAGTGCCATATGGTTCTCCTTCCCATAAAATAACTACCTCGATAATTCAATTTTCAATAGCAAAAATCTGGATTACCGATTGTTGTTGGTTGTTAGTTGTTAGGCCAAACAACCGACAACTAATAACCAATTACCACTTATCGATCCATTTTTCCAGTTCATCCAAGGAATCAATGATAGAATCACAAGCCTTTTCCGTGACCGTATAGGCTTTATCTATCGCATCCACCAAGGTATCTGCCGTTTCCGCCAATTTCATCACAGCAGCTTCCTGCTCCTCTGCTGGCAGCTGCTCTATTTCCTGATCCACATACTCTCCCACCTTGTCTAATAATTGATCCAACATGGATGGCTCTTCCTCTGCCTGTTTCTCTTCCACCATCTTAGCATAAAACTGCTCTGCCCACTGTTGTAATGCTTTACTCGCCATCACATTCGCATCATCCCTATTTCCAAATGGAATCTCAGGAAGATTGTTTTCATTGTCATTCATCTTATCTCCTCCTTAGGAAATACTTTTCAGCTGTCTATACATCAGCTTTTCTTCCAGTATACTCATGAGAATGGACAAAGAATGGGTATGGAAAATATTTCT